>JBKOYV010000328.1:0-11112 GCA_046725585.1 Gemmatimonadota bacterium | reverse complement strand
ATCACCTCGAGGGCCCAGAGCTTCGCCAGGCCGGTACAGAGCGTGATGTCCGCGCCCCAGACCAATCGCGTCGCTCCCACCGCCGCGTAGGCGTCGTCGAGCATGCCGCGGTCAACGCCGCTCCCCGAGAGATCCAGGTAGATGTTGGGGACGTCGCGCACAGCGGCGAACGTGTGCCGGTAGTCCCCTCCCCCACCAATGTGCGCGAGGATGAAGCTCGCCCTGGGATGGCGAGCGGCAAGGCGCGCGAGCTCGACCCCATCGCTCGCGTCCTGCGACGGCCAGTGGCGCCGCCGATGCTGCCAGATGTGATGCAGAATCGGAAGGCCGCCCGCGGCGGCGCGCTCCGCAATGGGATCGAGCAGCGGGTCATCCGCGCGCCGAGCGGCGGCGAGCTTCACACCGATCGCGCCGGCGTCCAAACACCGGTCGATCTCGGCCAGCGCGAAGTCCGTGTCGTTAGGGTTGACGGCGACGTACCACCGAACGCGATCGGGATTCGCCCGCGCGATGGACTGCATCGCGTCGTTCCCGCGGGCGGTGTCGGCCGGCGAGGCGAAGTACGTGGGGGAGAAACGTCCCCACGAGCCGAGAATCGACGCGATGTGAATCGAGATCCCGATGCGCTCGCCGGCGCGAAAACGTGCCTGGTTCAGCGACTCCCATTCCGCGCGGCCGCAGCCGTCGAAGAAGAAGTGGGCGTGAACGTCGATCAGCGGCCCCGGACCAGCGAGCGGCGCGGACGACGCCATCAGCGCTGCATCTCCTCGACGAGCTGGACGAACGCGGAGCTCGCCGCGTGCTCGATGTCGATCAGCGTCTGCTCGTCGTGTGCGATGGCCGCATAGTTGTACGCGCCGCGCTTGAAGAGCACATCCTGCTCCAACGCAAGCTCGAGGAATCGCGACTCGCGTTCGGGCTCGTCGAACCGGAGGAACCACATGGGGGCGATCCCATCGACGCTCACGCCTTCGGCTCCGCTCGCGGCGATCGCCCGCTTGATCGCCCCGATCATCTCCTCGCCAGTTCGCCAGAGCGTGTCGCACACCTCGGTCTTCTCGTGCCACTCCAATACTCCGGCGACGGCGGCCAACGCCGTCGCTTCACCGGCGAGCGTCGACGAGATCCACGTATCCGCAGCCGCTTCCATCACCGCGGCACGCCCCACAACGGCGGCGATCGGAAAGCCGTTCGCCATCGCCTTGCCGAACGTCGCGAGATCCGGCTCGAAGCTGCCGTACTCCTGGTAGCCGCCCGGCCGAAGCCGGAAGCCGGTCTTCATCTCGTCGAAGACGAGCACGGCACCTTTCGCCTCGCACAGTCTTCGAGCTGCCGCAAGCCATTCCGGCGACGGCAACTTTTCGACAACCGGCTCGAGCAAGATGGCGGCGAGGTCCGACCCGGCCTGATCACACGCACGCTCGAGCGCGCCGACATCGTCGAACGGAACCCGCAGCACGTCCGCGCGCGCGCTCGCGGGGATTCCACGGCCGTCGTTCGCCCAATCGTGCCAGCCGAAGTAGCCCGACCCGACGATCTTGCTCTTCCCCGTGTACGCGCGCGCGATGCGCACGGCGGCGGAAACCGCCTCCGCTCCGCTCTTCAGGAAGCGGACCTGTTCGGCGCACGGGATGATGTCGCACAGCCGATCCGCAACGTCGACTTCACTCGTGTGCGACAGCCCGGCGACGTTGCCGAGCGCCGCGGCGTTGAGGACGGCGCGCGTCACTGTTTCGTCGGCGTAGCCGATCGCGACGCTTCCGAGCGCCATCGTGCAGTCGATCAGGGTGCGGCCGCCGGCGGTCGTTATGTGGCACCCCGACGCCCGCGTGTAATGCGTTGGACCGAACTCGGTGCCTTCGCCGTACAGCGCGGCGGCGCGCTTACTACCCGTCGAAGCGCCACCGGGGATCACGTCGGCGGCACGAGTCCGCCACTGATGGTCGAGGTCGACGTCCGCGTCGCCTTCGGGAATACCTTCGTACTCTTCGCCTTCGCCCGCGCCGTCGTCAGCGACTGCCTCCGCGTCCGGCTGATCGGGCTCTTCGGGCTGTTGTGGCTCGTCAGGCTTGCCGCCAAATAAACGGGACAGGCGCATCGGGAATCGGGAATCGGGAATCGGAAGCGGGAAGCGTTAGGCATCCGGCCGGCGAGTCGACGTCGCACGCTCGAGCGCGGCGGCATGCTGCTTCCGCTCCCGCTCCGTCGCCCGCACGACCTCGATCGCCATCGCGCGCATGAGCTCGATCTCGCGCGCGTCCGGGTTTGCCCGAAACGCCAGCGACCGAACACTACGCATGATGTGCTCGGGAAAGCGAGTCTTGAAAAAGGCAATGATCTCGAGCGCATCGGACACGTTGGCGAACAACCGCTCGTATTGCTCGCTCGTCGCGGGCGGTGCCTCGTCGCGCGGCGGCCCGATGACGCGCGTCACGTCGCCCGCCGCCAGGTGCAGCTCGTAGAGCGCCACCAGAACTGCCTGCGCGAGGTTGAGCGACGCGTGGTCAGTGGTCGGAATGTTCACGACCGTCCGCGCGCGATCCAACGCGTCGTTCGGCAGACCCTTGTCTTCGCGTCCGAACAGGATCGCGGCCGGTCCGTGCTGCGTCACCGCGATGATGTCCGCGGCCGACCGACGTGGATCCGTGACGATCCACTTCGCGGCACGCCGCCGGGCCGTGTACGCCGCGACATACATGCAGTCCGCGATCGCCGAGTCGAGATCCTCGTACGTCTGGATGCGCTCGATGATGTCGTTCGTGTCGTGCGCGATGCCTTCGAGGCGATAGGGATCGTACTCGACCGGCCGGACGAGACGGAGTGAGCTCACCCCCATGTTCTTCATCGCCCGAACCACCGCCGCGATGTTGATCGGGTTCTGGGGCTCGTACAGGACGACGTGAACCTGCGCGAGAACGGAATCAGTCATCGGCGATGCGAAAGTCGAGAAGGTCCTCGGCGGATAGCCGGTCGCCGCGGAGATAGACGAACTCTCCGGAGCGTCCTCCCAGCACCAGCTGTCCGCGGCGGCGTTCGCGATCGGACGTCATGTCGTTGACCACGACGCCGAGCTTCAGGCTCTTCGAGCTCCCGGCGCCGAGCGCGGTGAGCGAGACGCCGATGCGGACCGAATAGCCTTGCGTCGTACGCTGCCATGACGCGCGAAGGGGCGGCGTGACGCCCCCCACCGCGCGCGAGCTGACGCGCACATGATTTCCGCCGGCCTCGGGGACCAGGAGCCAGTTGACCTCCCGCGCAACTTTCCCGCTGGAGGCTGCGTCCGGGACGACCACATGTAGTTGAACACCGTCGCTGTTCGTGTCGGGATGCTCGTTGTCGAGCGAGTTGTAGTCCACCGGCGGCGCGAAGTAAACGTCGCGCTTCTCGACCTCGACTGCGACTACAAGCTCGTCGGCTTCCGCCCACAGTGAGACGGTCGCGCGGGGTCCTCCAGCGGCGGACCACGTGGCCTCCGACCGTCTGTAGTTGCGTTCGGACAGCTCGATCGAGAGTGGCGCCGTCGTCGGTGCCCTGCCACGCGTTCGCGGGATGAGCAACGGTGCTCGACCCGCCGCGGCGGGTGCAGCGGCCGCAGGCGGGCGATCCCGAGCGCCGCCGAGATCCACGCTTGCAGTTCCGCCGGATGCGACGATCGTAACGTGCCAGCTCCTGTCGTCGCGCTCGTGATCGTGGCGAGCACCGTCTCGCAGGTGGACGGTAACACCGCGGTCCCGGCGAGCGATCGACTCGACGACACCACGCACGTCCCAGACGCTCAGAATTCGGCCCTGCATGCCGCTCGTGCGGACAAAGTGGAAGCGGCTCGGTCCCGAGCCGGGCGCACCGAACGCCATGGCTCGCCACCACGCGCTCGGACGATCGACAAGGACCCTCGCGTCGGCAGTCGAAGCGCCGAGTCGCGCGCGGAGCCTAACGTCCGCGGCGCCGACGGCGGTCTCCGTGTCCGCGAGGAAGCCGAATCCGTCCTCGACGTCCGATCCACCGGTTGGGGTCGCACTCGTCCACGGTCCCAGGCCAACAAGCTCGCCGTCCGCATGGAACGGAAGATCCAGCTGCACGTCACGGGCGGCCTGCCACACCAGCTCATCCACCACGTACTCCGGCATGGCCACTATGGTCCGTTCGAACGTGACGCCAGGGGCTACCCCGTTTACCGACGCACGCACCCAGCCGGCGTCCCCGCGGTCCTCGTATGCGACCAGCGTACCGTGGACTCGCTCCTGCGAGCGCCCGTCGACCAGCGGCGCGTTATGCGCGAGCGTGCTCCGATACCAATGCAGCGACGGGTCGACATAGGATCCGGTGCCGACATCATCCAGCCAACGATCGGCGCCGTGGACGAGCACGAAGTTCAGGCGGTCGGGATGACCGTGCCCCGCACCCGAGTGCCCGTAGTCGAGCGCGGCGTAGAGCGTACCGGCCTCCCGGCGAAGAATCGCATAGCCCTGCTCCGCGAGAAGCGCCGAGCGCGGCGCCGATGGAGCAAGCTGCGGCAGCTCCGGCATGGCGAACAGGAGTGAACGCCACCCGAGATCCACGCGGTCGAGTCCCACCGCCGGCGTGTTTCTTTCGGCCTCCGCGGTGGACCGTGAGCGACCGGTGTCGCCGCGCGGGACGGTTCGGTCATACAGCGTGGCGAGGGCGCCACTCAATCGCTGGTCGTCGGGCCGCCTGACGAGGCCGAGCTCCGCGAGCTCCGCGAAGCGCCACTGACGCAGCGACACGCGATACTGTGAGTCGCGACGCGACGGGTACGTGAAGTCGGGCAGCGCGGTGACGAACGGCGTGGCGAACGCCTCGTCGAAACGCGCGAGGAGAGCAGGATCGAGACGGACACCGGCCGCGGCTGCGGTCGTGACGCCGTACCAGAGCCCGCGATGGGCGAAGAGATGGTAGTTCTCTCCCTCGTACCAGGTCCCGTCGGCGAGCAGTCCGCTCGTTAGGTGCCTCACGAGCCCGGATGGCCCGTGGAGGGCCGCATCGGGAACGCGTCCGTGGAGGAGGCGCGAGGCGGCGAGCAGCGCCGCATTGTTCCACACTTGCCGATTCGACAAGCCCTCGTCGTAGCCGGCGATCAGTGCCGCGCTCGGCTCGACCAACCGGTCCCGCACCTCGGCGCCAAGTCCCCTTGGTGTTGCCGTCTCCACGGTCTCGAGGAGATCCAGCGCCACAACGAGCTGCAGCAGCCATATCGACTCGAGATACGTGCTGAAAAAGACGCGGGTAGGCCCGAGCACGTTGTCCTTGTTCGGGTACTCGAGATAGCGCTCGGCGTACGCTGCCAGAACAGACCGCGCGAACTCGGCGTGTCGCGGCTGGCCACGAAGCGCGAACAACGTCGCGGCGTGGACCGCTCGCTCGGCGAGCCAGAGCTGGTACCACATGACCCACCAGCGGTAATGCGTGTCGTCGTCGAAGACGGATCCGCACTTCGGGCATCGATGCGCGCGCGGAGACCACGGGTCAAACTCGAGCAAGGTGCCGTCCTTCTCGCATCGCCCGCCACGACGCGTCATCCGCGCTTTCTCGGGCGGGATGAACAACTGCCTCGTCATTACAGGCTCGAGATCCTGCGCCAGAGAATCCGCAAGCCCGCGCAACGCCCCGTCCGCGGTTTGGCGGCGCGCGTCGAGATCGGCGCCATGCAGCAGGACCGTCACCGGCCCGTACGAGACTCGGCGAGACGCCAGTTCGCGAGAGTGGGCATCTCGCCGCGAAGGTCCATGCGCACGCCACTCAGGCGAGCCGTCACGCCCTGCACGCCGCGAGAGTGGTAGACCCATGCGACCGGCATCGCCTCGTCCAGCAGTCGCTGCACGCCTCGCCACGCGTCCACGAGCTCCTCGTGACTGCGCGCAGCGGTGACGCGCTCGAATGCGGCATCGAGCTCCGGCGTGTGAAAGCCGGCGTAATCGAGCGCGCCGCCGGAGAGCTTCGAGTCGAACATCGCCGCAAGATACGAGAGCGACAGGTCGCCCGGGATTCCGGTGAACAGCGCGTCGAAGCGTTTTGGCTTCGCGCGCGCCTCCGACAGGAACGCCCCGAACTCGAGCTGCCGGATCTCCATCGTGATACCGTGTGCGCGCATGTCGGACTGCAGCAGCTGCTCCACCGCATTATCCCCGCTGCCCACCGTGAGAAGCGTGAAGCCGAGGATCTTCCCGCCGCGCATTCGGCGGCCATCAGCGGCGCGGGTCCAGCCCGCGGCGTCGAGGAGCGAGTCGGCCGCATGGGGCGGCGGCGGCGCCGGGAGCGCGAGGGGATTGTCAGGCGGCGCCGGACCGTACGCGGGGGTTGCGTAGCCAGCGAGCGCCGCATCGATGATTCGCTTTCGGTCTATCGCCTCCGAGACGGCCTTGCGCACGCGGACGTCGTCGAAAGGCGCGCGTGCGGCGTTGAACACGATCCCGTTCGACAGGAGGACGGGGTACGAGATCACGCGAAGTGATTGGTCTCGCGACACGAGGGACGCCATGGTCGGCGCGATACCGGCAACGGCGAGCTCCCCACTCACCAGGCCCGCGAACTTCGTGGTCGGCTCGTCGACAACCGCCACGACGAGCCGACCGACCTTTGCCGGGCCTCCGAGCTCCGGCGGAAAATCGGGCGAGCGCTCGAACACCCAGCGACGACCCGCCTCACGCATGCGGAATCGAAACGGGCCGTTGCCTACCGGGTTCGTGTTGTACGGGGCGCGTCGCATGTCCGCGCGAGGCACGCTTGCGAGGAGGTGCGACGGAAGAATCGGAAGCTCGGCCAGCACCGGCGGGAATCCGGGGGGCGCGGACGAGAACCGGATGCGCACCGTCGAGTCGTCCATCGCACGAGTTTCCGTAATGTTCGCTAGGTCGCCGTAGCGCGGGTATCCGGTCGCGCGATCGCGCGCCGCTTCGATCGTGAAGACGACGTCGCGCGCGGTGGTCCGATGCCCGTCGTGCCATTTGACGTTCGAGTGCAGATGAAGCGTGAGCTCATCGCCGGTCCTGCTCCACTCCCAGCGCGACGCGAGGTATGGCTGCGGAACCAGCGCGCTGTCATATCGGGCGAGCGTTACGAGCAGCGCGAACCGCTGGATCTGGCGTGAGAGCGGGTGCACGGTGACCAGCGGGTTTGCGGACTCGAGGTCGGCGCCGGACGCATAGACGACCGTATCACTCAGGCGCGTGGGCGCGCCGCATGATGCGGCGATAACCACACCGAGGAGCAGCGCCGCGCAAGTTGACGTGCGTTGGCCGTGGCGCATCATCCCGGTGTGCGTACCCTCATGCGTCGCCTGGCGGCGGCACTCGTGCTGTTGTGGCTCGTCGTCACACTCACGTTCGTTCTCGTCAGGCTTGCCCCCGGCGATGCGGCGGCGCTCCTCGTGCCGCCTACCGCGACACCCGAGGATGCCGCCCGGCTTCGTGCCGAGCTGGCGCTCGATGCGCCGATGGCGGTGCAATATGCAAAGTGGATGGGCGGGCTGCTGCGCGGCGACCTCGGCGAGAGTTTCACGCAGCGACGGCCGGTGGCTCGAGTGCTCCGCGAGGCGCTGCCGGTCTCGCTCGGGCTTGGCCTCTCCTCATTGCTGCTGACGTTCCTCGTGGGTGTCGCCGTGGGCACGTTGCAGGCGACGCGCCGGGGAACACCGGTAGACCCGGTGCTGACCTTCGCGACAACGGCAATCTACGCGGCACCCAGCTACTGGCTTGCTCTGTCGCTCATCGCGGTCTTCACGTACGGCGCTACCGTATGGGGATTCCCTGCCGGCGTGCGTCTGCCGGCGTTTGGGATTCGCGACCCCGCCGGCGTGGAGACCGGATGGGCCGCGGTGATCGATCTCGCCCGGCACGCGGTGCTGCCGGTGACGGTGCTCGCAGCGGTAGGCGCGGCGGGTATCGCGCGTTATGCGCGAAGCACCGTGGCAGATCTGGCAGGGGCCGAGTGGGTTCGGACTGCCCGAGCGAAGGGGCTTCGATCGCGTGCGGTTTATGGCCGTCACGTGCTCGCGAACGCGCTTCCACCACTCGTCGTCCTGTTGGCGTTGTCGCTGCCCGGCGTCGTGGCGGGCTCCGTCTTCGTGGAGAGCGTTTTCGCATGGCCGGGGATGGGCCGCGTGATGGTCGTGGCGATCGCGTCGCGAGACTATCCCGTAGTGATGGGGGCCACGGTGCTTTACGCCGCGCTCGTGATCCTCGCGAATCTCACCGCCGACCTCGTGCTCCCGCTCATCGATCCGCGACGTGACGCGTAGCTCGGCGAACCGCTCCCGGCATCGCGCATGAACCGGCTCGCGCGATTTTCGGCTGTCCTCCTCGGCGTGCTGGCGGCGGCCGTGGTTCTCGTTCCCGCGCTTGCGGCCACCGACCCGCTGGCGATCGGTGATGTGCTGGCGACGCGTCTCGTGCCTCCCGGTTATTCGGACGCGTTAGGCCGGTTTCACCTGCTCGGCACCGACCGGTTCGGCCGCGATCTCTTCGTGCGCATGATGCTGGCGGGGCGCATCTCGCTCGCGGTGGGCGTCGCCGGATCACTCCTCGCCGGTGTGGTCGGGACCGTCGTCGGCGCGTCGGCGGCCTGGCGCGGTGGTCTCGTTGATCGAGTCGCGATGGGCGTCTCCGACGCGCTCCTTTCGATTCCGCGACTCATTCTTCTCCTGCTCTGCGCCGCGCTGTGGCAACCGGGAGTGGCGACGGTACTCGTGGTTCTCGGTGCGACCGGATGGATGGGTGTGGCGCGGCTCGTTCGCGGCGAGGTGCTCGGCGTTCGTGCCCAGCCTTACGTTTCGGCCGCCCAGGCGTTAGGCGCGTCATCGTCACGGGTGCTGTGGCGGCACGTCGTCCCGAACGCGCTCGGCTCTGCGATCGTCGCGACGACGCTGGGCGTCGGCAATGCGATCCTGCTCGAGAGCGGACTCTCGTTTCTCGGCCTCGGGATCCAGCCACCGGCGCCGAGCTGGGGGAACATGATCGCCGGTGGGCGCGATCTGATCGTAACGGCGCCGTGGGTGGCCATTGCGCCCGGGGTTGCACTGATCGTCACGGTGCTGGCGTGCACGCTTTTGGGCGACAGTCTGCGTGATCGCCTGGCGGGTGAGCGCCCGCGGGACATCGCGGAGCGCGCCTGAGGTCAGTCGACCGCCGAGTGCGCCTCACATCGATCGGTTAAGGTTCCGAAGCGGCAACCGCGAACGGCAACTACGAAACGGCAACCGCTAGACGGCAACCACGAACGCTGACCGCGCTGATCTGTCGAACGCTGTGACCGCTGAATCGTTCGGTAGCGAGATCCACTTGGCCGGCGCACGAGTTCAATGCCATGAACGATTGACGTTTGTTGGTTCTTTGTTCTTCCCAATGGCACCCTCAGCGTGTTCAGCGGCGCTCGCGTCTGCGGCCTCAGCGTTCGTGGTTGCCGTGACTCGCTAGCGAACAAGCACCGTCACCACGGCGCGCGGCGGAGCGGAAAATTCCAGCGTTCGGCCCGCAATGGACACGTCGCTCTGGGGTGTTTCGTCGAGGCGAGCCAGACGGCCTTCGCGCGGCACGAAAGGGAGCGACCAGCGGCCAGCCACGGCGTCGTCGGTGAGGTTCACGCAGCGCAGGACGAGCCAGTCGCCGTCCTCGCTCTCCTTGGCCGAGGAGAAGGCGAGTCCCCTGCCCTCCAGCTCGAGCCCGCTCGTCGATGGATAGTCCGCGATGGCCGATCGAAGCGTCGTGCCGGTCAAGGGCAGCAGCACGTCGTCAGCCATCCGCTCGATCAGGTCGATCGTCTCGATGCTCCGCGCGCCATGCGGAAGGAGGGCCATTTCAGCGGCGAAGGGCCCGAGCATCTGCGCTTCCGGCGTCGGCACCGGCCAGCCGGCGTGCCCGGGCCGCTCGGGAAGGTCGTTGCGAGACAGTTCGGCGACGGACCTAACGAGCGTCACCGCGACGTCACCGGAGGAGTCGGCTTCGTATTCCGCCAGGCCGTCGCTGTAGACCGTGGCGCCGTGGGCCGAGTCGAACAGCGACACGTAGCGATGGAGCGGCGCGGTCACTGGCGGCGTCTCCATGCGCCGCTCGTCGTCCGACACGACGACGGGCAGACGCCGCACCGGACCGAACGCCGCGTCGGCCCAGACTACGGGGTCGACGATGCCGGTGCGAAGGCGCAGGCGCAGGCGATGCCCGGCGGCGCCGTTGACGCCGTCGATGAGCACGCGCAGAAACGGCGAGCCTGCATCGAGGCGAAACCTCACGCGTACGTCGATGAATCCGGCGTGTCCGTCGCGCCGCGCGCCCGCCAGACGGCGGTCCGCGGCCGACGGGACCACGATGCGCCACCGCGTCTCGAGCTCGGCCCGCAACGGGCCGCGATGGATCAGGCGTGAGCGAAGAAAGTGGTCCTCGAAGCGCACCGGCCCGAACGGCGAGTGCGTGTACAGGTCGCCGCGGTCGCCGACGTTCTCGATGGCGACCGCGCTCCGGACGGACCACGAGCCGTCACACGCCGCGACGGAGATGGTGCGGTCCACCTCGAGATGAACGCGAAGCATCCCGTTGTCGATCGTGTCCGAGTCGGCCGTCACCGACGGGTCGGGAATGGGTGAGCCGCCCTTCACTTCGTCGACGGGCAGCGGCGCTACGGCGTAGCCAGCCACCGGAGGGACCCACGCCACCACGCGTCGCACCTCGACGAGATCGTTGTCCGGGTAATGCCGCGGCGACTCGGTGCGCCGATTCGCCCGGCGCGTCGAGAGGATCTGTACCGGAACCTGTCCCCTGAGGAGCCGCGGGGCTCCCACGTGCCTAATGCGTTCCGGCGGTGTGGATCCGGGCCCCACGCCGACGTCGGCGAGGAACGTCTCGATCTCGACCTCGGCAATCCCGCCACGCGAGTGCGCAGCGCGATTTCGCACCAGCATGAGCGATCGCCATTCCGCCTTGCGGCTTCGCGCTTCCGACGGGTCGTGGCCGACGAGATCCAGGATGGCATCGTGGCGAATGCCGGTCGCCTGCGTCATCGCGTCGTCGAGGCGCGCATCCATCGCGCGCGCAACCTCGTCGACCGAGCACCCGCACAGGGTGTCGTGGGGGTGCGAGAGCAGCGTCGTACGCCAGGCCGCAGCCG
>JBKOYV010000469.1:0-12197 GCA_046725585.1 Gemmatimonadota bacterium | reverse complement strand
GTCCCATCCATTCCGACCCGAGAATGGCGGCAGGAGCACCACCGTCGCTGATGACATCCCGGGCATGCTCGAGAGACGTTGGGTTAACGCATCGTAGAAGGCGACAAGCCGCGGTCGGCTCGACGCTATTGATTCTGGCAGCGACAGCTCCACCGTGCTCAGCTCATCGCTCGCGAACCCCATGTCGAGATGCCGGAGCGCCGAGAGCGTGCGGCCGAGGAGCCCGGCGCCGACGAGGACGACGATCGCGAGGGCAACTTGAGCGACCACGAGGAGACTTCTTCCGCGTCGCGACGCCACATCGGTCAGGCCAGCCCTCGTCCCGGACCGCAGCGCGTTATGCAGGTCGCGTTGCCGCGAAACGGCTATCGCGGGCCACAGGCTGAACGCCAACGCGCTTCCCACGACCATTGCTCCGGCGGCGATGAGCACACGGGCGTCGATGCGGATGTCGTCCACGCGCGGAAGCTCCGCCGGCGCGAGCGCGACGAGCAGACGAAGAAGCCAGGATGCGAGGGCGACTCCCACCACGCCGCCTAACGTCGAGAGAAGAACGGCCTCGGTGACGACGAGCCGCCCGATGCGCCAGCCGTCTGCCCCGATCGCGGCGCGAACCGCGAGCTCGCGCCGCCGCGCGATGCCGCGCACGAGGAACAGGTTCGCGACGTTCACGTTCGCGAGCCCGAGCAGCAGCGCGACCGCGCCGGCGAGCGCCAGCAGGGCGGTCTTCACGTCACCGACGATGAGCGACTCGATGGATCGCACCGACCCACGCACGTCGCGTGGCTCTCCCGGCACGTACGCCTTGCGGGCGAGATATCCCGCGAGCTCCGAGCGCACCTGTTCCGCAGTGACGCCGGCGCGCATTCGACCGACGAGGTTATACGGCCACTGCCCTTCGTTCGAGGCAGCCCCGGGCATGACGGTGAGCGTGGGAATCCAGACCTCCGCCCTTCCGGGGAAGGCGAAGCCGCGCGGCATCACGCCGACAATGCGAAACGCCTGGCCGCTTCCGGCACCGTGGATCACGCGCCCGACGACTGACGAATCGCCACCGAAAACGCGCCGCCAGAGTGAGTAGCTGATGGCGATCGCGTCGCCGCCTACGACGTCGTCGGCTTCCGTGAGCATTCGGCCGGCGGCCGGGCGCACGCCTAACGTAGAGAACAAAGCCCCGGAAACGACGGCGGTGTTGGGCGTCAGGACGCGATCGCCATCCCGCATGGTGGCTGGCCAGGCGCCGTCATACTGGGCGCCCGCCACCGCCTCGAGCGTCCGCGTCGCAGTCGCGAAGTCGCGGAAGTCGCGAACGGAGAAAGGAACCAGCGCTTCGTTGCCGACGAGCTGCTCCTTGCGCAGGACGACAACCTGCGCCTGGTCCCGAATGGGCAAAGGACTGAGCAGCACGCCGTTCACGACGCCGAACATCGCCGTCGCGGCTCCGATGCCGACGCCAAGCGTGACGACGACCGACACCGCGAACATCGCATTTCGGCGAAGGACCCGAAACGCGAATGCGAAGTCCATCCTCAGGGTATCCATGCCCCAGCTCCAGGCGAGAGGGAAGAAGATACGCCTACCCGGACTTTCGGTGACCCATAAGTTTCATGAACAACCAGAACCAGCGCTGTCGGTAGTTCCGACGAGTTATGCCCTCAGACACTGCCCCGTCCGCCGCCCGAAAGGACTTCATTAGAGAGATGGTCGCCGAAGACGCGGCGACCAAGAGGTTCGGTCGCCCCGTGGCGACGCGCTTCCCACCCGAGCCGAATGGGTTTCCACACATCGGGCACGTGAAGTCCGTCTGCCTGAACTTCGGGATCGCGCAGGAGTTTGGGGGGCGCTGCAATCTGCGCTTCGACGACACGAACCCGTTCACCGAAGACATCAAGTACGTCGAGGCCATCAAGCGCGACGTCGAATGGCTCGGGTTCAAGTGGGACGCCGAGCTCTACGCGAGCGACTACTTCGAGAAGCTCTACGAGATCGCCGAAGACCTCGTAATGCGCGGCAAGGCGTACGTCGACTCACAGACGGAAGAGGAGATCCGCCTCAACCGCGGCACGGTGACCACCCCCGGGGTCCCCGGCCCGTATCGCGACCGTACCCCAGAGGAGAACCTCAACCTGCTTCGCCGCATGAAGGCAGGTGAGTTCCCGGACGGGGCCCACGTGCTGCGCGCGAAGATCGACCTCGCGCACGCGAACATGATCATGCGCGACCCGCTGCTGCTGCGGATCCGTCATGCGGCCCATTACCGCCGCGGCAACGCGTGGTGCCTGTACCCATTGTACGATTTCGCTCACGGGCTGTCCGATGCTATCGAAGGGATCACGCACTCGCTGTGCACCCTCGAGTTCAAGGACAACCGCGACATCTACGACTGGCTCGTGCACGAGGCAGGTTTCGAGCGTCCACCCGAGCAGACCGAGTTCGCTCGGCTCGAGCTGGACTACACGGTTCTCAGCAAGCGGAAGCTGCTCAAGCTCGTCAACGAAGGGCGCGTGAGCGGCTGGGACGACCCACGCATGCCGACAATAAGCGGAATGCGGCGTCGAGGTGTCACACCTGAGGGGCTTCGCAACTTCGCCGAGGCAATCGGCGTAGCGCGGAAGCCGGCGCGGACGGAGCTCGCGACGTTCGAGCACTACATCCGCGACGACCTCAACATGCGGGTGCCGCGCGTCATGGCCGTGCTCAACCCGCTCAAGGTCGTCCTGACGAACTACCCGGAGGACAAGACCGACGAGCTCGACGCGTCGTACTACCCACACGACGTCCCTCTCGCCGGTTCTCGTAAGGTCCCGTTCTCTCGGGAGCTGTGGATCGAGCGGGAAGACTTCATGGAGAACCCTCCAAAGAAGTTCTTCCGGCTCGCGCCTGGCAGGGAAGTTCGGCTGCGTTACGGCTACTTCATCACCTGCACGGACGTCATCAAGGACGCGTCCGGCAACGTTGTCGAGCTCCGCTGCACGTACGATCCGGCCACGCGTGGCGGGGACGCCCCCGACGGCCGCAAGGTACAGGGTACCATCCACTGGGTGTCGGCGCGGCACGCCCTCGATGTCGAGGTGCGGCTGTACGACAAGCTGTTCACGGTGCCCGACCCGGAGGCGGTCGGCGAGGGCCAGGAGTTCACCGCTACGCTCAATCCGGACTCGCTGGTGGTTGTCCCCGGTGCTAAGATCGAGCCGAGTGTCGCGAAGGACCCGATCGGGACGCGGTACCAGTTCGAGCGGACGGGGTATTTCATCAGCGACACGGTGGACTCGACGCCGGATCGGCTTGTCTTCAACCGGACGGTGACGCTCAGGGACAGTTGGGCGAAGGTGAAAGGCCAGTAGGTCGGCCGATGAGTGCGAGTACATTGACGGCTGCTTCGGTGGGGCTCGCATGTCGCTCTGGAGTCGCAACGCTGCGAGGGTCGCCGCTCTCGCGTTAGGTAGCGCGATCGCGCTCGCCTCGAGCGAGCCGGTCGCAGCGCAGGTCGTACGTGGTCTCGTCACCGAACGGACCACCAACGCCCCGGTGGATGGCGTGGTGCTGTCCGTGCTCGACCCGCGTGACTCGGTCGTCGTCCAGGTCCTGAGCAACGACGGCGGCGGCTTCGACATCCGTCTCCCGTCGGCCGGCATGTACACGATCGACGTCAAGCGGATCGGCGTCAAACGCGTTAGGCTCACGCCGTTCGCGGTCGGGGAAGGCGAGACGAAGCGTCTCGATATCCTGCTCGAGCCGGTGCCTGCCGTCCTGAGCTCGGTGAACGTCCGAGGTCGCACGTCGTGCGTGCGGAATCCGCAGACGAACGCCAAGACCGCCGCGTTGTGGGACGACGCTCGCGCTGCGCTCACCGCCGCCATCATCACGCGCAGCCTAACGATCGGCGACGACTCCGTCATGCGGTTCGAGCGCAAGCTCGACGTCAACACGTGGCGCGTGCTCTACGAGACCCGCCGGAAGGTGTCGGCGTCGATCGACCGGCCCTTCCGCAGCCTTCCGGCCGAGGTCCTCTCCGTCGGCGGGTACGTGACGGTGAACCAGGACGGTACGACCGACTACTACGCGCCCGACGCCGACGTCCTCCTGTCCGACACCTTCCTGGCCGATCACTGCTTCAAGATCCAGCAGGGCACCCTGGAGCACACGGGCTACGTCGGGCTCGCGTTCCAGCCGGTGCCGGAGCGGAAGAAGCCGGACATCAAGGGCGTGCTGTGGATGGACGCCAGGAACAACGAGCTTCGCACGGTGGAGTTCACCTACAGTTGGCTGCCTAACGACCTCCGCCCTGCCGACTTCGGCGGCACCGTGTCGTTCTTCCGGCTTCCCGGCGGCCGCTGGATCGTCCGAAGCTGGCGAATCCGCATGCCCGAATTCGGTTACCAACGTCCCGGCTTCATGGGTCGAAGCCCAACACCGGTCGTGGTTCGCATAGCGGAAGAGGGAGGTGCTGTCCCGCTCAACACCCTGCTGAACCAGGCGGGAAACGTCCACGGCACGGTCGTCCTGGACACCGTCTCGAATCGGCCGATCGCCGGCATCACCGTCGCGCTCGAGGGCACCGCCGACTCCACGCGCACGGCCACAGACGGATCGTTCGAGCTGCCGTTCGTTCCGCCCGGCTCCTATACGGTCGTGCTGCGCCACCCGGCGCTCGATTCGCTCGGCATCCAGCACCTCGTGAAGACGTTGGACGTCGAGGCTGGCAAGGCGTCGGCCATGAAGATCCGCTTTCCGTCGAACGAGGAGCTCGCGGCGCGCATGTGCGGCGGCGTACAGGTCGATTTCACGCGGCACTCGATCATCCGCTTCATCGTCCTGGACCAGGCCGGAGCGCCGATGAGCAAGGCGCCGGCAGTGTTCTCCCGCATCCCGCTCAACGGTGACGGGAAGCCCGTGCTCGACAGCGCGTCCTCCTATGACGTGACGCTCGACACGACAGGCGGCTTCCTCGGGTGCGCGCTGCGCGAGGACGAGATCGTGCGCATCGAGGGCCTGCCCGACACCAACCAACCCTGGGCGGAAAATCTTCGTCCCCGCTCAGGGTTGATCGGGTGGCACGTCGTCAAGGTGGGGAAGAAACGTTAGGCGGCAACACGCGCGATCGCCGTACGTGATCACTCCGTGCGGAGCGCCACGTTAGGGTCCACCCGCGATGCGCGCACCGCCGGGATCGCGCTCGCGAGTACCGCGGCGGCGAGCAGCACGACGGCCGCCGTGCCGTACACGGCGGGATCCTTCGGCGAGACGGAGAACAACAGCGGGCCGACCCACTTGCTCGCCCACATGGCTGCACCGCCGCCGAGGACGATCCCGATCACCGCGAACCGAAGACCCTGGCCGAGCACGAGCCTGACGACGTCGCTGACGCCTGCTCCCAGCGCGATTCGTACGCCGATCTCCTGCGTGCGCTGTGCGACGCCGTATGCGATCACGCTGTACAGACCGATCGCCGCGAGCACGAGCGCGAGCGCTCCGAACACGAGAAACATTGTCGCTCCGAGCTGCCACGACCGCTGGTTCGGGTCGATGATCTCGCGCATTGGCGTCGCCGTCACGTACGCCGCGCCTGGCATGAGCTTCTGGAGTTGGCGGCGAACGGCAGCGGCGTGGGCGCTGGCGTTGCCGCGCGTGCGCACGAAAAGGACGGCCTCCTCGGGCCGGAGTTGCTCGATCGAAAGGTAGAACTGAAACCTCTGCGTCTCCGTGAGGCTGTTCTGCTGGATGTTCTCGGCGATACCCACCACCGTGCGACAAGGTGCCGTGCGTGTGTCGAGCATGATGCATTGTCCGATTGCATCCTTCCCGGGCCACACCGCCTCCGCCATGCCCTGGCTCACGACGGCGACCAGCGGGCCGTCGGCGCGGTCGACTTCCGTGATGCCGCGCCCGCGGAGGATCCGCGTGCCCATCGTCCGGAAATAGTCGGCTGACGCCATCTGGATCGTGAACCGCCCGAGCCGGCGCACCGAGTCCACTCCCGGAACATAGAAGCCGGTCCCTTCGGTGCTCAGGAAGGGAATGCTGATGCCGCGGGCGGCGCTCTCGACCTCGGGCATTGCCCGCGCTCCATCGACGAGGCGTCGCGCGAGCTCGGCACGTTCGTTAGGTGACAGGCGTAGGCCGCGCAGGTTGGGGTAGACGAACAGCACCGGGTCGACGTCGTAGCCCAGGCGCATCGATCGCACGTTGTGCAGGCTGCGAACGAACAGGCCGGCGCCCACGAGCAGCAGAACCGAGAGCGCGGCCTGTACCACCAGCAGGACCGTGCGCGTCCGCGACCGTTGGTAGGTGCCTTCGCGAATGCCGCCCTTGAGCGCCGGAGCGAGCGACGCTCGGCCGGCCTGAATCCCGGGCACGAGCCCGGTGAGGATGCCGGCGGTCAATGCCGCCACGCCGGCGAACACCAGCGTACGCGTATCGCTCACGACGTTGGACGCCGCCGCGTCCCGCAGGAACAGGGAGCGCAGGACCGCGCCGCCCCACTGTGCCGCCGCGAGCCCCGCCACGCCGCCCGCCACGCCGAGCAGAAGACTCTCGGTGAGGAGTTGAGCGAGAAGGCGCCCTCGGCTCGCCCCGAGCGCCATCCGCAGCGCGACCTCGCGACGACGGAACAATCCGCGTGCGAGCAGAAGGTTGGCGACGTTCGCGCAGGCAATTACGAGCACGATGGTCGCGACGCCGGCGATCCAGAGCGCGATCTTCGACACGGGGCTCGCGTTAGGCCCATGCTCGTATACCACAGGGCCGGCGGCGGCTCGTGGTCGAGCGACTTCCACCTTCGGCGTGTTGGGGCTTATCGCGCGCTCGGCGGCCCAGCTGAGCCGGTACACGTTCGTCAGGTCCGCGTTCACGGACGCGAGGCTGACGTTAGGCTTTCGCCGCGCGATGACCGACAGCCAGCCCCAGTGGTAGGTGTTGTAGTAGTCGACCTTCCCGCGTCCGGCCGTCACCCCATAGCCGTAGAGCGTTGCCGGAATGAACGCCGCAGGGGCGCCTTCGTCGGCTATGCCGACGAATCCTGGCGGTGCGACACCGATGATCGTGCACGGCACCGGCCCGACCTGCACGGATTGTCCCAGCACGCTCGGCGATCCGCCGTACTTCGATTGCCAGAGGGCGTAGCTCAGCACCACCACGGGTGATCCGGTGGGAATGCTGTCCTCGCTGGCTGTGAAATACCGGCCGAGAACCGGCTGCGCGTCGAAGAAGCTCCAGAAGCTCGCGCTCACGACGCCGACCGGCATCTCCTTCGCCTCCTCACCCACGCCGATAGCGAACTCCCGCTGGGCCAGGACGGCCGTGGCCTCGAGCGTCCTCGAGAACCGTTTGAAGTCGAGGTATCGCGCGTACTCCGTGAACCCGTCGGTGACCTCGCGTCGTTCATATTGGTAGGTGACGTACACACGGTGTACGCGACTCGGGTCGCGCAGGTAGGGCGGCGTGCGGATCAGGAGTTGATCGACGATCCCGAACATCGCGACATTCGCGCCGATCCCGAGCCCGAGCGTGAGGATCACAGACGCGGTGAACGCTGGTCGCGCACGGAGTCCGCGCGCGGCGTACCGAAGGTCCTGGAGCACGACCTCGAGCCACGAGACGCCGCTCACGTCGCGGGTGTCGTCCTTGATGCGCTCGATGCCGCCGAAGGCGAGTCGCGCCTGCCGCCGCGCCTCGTGAGGCGTTAGGCCCGACGCTTCGAGCTTCCGGGTTTCCCGTTCGAGATGAAACTGGAGCTCTTCATCGATCTCACGATCCAACCGGCCCTTCATGAAGACCGCGCGACCACGGTATCGAAGGTCGCTCAGGAGGTCGCTCAGCCAGTTCGGCATAGATGTCTCGATTGGTCGGGATGCAATGTTCCCGTTTCCTCTTCCCCTTTCACCCCATGTCCAGCACGAGCGAGACGGCAGCCGTGAGCGTCTTCCACGCGTCCGCCTCGGCCTGAAGCTGACTTCGTCCGCTGCGCGTGAGCTGGTAGTACTTGGCTCGCCGATTGTTGTCGGATGCCCCCCATTCGGCGCTGATCCAGCCGCGGCGCTCCAGGCGGTGCAGGGCAGGGTAGAGCGAGCCTTGTGGGATCTGGAGCGCGGCCTTGGAGACGTCGCGAATCCGCTCGGAGATGGCCCAGCCATGCATTGGCCCGAGCGAGATGGCTTTGAGGATGAGGAGGTCCAGAGTGCCCTGCGGAAGGTCGAGCTTCTCGTCGGTCACGCGCTTTCCCCTTTCGCTTCTACAGGACGATGCAACGCTTCATGTAGAAGTGCAAGGGGGGCCGTGGGCTGCTTATCGCGGTGCTGTCGTAAGCGCCTGTAAGCCGATCGCCTCATCCCGATAAGCGCGAGGTAAGAGCCGCCTTGCAGTTTCCTGCGCGTCGCCGGGACGGTCCCGGCGATCCTGACACAATCGGAGGCATTCGTGCTGGCGACTCGCGACGACGTGTACCAGAGCTACCCGTCCACGGCTCCCACCCGCTACGAGACTCTCGAGGCGGCGCAGTCACTCGCATCGCTCGAACGTGTCCTCCATACCCTCCTTTCTCCGTTCGATTACTCGAGCGCGGGCGACTGGCTGGATGCAGCCTTTGGCGCCATGTCCGAGGTCACCGGAACCGACTTCCATATGCCAACCGTGAGGGCAGGGGAGGCGGCCTGGGACGCTATCGACCGGGTGCTCGATAGATGTGCATCAACCGGAAGCGCCGACACCGCCGGCACTGGAGACGTGCGGCGAGCCGCAATGGTCCGCGTGCTCGTTCCGCCCTTCAAGGCCGGCGTGTCGGAGTGGCGCCGACTCGCGGCTCGTCGCTCCGAGCTGGCCAAGTTGCTCGATGCGCTACCCGAAGCAGTGCTCATGTACGACGGTGCGGGCGCGCTCGTTCACGCGAATCCGCGTGCCGCAGAGTTGTTCGGAATGCCGGGCGCCGGAGGCTCGGGGGCGCAAGTGCGAACCGAAGCCCAGCGACTGGCCTGGAGCATGGCCGCCGCCGCTCATCGATCGATCGCAGAGCCGAACGGCGACAACGGTCAGCGGACGACCGAGGCGCACCGCGAAGTGCGCGCCGATGGCCGCGTCTATCGACTGCGCGGGATGGTGACGTCCGGCTGGATGCCCGGCGGCGAAGCCGGCGTGCTCGTGACCGCCGCGTTCGAGCTGGTGAATCCGCTCACCGACATCGAGCTGCGCAGCCGTTACGGCCTGAGCGCCCGCGAGATCGAGGTCGCGCGCCTGGTGGCGAGCGGACTTTCGAACGCCGAAGTCGCCGAGAAGCTCGGCGTCAGCTATTTCACCGCCCGGAACCATGTCGAGCGCGTCCTGGCCAAGCTCGGCGTCGGGAACCGCGCTCGGGTCGGTGCGGTGTTGCGGAACGAGGCCGCCTAACGGGGACATCGGGACTGGGGACTGGGGACTCGGCCGGGATGCGTCTACGGGCGCGGGGGGCTCCTCGCGAAGTGAAGGGTCCCGGCCGAGTCCCCAGTCCCTAGTCCCCAGTCCCCCTATCCGCCCTTGATCTCCTCGAGCAGCTCGTGCGTTTCGTCCTCCGGCTCCGCGTCCAGCTCCTTCCGCAACCGCTCGCTGAACCGCTGGTAGAGCCTCAACGCCTGCGCCCGCTCGCCGGCCTTCGCGTAGCAGCGCATCAGCGCCCGCGTCGCATCCTCGTTCAGATCGTCGCGCGCGAGAACCCGACGATACGCGTCCGCCGCCTTGGCGTTGCGCCCCTCGTCCGCATGCCGGTCGCCCAGCTCCATCAACGCGTCCACGAACAGGCGCTGCAGCCGGTCGCGATGCTCGAGATGCCAGTCGCCCGCCGGCTCGCCATCCAGAAAGTCGCCACGGAACCGGGTCAGCGCGCGCTCGAGCGCCGCCGCCGCTCCGTCCTCGCGACGCTTGAGGGCGCGCCGCGAAGCCACCATCTCACGCTCGAAGTCCGCCACATCGAACTCTGCGATCACCTCGGGATCCACCCGGTATCGGTCGTTCACGAGCATGATCCAATCCGGATTCCGCAGCGCCTTCCGCAGGCGATGGAGCGTCACGTGGAAGCTGTTCCTGAGCTGCGCCTGAGACGCCTCCGGCCAGAACGCGAGACCCACCTGTTCCTTCGTCCGTCCATCCGGATGCATGAGTAGATAGACGAGCAGCTCACGCGGGCGTGCCGAGCCCCACACGGTCGTGTCGATCGCTTCGCCACCGACGAAGACCTGGAGCGGGCCTAACGCGAGCACGCGCAGCGTGTCGCTTGCCACCGGAACGACCGGCGGTGTCATGCCGCTCGCGTCCTCCAGCACCGGCACGCGGTATTCCGCGGTCTGGAGCCCACCCGCTTCGCTCGCGATCTGGGTGACCTCGTTCATCGGCATGGCGCGGCCCTCGTCGTACATCCTCTCGTAGTACCCCCCGAGCTGGGTGCGCGCGAGGCCGACCAGCCGCTCCCGCTCGCTGCGGTCGGACGCCGGCAGCGCGATGGCCACGCGTTCCCGCAGCGCGTCCACGGCGCCCATGAGCCTCACGCCATCGGCGTAGCGGTCGCGCGCGATGACCAGTCCGGCCAGTCCCTCGAGATCCAGCGCGAGCCCCCACGCGTCGCCGATCTCCAGATGCACGCGAAGTCCGTCGCTCAGCCGCGCGTAGGCCTCGTCGTACTGGCCCAGCCGGCACAGCACTTTGCCAAGCATGGCGCACGAGTGCGCGAACGACGTGCGGTGGCTGATCTGCCGCCCGAACCGTACGCCGTCCTCGAACATCTCGCGCGCAAGCTGGAGCTCGCCGCGCACGATCGCCGCCCATCCACGCCAGAACCGGATGAACGAATGCAGCACCGAGAGCGGCAGTGGCTTCGCAAGCTCGAACGACTCGTCGAGCAGTTGCCCGGCGAGCTCCATGTCGCCCAGCATGATGTGCGATGCGCCCAGCTTGGAGAGCACGAAGGCGATCGACCCGACGTCGCCGTGCGCACGAAAGAGCGCCAGGCTCTGCGCGAATGCGTCCCGTGAGTCCTCGTAGTCGCCCTGGGCGAGCGCGCTCAACCCATCGGCGGCGAGAGCCCGCGCCCTCAGCTGCGGATCGGCATCGGGTGCGTTCGCCAGCGCCCGCGCGATCTGCTCGCGCGCCTGCGTGAACTGCCCCGAGCCGTACCAATACCCGGTTCCGTACCAGTACCAGAAAAGCGCGTCCGCGAACCGAAGCGCCTCTTCGGCTCGCGACGGATCGTTCGCCGCCCACGCCGACGCGTCCCGCAGGTTGTCGTGCTCGACGGCAATCCGCGAGAGAAGCCCCGGCTCGTGCTCGCCTCCAATGAGCAGTGGCGCGAATCGCTCGGCGAATTCCAGATAGTGGTGAGCGTGACGCTCACGATACCGGTCCGCCCCGCCATGCTCCGCGAGCCGTTCGATGCCGTACTGACGGACCGTCTCCAGAAGATGGTAGCGAGCCGCGCCGTCCCCGGCCTCCATCACCAGCAACGACTTGTCGACGAGGGCCGCGACCCCATCGAGGATGTCCTCCGCCTCGAGCGGCTCACCAACGCACACTGCTTCGGCCGCCTCGAGCGAGAAGCTTCCGGCGAACACCGCGAGCCGGCAGAGCAACGCCTGCTCGCGATGGTCGAGGAGCCCATAGCTCCAATCCATCGTTCCACGGAGCGTGCGCTGTCGCGGTAGTGCCGTGCGACTGCCGCTGGTGAGCAGCCGAAATGCGTCGTTCAGCCTCGCGGCGATCTGCTCGGGTGAAAGCACGCGGACCCGCGCCGCCGCGAGCTCGATCGCAAGTGGAATTCCGTCGAGCCGGCGGCAGATGTCGCGAACGGCACCGCCGTTCGCATCCGTGAGCTCGAATGACGCGATCGACGCCTGTGCGCGCTCGACGAACAGTTGAATCGCTTCCGCGCCGCCGAGCGGCGGCACCAGCCAGGCGGTTTCGCTCGGTATGCCCAGCGCTTCGCGGCTCGTCGCCAGAATGCTGAGTCGAGGACACGCGCGAAGGAGCTGCTCCGCCAGCTCCGCAGCGGCGTCGACGAGATGCTCGCAGTTGTCGAGAACGAGGAGCATCGGGCTATCGCTGATTGTCGCGATCAGCGCCTCCGCCGGCCTGCCGCCGCGATCCGGGATGTGCAGGGTCGTGGCGACCTCGCGCGCGATGATCGCCGGATCGGCGATGGGAGCGAGATCGACCCATGCGATGCGCGAGTACCGGCCGGATTC
>JBKOYV010000339.1:0-5913 GCA_046725585.1 Gemmatimonadota bacterium | reverse complement strand
CGAGCTCGCGCCGTCAACCACTTGGGCGCGAGCAGCGTGCGCAGATCGTCAAGCATCCAGGACCTCGACCAGCTCGCGGGCGAGTCCTTCACCCGTTAGGCGGAGGAAGATGTCCTCGAGCCCGGACACGCCCGCTTCGGCCGACGCACGGAGGTCGTCCATGGTGCCGCACGCGCGAATGACACCGCGCTGAATGATCGCGATGCGGTCACACAGTGTCTGTGCCACCTCGAGCGTGTGCGTGGACATCATGATCGTGTGTCCGCGCCGCGTGTACTCGCGGAACAGATCCTTGAGCGTTCGCGCTGCCTTGGGGTCGAGGCCCACCATCGGCTCGTCGACCACGATCACCTCGGGCTTATGCACGAACGCGCTCGAGATGATGAGCTTCTGCCGCATCCCGTGGCTGTAGCTCTCGACCAGCTCGTCACGCCACTCCTCGAGGTCGAAGAGCGCCAGCAGCTCCCGGCCGCGACGCTCCACGTCCGCACCTGTCTGCCCATACAGACCCGCGACGAATCGGAGAAACTCGACGCCCGTCAGCTTCTCGTAGATGAACGGCCGGTCGGGAATGAATCCCAGCTTCTGCTTCGCGGCGACCGGCTCGGCGGCCAGGTCGATGCCGGCGATGCGCACGGTGCCTGACGACGGCCGCAGAATACCCGCGATCATGCGCAGCGTCGTCGTCTTGCCGGCGCCGTTAGGCCCGAGGAAGCCGAACAGCTCGCCTCTCGGCACATCGAGATCGACGGCGTTCACCGCCGTGAAGGATCCGTAACGCTTGGTCAGCGAACGCAGCTCGATCATTGACTATTCGGCGGTCAGCACGTCGATCCGGAGCGTCCCCATGAGCCGAAGCAGCTCGGCCTGGCGGTCCAGCCCTCCATAGACGAACCGCAGGTGGGACGCGTCAGCCGGGAACTGGCCGAGAGTCGGGTCCACCGCGATCCATTTCCCGACGAAGACTTCCGGCCAGGCGTGGTAGTAGAATTTCGTTCCAACCAGGGCGAGGCCGGCGGCGGCGCGCGCCGGTATCCCCGCCGCGCGGGACAGCGCGATGAACAGCTGCGTGTGCTCGTTGCAATCGCCGGCCCGCGACTCGAGCACCTGAACGGCGCTCGGTATCGTGACCGAGACCGACTTCTTCAGGGAATCGTGAACCCACTGGCTGATGCGGCGCGCTGCGATGACCGGATCACGCGTGTCTCCCCGAACGCGGCGCGCGAGCTGCACGATCGCCGGCGCACCGCTCTGCACGAGCGGTTCCGGCGACAGCTCGTGCCTGAACGACATCCGCATCGCGAGCGGCATCGGCATGGTGTACTCGCCAGCGCCGCGCGTACCGTCCTCCTGCGTGACCATCAGCGTGTCGCCGCGCAGCGACTGGCGGCCGCCGTTCAGCGCGAACCCGTCGAGACTCGGGCCGCGGAGCCGCACACGCAGGCGCGACGTACGCTTGGTCCCCATCGCGGCCGACGCCGCGATGGCAGTCGTCTCGAGCACGTCACGATCCGATCCCACGGCCCGCGCGCGCATGCCGCCGTCGAGCCGCCAGTTCTCGAACGCGATCTCGTAGGCGGTGCGACGCAGCACGAATCCCAACGCGTGCTCCATCTGCACGATCCGCCCTTGATCGTCGATCCAGGCGCGGATCGCGCTCGGACCGTCCGTCGCGATGCGCCACGCGTGGACCGAGTCGCGGTGCGCCGTCATCCAGCGGCGTCGTGAGTCATCAAACCGCGCGCTGTCCGCGATGACGAACGACGACTCGGCTTCGACGCGCACGGTCAGCGGCGTGGGTGCCATCCCGATCGGGTCGAAGCTGGACAGCGTGTAGGTTCGACCGACCCTGGGCTGCTCTCCGAGTGCGATCGCGATCGGGACCATCGTCGGAAGCACCACCGCGCCTGTGAGCCTAACGTGCTGTGTGTCCGCGGCTGTCTCATCGTGTGTGATCACGATGCGAAGCGCCGAGTCGCCGAGGGTCCGACCGCTCACGCCGATCGGCGCGCCGTCGGCCTCGAACGACAGCTGGAAATCAGTCAGCGACAGCGTGCGTGAGACCCGGACGTCCGATGTCGCCGTCGCGCGATGCTCCGCCCCGCCCACCGGAAGGTCGGCCGACAGGTAGTCGCGTATGGAGAAGCCGCCTCGCGTCGTGTCGATCGTGGACGACGCAAACCCGATCTGGCGCCCGTCCTTTTCCACTCGATAGTACGCCGCTCCAGGGGATACGCGCAGCGCGGCTTCTGCCAGCCGCTGGGCCGGAGCATTGTGCCGCTCACGATTCATGAAGATCGCGAGGCCCGCGGCCCACGCGACCAGCACTGTCACCGCGAGCGCGCCTCGGCGGGTCACGACGCTGCTTCACCCACGAGTCTTTCGAACACCGAATGCTCGAGCTCCGTCTCGACGATGATGGTGATCGTCGCGGGATATCTCGCTGCCTGACGATGGCGCCGGATTGCGTCGGCCAGAATTTTGGCAGCTTCCTCGAGATCGAGGTTGCCGACGCCGAGCCCGAACGGCGTGACGGCGAGGTGCTCGATACCCCAGTCGGCTGCTCGCTGCAACGAGCTGCCCACTGCCTGCCGGACTGTCGCGCGCGTGACCGGCTCGTTTTCGCTCGACACAACTCCGTGAATGAGGAGCTCCACGCCAAGCGCACCCGCGGGCGTGACGACAGCTGAGCCAACGGCCAATGGATCGTTGACTCTCAGATGTCGAGCAAGCCCGTCACCGCCCGCGATCTCCAGGCGACGCATCAGCGGGGTCGTCGCGCGGAGCTCGGCGTCGACTGGCCGCGCGATGGCATCCGCTTCGACGAACGCCAGGTCGTCGGTGCGAACTTCGATCACAGCGGACTGGGTCAGGAGATCGCGAGTGATGTCTCGCTGTTGATCCAGCTCAGATACTTGTCGAGCCCGGCGTGTACCGGCATCGCGAGCAGCTCGGGCACCTTGTAGGGGTGCAGCTCGCCGAACGCCACGCGGAGAGAATCCATCGCCGCCGAACGCGTCTTGAGCAGGATCACGACTTCCTGCTCGTCCGCGATCTTGTCCTCCCACCGGTACAACGACCGTGCGCCGGGCAGCAGCGTACCGCACGCGATCACGCGGCGCTCGAGAAGACCACGCACGAGCGCGATCCCCTCTTTCTCGTTGGCAACGGTCGTGAGAACGACCATGGCGTCGGTATGCGGCATACGGGGGTCCGGGGTCATCAGCGGTTAGTCGTCAGCGGATGGCTACCATAATGCTACCCGCTAAGGACTAATGACTTGGCCTGCCTCATGGGACAGGCAGAGGCCGGCAGAAGTCACGCTGCGCCCGGTGAGTGCCGCGAAAGTGGCTGTCTTGTCTTGCCCGAACACACACCGCAGCTTTCACCGGCTATGACCGACGAAGCGCTCATCATTCGCGGCGCGCGCGAGCACAATCTCAAGAACATCGATGTCTCGATTCCGCGCGACCGACTGACGGTCATCACTGGGCTGTCCGGGTCCGGAAAGTCCTCCCTCGCATTCGACACGATCTACGCCGAGGGCCAGCGCCGCTATGTCGAATCGCTGTCGGCGTACGCGAGACAGTTCCTTGGCTTGATGGAGAAGCCCGACGTCGATTCGATCGAAGGACTTTCTCCCGCGATCTCGATCGAGCAGAAGACGGCGGGCCACAATCCGCGATCGACCGTGGGAACGGTGACGGAGATCTACGACTATCTCCGTCTGCTGTATGCCCGTGTGGGGACACCGCATTGCCCGAACTGCGGCCGTCAGGTCCAGCGCCAGAGCGCCGGCCAGATCACTGACGCGGTGCTCGCGTGGCCGTCCGGCACGCGGATCGAGATTCTGGCGCCACTCGTACGCGGCCGCAAAGGTGAGTTCCGCGAACTGTTCGAGTCGGCCCGCAAGCAGGGATTCATTCGCGCGATCGTGGACGGCGAGATCGTCGAGCTGGCCAATCCGCCAAAGCTCAACAAGCGGCAAAACCATGATGTGTCGATCATGGTCGATCGGCTCGTCGTGCGAGCTGAAGACCGCGGCCGACTGAATGACTCCCTCGAGACCGCGCTGAAGCTGGCGGACGGGCTGGTGGAGGTGGTGAAGCACGATTCCGCGCGAGCCTCGCCAACGCTGTTCTCGGAACGTTATGGCTGCGCGACCTGCGGGATTTCGATGCCGGAGCTCGAGCCCCGCCATTTCTCGTTCAACTCGCCGTTCGGTGCGTGCCCCGCGTGCGGTGGCCTCGGCACGCGCAACGAGGTGAGCGAGGAGCTCATCCTCGGCGATCCGAGCATCTCGATCCTGGAGGGAGTGATTCTTCCGTGGGGCGCGCCGGATGGGTACCTGCGGCGCGTCATTCTTCCCGGGCTCGCGAAGCAGCTCAAGTTCGACCTGAACGTCGCGTGGCAGGACCTGCCGCAAAGCGTTAGGCGCACACTGCTCTACGGCGTGGACAAAACGAACGGCGGGGAAGGTGGGACCAGGGGCAAGACGAAAACCGCGTCGCGCTACTCGACCACGGGCAACATCGAATGGGAGGGCATCGTCGCCAACATCCAGCGCCGGTTCGCCGAAACCGAATCCGACGCGGTGCGCATGGAGCTGGCCGAGTACATGGTGGCGAGACCGTGCAACGCGTGCGACGGGCGGCGGCTCAAGCCCGAGTCGCTCGCCGTCACGATCCAGGAGCGCAACCTCGGCGAGCTGGCCGAGATGTCGATCGCGGAAAGCCTTCGGTTCTTCGAGGCGCTGCCGGTTCGCGAGAACGGAAAGCCCGGACTCGATTCGGAGATCGCGGGCCCGATTCTGAAAGAGGTCCGTGAGCGGCTTCGGTTCCTCGTCAACGTCGGTCTCGAGTACCTGACGTTAGGCCGGTCGGCCGAATCGTTGTCGGGGGGCGAGGCGCAGCGCATCCGATTGGCGACCCAGATCGGGTCCAGGCTCGTGGGAGTGCTCTACATCCTGGATGAGCCATCCATCGGGCTGCACCAGCGCGACAACGCGCGGCTCCTCGACACGTTAGGCCAGCTGCGCGATCTGGGGAACACGGTGATCGTCGTCGAGCACGACGACGAGACGATGCGCGCCGCGGATTATCTGCTCGATCTCGGTCCAGGCGCGGGGAAGCACGGTGGCCTCGTGGTCGCGAGCGGCACGGTCGACGAGGTCGCGAAGAACGCCGCCTCGCTCACCGGACGCTACCTGAGCGGTGACCTGAAGATTCCGATCCCGATGAGCCGGCGTCCGGTGGACCCTCGCCGTTCGATTCGCGTGATCGGCGCGCGCCAGCACAATCTCCGCGATCTGAACGTGGACATTCCGCTCGGCCTCTTCGTCTCGGTCACTGGAGTTTCGGGATCGGGCAAATCCACGCTCATCGAAGACATTCTGCACCGGGCGCTCGCGCGACATTTCTACAGGGCGCGCGTGATCCCGGGCGAGCACAAGTCGATCACGGGTCTCGAGCACATCGACAAGGTCATCGACATCGATCAGAGCCCGATCGGCCGGACCCCACGCTCGAACCCGGCTACGTATACCGGTCTGTTCACGCCGATTCGCGAGCTGTTCGCGGAGATGCCCGAGGCCAAGATTCGCGGCTATGGCCCCGGCAGATTCTCGTTCAACGTGAAGGGTGGCCGGTGCGAGGCCTGTCAGGGTGACGGGCTCGTGAAGATCGAGATGCACTTCCTGCCTGACGTGTTCGTGCCGTGCGAGGTCTGCAAGGGACGGCGGTACAACCGCGAGACGCTCGAGGTGCGGTACAAGGGCCGGAGCATCGCCGACGTGCTCGAGCTGACCGTGGCCGACGGGCTCGAGTTCTTCTCGGCCCAGAGCCGGATTCGGGAGAAACTCGAGCTGCTGAACGACGTCGGGTTGGGTTACCTCCACCTGGGTCAGTCCGCCAC
>JBKOYV010000472.1:0-12088 GCA_046725585.1 Gemmatimonadota bacterium | reverse complement strand
GCCGACGCCGCGAGCGCGGGCGACCACACGCTCCAGCTCATCGCGAGTCGCGCGGCACTTCGCACAGGTCGCGAGGTGCGCGTCGACCGCCGCGCACGTCTCGGCGTCGAGCTCCCCGTCGACGTACTCCGACAGGCGGTCGGTCCAGGAATCGGTCATGCAAGTCATCCAGTCGTTAGGCGCCGAGGTAGCGGCGGAGGATCATGCGCACGCGGTGCAGCTGCGATTTGGAGGTTCCCTGAGCAATCCCCAGCATGGAGGCGATCTCGTCGTGCTTGTACCCCTCGATGTCGTGAAGCACGAAGATCTGTCGCATGCCGGGCGGCAGCCGCTCGATCGCGGCCTGAAAGTCGACACCCAGCTCCGGAGAGGCATCGGCCGACGACAGGGATTCCACGAGCTCCGAGTCATCGACATGGCGTCTGTGTCGGATCGCCACGACCTCGCGGCGCGAGAGCATCACGTTGACGGCAAGTCGGAAGAGCCACGTGCCGAAGGCGGAGTCTCCGCGGAACTGCCCGAGTCGCTGCCAGGCACGCACGAACACGTCCTGCGTGGCATCGTCGGCCTCCTCTGCCCCGAGCATGCGGACCGCCGTGCTATGGATGCGCGCAACGTGCCTTCGATACACGCGTTCGAAGGCACGCACGTCTCCAGCCGCGGCGGCGGCAACATCCGACGCGTCATTTACTGCCGCCTCTCCTTCGGAGCTGCCAGAGCGTTCGAGCGATCCCGCGTCCGAGACCGTCACCCGCGGTCGACCCATGTGTCAACTAGGATAGGTCGTCGGGAAGGATGGTTGCACCTCATCGGGAATCGGGAATCGGGAATCGGGAATAGAGGGAACCGGGGGGCGGCGCGCCGCAGGCGCGACCGACCGGGAACCGGGAACCGAGGCTCCACGAGGAGTTACCGTTCCCGGTTCCCCGCCCGTCCCGAGCGAAGCGAGGGGTCTCCCGGGCGCGCGCGAACCGCGCCGCCGATTCCCTATTCCCGACCGCGCGCCACCCAGCGAGCAACCGCCTCCTGCATGCAACGGTCGCCCGACCAACCACAGATGATTGGGGCACTCCCCAGGATCTGAGACGCGAGCACCGGCGGAGCAAAGAGCACGATCACCGCCTGACGCCTTTCGCGGGCCGCCGTGAGGCAGACCTCGGAGATCCTCTCGAGTGTCGCAGGGCGGTACGCGACCTCGCTGCGGTGCCCTCGAAGCTCGCCGAACACGGCGACGTACACGGGCACGTCATGCCCCGGGGTAGGCGCCGCAACGATCGACGAGGGAAGCTGCGAGGACTCGAGCGCCTGCGCGAACTCCGTGCGGGAGTGCGCCGGGACGCATGGCTCATCGTCATCGACGATCACGATCTCGACGCCCTTTTCCGGCCGAGCCACCTTGCCTCGTATCGGCGTCACGACCCGCTCGGCCAGTTGGAGCGCCCATGCGACGTCGGATCCGCTCACTCGACGGAAGTCGGTTTGCGGCGCCGCCCATTGCGCCCACTTCAAGCGCCGGCGCCGCGATTGTTCGATCCGGTCCTCGTAGAGCGGGCCGTCGCGCACACACCGCTCCAGCGTGTCAACGAGCGCGTCGAGGTGGGAAGGGCCCAGGAGCACGTCGCAGCCTGCATCCAGGGCACGCATTGCGACATCGGCTTCATCCTCGGCGGACATGGGCCCGCGCGCCTGGAGCACATCGCTCGCGACCAGACCTTCGAATCCGTACTTCTCACGGAGAAGGTAACGAAGGATGACGCTCGAGTACGTGGCGGGCGATTCACTCGCATCGAGAGACGGATAGCTCACGTGGGCAACGAGCATCGACGCGACACGCGAGCTGATGGCGGCGCGAAACGGCTTGAACTCGTTCTCGAACAGAATGCTCCGCGGCACGTCCACGGGCGGCACGGACGTATCGTCGACCTCACCCACGCGCCCGGCGCCGGGAAAATGCTTTGCGCAGGCGAGCATTCCTTCGTGCTGACACGCCTCGATCCACAGCGACGCAATCGCGCCGATCTCATCGGGGGATCCCGCAATGCCATCCAGCGACGTGCGAACGTTCGCCGGATTCATGCGCAGGTCGCACATGGGGGCGAATCCCCAGTTGACGCCAAGCGGGCGTGCTTCGCGCGCAGTCATCTTTGCGGCGCGCTGGACGAGGTTCGGGTCATTGAGCGCGGCGATCGCCGCGAGCGGAGGGAGTCCGGTAGTCCCGGAGAACTGCTGGCCGACCCCGCGTTCCATCTCCGCTCCGATGAGCAGCGGAATCTTGGATGCCTGACGGATGTCCTTGATCAGCGACCGGAGCTCGGCCTCCGGCCCGCCGTGGAGCACGAATCCCCCGACCCCCAGCCCCAGCGCCCGAGAGATTCGGTCTCTCTCGCGAGCGAACCCCGTCGTCGGGTCCCAGCGAATCGCCGGAACCAGCAGCTCAGCGACGTTCCTCATGCGCGCGTAATCTGACTCGACTGGGACCGAGAGGCCACCGGTCACGCATTTCAATGCGGAGATTGCCTGGTTACCAGGGCAACCGAAGCCCTGCTCAACCGTTCCTGCCCTTTCGCGCGGGAACGGCTCATTTTTTTTGAGCGGTTCACCGAGCTTCACTTACGGTTCAGCCGCGTAGCTTAATCGTCGTCCGACTCAAGCCAACGGTTCCGAAATGCCTCCTTCGTTCGCCGCGTTTCACCCCCAGGTCGTTCACTTCGTGATCGGGATTCTGATCGTGGGAGTCGCCATGCGGGTCGTGGCGATGACCGGCCGGCTCAAGTGGACAGGTCCCGCAGCGACTACCCTCCTCGTGATCGGTGGCGTGGCCGCGTACGTCGCCGCGAAGTCAGGCACCGCGGCGCACGGACCCGTCGAGCGTATCCCCGGCGCCCGAGCGGCCGTTCAGGAGCACGAAGAATGGGGCGAACGAACACGAAACGTCTTCGTCGGCGTGGCCGCGCTCGAGCTGATTGCCTTGGCCCTGAGCGGCGGAGCCGCACGAACAGTCCGAGCGGTATCCGCGCTGGCAGGCCTCGCCGGAATCGGTGTCTTGTACGAGGCGGCGGAGCACGGCGGTGACCTGGTGTATTCGTACGCCGGTGGCGTGGGGATTCGTACCGGAAACCCCGAAGACGTAAGCCGGCTGCTCGTGGCCGGACTTTACAACGAGGCACAGGTGTCGCGAAAAGCCGGCAAGGGAGCCGACGCGAACCGACTCATCCAGATGCTGGTCGAGCGGAATCCGACCGACACGACCGCGCGCCTCATGTGGGCCGAGTCGCTCCTGCTCGATCGCAAGGACCCGGCGGCGGCGCTCACCGCGCTGGACTCGATCACGGTTCGCCCCAATGACGCGCGGATGCGTCCGCGTCGCGACATGCTCGTCGCGGACGCCCTCCGTCAGGCGGGCCATGCCGACAGTGCGCGGGCGGTCCTTCAGGCGCTCGCGACGCAGTTCCCTGCCAACTTGCGGATCAAGGCGAAGCTCGATTCGCTAGGGAATCGGGAATAGGGAATGGGGAATAGGAGAACCCTCGGGACGCCTCGCCTAACGTGAGTGGCATCCCGAGGGTTCTACGCTTCCCGCTTCCCGCTTCCCGGCTTTACTGGATCATTTCCGCAAACCCACGCTGCTTCATTCGCACGACGATTGCCGACGCCCGCGACGCACGCTCCACCGCGCAGCTCGAGTAGTGAATCTCCGAGTCACCGGTGACGCTCGAGTTGTCGGTCGTGTAGGTGTTACCAGCGAACGCCCCTCCGGTGATCTTGTTACCGTTACCGGTCGACTTGATATCATTCCGAACGATCACGATCCCGGTGAAGATGAATCCACCGGCCATCGAGAGGCTGCCGTTGACGAGCAGCACGCCCTGACCGCGCGCGTTCGCCTGGAGCGACAGGTCGCCGTCGACGTAGATGATCGGGAAGTAATCCTTGCACGGTCCGAGTCGCTCGGGATCTCCCCAGTTCGTCGTCCTCGTCGGGTCGCACGTTCCGGTATAATCGGGGAGCGGCTTGTAATTGCCGCCGGTGAGCTTGATATCGGCGTTGGCGAGGAGGGTGTTCCAGTTCTCGTCGCCGTACTTGTAGTACGTGCTCGTGTCAGCTGCGGCGGGCGATTGCAGTTTCGGCGGGTCTCCTGTCAGGCGGCCCATTTTATCATCCGGACACGTTCCGCTGCACACCACCGACGTGTCCGGCGCGGTTACCCCTGGTAGCGCAGCGCCCGTTGCCGGGCAGATCCCTCCCGCTACCCAGTCGGGCGGGATGCCATCGGTGCCGTCGATTCTCGAGCTACCCTGCACGGTCACCTGACCGCGCACCGTGAGGGCGCCGAGAATGTTGAACCGCGGCATGGTGAGCCGATAGATCGCGTTCACCCGATGGTGCGACGCCAGGGGACCACTGGTCGGGCCGGCGTACCCATCGGACACGACCCAGAACGTGTAATCATCGAGCCGCGTCACCCGGCGCACCGCATACCCCCCATCGGAGAGCTTCAGCGTATCGGCCGGCCTCGTCACGTAATTGTTCACGCTCAGGTTCAGGGCCTTGATCCACGCCTGGATGGGCTGTGTCACGCCCGCTTCCGCGGCCGAGAAAGCTCGCTGGTCCACCAGCGAGTTGCGACCGATGCGGTATTCCTGCGTCGACGTGAAGAATGCACCGGCGATGAGCGCGCCGATCACGACGATCGCCACCATCGCGACCACCATGGCGAACCCTTCGCGGCGCTTGGCCGTGGATGACATGGAAGGCTCCATCTATGGAGAAAGGTGCGTGATTACGTGACTGCGATCAGTTGCGGTTGCGCAGCATCACCGACACGGCAAGCGAGTCCCGGTACTGCTGGTCGGCGCCGTTCTGGATGCCGGCGGCACGGACGTTCGCCGATGTGCGGGCACGCGCGATGAGATCGATCCGCGCGATCCTTGCCCGATTTGCCGAGTCGGCGCCGGAAGCGATCTCGTTGCCGTCGACGTCGTAGTATCTGAACCCGATTCCGGTGCCGGATACGGGATCGTACGGATCGTACGGCCCGCTCACCGGCGACAGGTTCAGGTACGACACGGCGCTCCTGTCGTACTCGGAGTACCCGAGATACCACTTCCCGTCAGCATCGTTAAAGAGCTTGTAGCGGACCTGCTTCACGATCCGAACCGGAGCTCCAACGCCGATGTACCGGCTCAATGGGCCAGCGGTGAGCGCGTCGGGCGGCTCACTGCTCTTGAGCTGGAGCACGTAGCGGTCCAGGCCGACGTCGGCGATCGTGGTGAACCCCGTTAGGCACCTGGTCTTGTCGTGATAGATCTTGTTCAGCGTGAACGGCTGCCAGCGATCGTCTTCGTTTCCGGCGAAGCTACTGTCGTTATAGATATAGACGGTGTAGTCCAGGTTTCCCGTCGGATCCGGCTCACCGTACCCGAACCAGCTGGTTAGGGTCTGGTCACTCGACTTTAGTTTCTCCGGCAGTAGGGCGACCTGGTCCCCGCCGATCACCTCGCAAACGACGCCGATGCCGACGTCCACCATGATTTCCATCGAGGAGTCGGAAGCCACCAGAATGTCGTTGCCCTTCGAGGAGAGGCTTCGGAGATCGATCGGCAAGACGGACGTCGCCTGCCGCAGCTGGCTCCGCTGCGTAATGATCTGGTTGACGCCCTGATAGAACCGCTGCTGTCGCATGACCACTCGCATGATCACGCCGGAGACGATTCCGAGCAGCACCAGCGAGATCAGGATCTCGACGAGCGTCATGCCGTGTCGGCGACTCCGCTCGCTCACGTTCGGCATCAATCGGGACATTGCACCACCGTCACGTAGTTGAGCGTCTTCGTGCCGCGCTTGGTCGGGTACTGGACCTGTGAATTGATCCATTTCGTGCGGGAGCTGTCGGCGACGGTCCATGTCAGCGTGACGCGACGCTTCGTCTGATTGCCGGCCACGATCGCCGAGCACCGCCGCGAGGCCAGTGAGTCCGTGAGCTTCGCCGCGAGCGCGGCGGCGACGGTCTGCGTGCTTCCCTCACCCATCTGCTTCGCCACGTACGTCGCCGTCCCAGCAAGCCCCATGATGCCGATCGACATCACGATGATCGCGATGATCATCTCGACCAGCGTGAAGCCGCGGCGTGCACGTCGGTGGCTAAATAGTCGTCGCGCTGAAGTCATTGTCGCAGCCATCCAGTTTTCGTGACCACCACCGTATCGTCGTCTACACCCGATCGTTGCAGAATGATGTTGACTCTCTGCCCATAGGTCGCGAACCCTCGCGAGCTGAAGTCGAGCTTTAGCGAATCGCCAGACCACCCGCTCGCCTTCACGTTGTAGAGTGTGTCGAGCGGAATCGGCGACACGAAATCCGGCGCGGTGGACCAATTGGCGACCGTCCTGACCATGACGCGGTTCGAAACGATCTGAAAACGGACTGGTTCACCCTTCTGAATCGCCGCCGCCCGCGCCGTAGCGAGGGACGTGGCAATGCGCATCCGCGCCGACTCCATGTGACGCTTGCCGTTGGCCACCGCGAAGCGCGGGATCGCCACGAGCGCCAGCACCGAGATCATCACGATCACGATGAGGATCTCGGGCAACGTGAAACCGCCGCGACCCTTCGTTGGTGTTAGGCGTGAACAGGCACGACGCATGGGAGACCGTGGGCGCATGGCGTACGAGCACCGGGCATGAGGATCGAACACGGAAGAGGCTTCGTGCGACGCACAGAGTTTCGAACACGTACACGAGCCTCCACACTGCCGACAAGACGACTCACGCTCGATCGATGGAACACCAATTGATCGATCATCGGCAGTGCAACTCGATACTACCCCAGCGAATCCGGCCGCCGTGCGCTGCACGTGCGCCAGGATGTGTGCAGCGGCACAGAAGAGCCGCGCACCACATCACGAGCGCCGGGATCTCTTTGCCAGGCAAGGGCGAACGGTCCGAAAATGCGAAGCGACCCGGCGGACATAATGTCCGCCGGGTCGCCCGGAGCCTGCCGCCTAACGATCGGCGGCTGCCAGTCCGCGAGTTACTGGCAGGTCGGCGCCGCGGTGGGCTTGGTGTCCCAGTACACGCGCGTGCCGAAGTTGTCCGGCCCCTGACGGGCAACGGCCGCCGCCAGGTTGTCGCTGTTCGCCGAGACCTCCGTCGTCGAGTAGCGGAACCGGCGCGGAATGTAATTCACGATCGCGGCCGGACCCGGCACGAGCGTATTCGGCTGGCAGGTCCGCCGCCACTCGGCCCATGCCTGGCCACCATCGGTGAACAGCGCGATCCACTTCTGAACGGCGATCTGCTTCAGCCCGTCGGTGCCGCCCTTGTACGCTACGCCCGGCTGCGCGAGGAACGTCGCGATCTTCCCCGCATCCGTCACGCCCCACTGGTTCAGCGACGCGGTGATGCCGGCGTTGTAGAACCCGGCGGCCTGCCCTGGCGTGAGACCGGCGATGCCGCGCTGCGCTGCTTCGGCCTTGATGAAGGCCAGCTCCGCATACGTGAGGACGTGCTGAGGGAACGAGGCGCCGCCGCCACCGAAGTTCCCGTACGCCGTGGCGCCCGGAAAGAATACCGCGCCGATGCGGGACGACGTGTTGAAGTACGTCGCCGCCTGCGTCGCCAGCAAGCCGTTAGGCATGCCGGCGTACTTCGTCGGGTCGGACACGGTCGGCTGGGCGTAGATCGGGATGCGCGGATCGCTGTTCGCCAGCATCGCGTTCATCAGCGTCTGCGAGAGACGGTGATCGTCTCGCGTCTTGAAGTTGTCCGACCAGCTGTTGTTGAACACGCCGTCGCCCGGCCACTTCAGGACGGCGTTGTCCGCGTTCGACTCGAACACACCGCCCGGGCCGTTCAGCGCCTTCTGCAGCTCGGTCGCGGCCGTGGTCGGATCGGCGTTGATGATCCGGAGGGCCATGCGCGCGTGCAGCGTGTTCGCGAAGCGCTGCCACGCCTCCGCATCCCCGCCGTAGAGCGGGTCCGCGCTGCCCAGCGAGGTGGCGCCCGGGGTTTTCAGGTCCGTGGCCACCTTCGTCAGCGCGGCCATCATCCCGGTGTAGATGTCCTTCTGCGGGTCGTACTTGGGCAGCAGGATGCCGTCCTCCGCGTCACCCTTCAGCGCCTCGGAGTACGGGACGTCGCCGAACGTGTCGGTGATGTACTCGAAGATGAGCTGCTGGAACGCGAGCGCCGGCCCATAGACCCCAGGGTGGCTCTCCGTCGTCCCCGCGTCGATGAGTTTCTGGAAGTCCTCGAGCTCGGTCTGATACGGGTTGTTGAAGTAACCCGACGTCGAGCTGGCATCGAGCCGGCGGTACTGATCCTCGTCCGGATACTGCGTCTGGGCGAGGTGCTGCACGACGAGCGCGGCACCGCGGCCGTTGTAGGCCCATCCAAGGAAGCGGCCAACGCCGCTGATCACCGCGTTGGTGAAGACCGCGCCTGCCGGCGCCGTCACCGGACTGTTCGGGTTCTCGTTGACTTTCGTGATGTCGTCGGCGTTGCACGCGGCCACGCCACCGAGCAGCACGAGCCCGGAGAGCACCCGGAAGGTTGTCTGGTTGGTCATGGTTAGTAGGTCTCCCGGTCGGCGTTACGGCGTGACGCGCAGTTGGAACCCGATGCTTCGCGCGTTCGGGAGCGGCGCGAACTCCATTCCCTGGAAGTTGCCCGTCGTGTACGAGAACTCGGGGTCGATGTTCGGCACGTTCGCGTGCGTGAACAGGTTGCGACCGATGAAGGCGATGTTGACGGCACGCGAGTTCACGCGCGCGGCCCAGTTGGTCGGGAGGTCGTAGGCGACGCGCAGCTCACGCAGCTTCCAGTAGCTGTTGTCGATGATGAACGGCTCGTGCAGCTGGAACAGCCCGTGGAAGTACTCCTCCGACGTCACCGTCGTGGTATTCGGCTGCCCGGTGTCCTCGTCGATCCCCTTGACTGTGACACCCGGGTTATCGAAGTCCGCCTCACGGCCGTAGAGCGACGAGGCGAACACGCCGGAGTACTGGCCGAACATGTTGCTGATCGAGAAGATGTCGCCGCCCTGGTGGATGTCGATGAGCGCGGTCACGACGAAGCGCTTGTACGAGAGCGTGTTGCTCCACCCGCCCGTCCAATCGGGCTGAATGTTGCCCATCACACGGCGCGCGCCCGGCTGCAGCAGGCCCCCGCTCGTAATGAGCTGGCCGGTCGCGCTGTCGCGCAGGAACGGAATGCCCCGGATGACACCGTACGGCTCGTTGAGGCGCGCTTCCACCGTGGCGTTCCATGCGCTGCCGATGGTAACCGTCTGCAGGCTGCCCGCGAGCTCGACGACCTTCCCACGGTTCTTCGCCCACGTTAGGCTCGTGTTCCACTCGAAGCCGTTCGCGAGGCGCACCGGCGTCGCGCCGAGCAGCACTTCCGCGCCCTTGTTCTGAATCTCGCCGGCGTTTATCGCCAGGGCGCCGAAGCCCGACGACGGCGGCAGCGTGAGGTTCAGGATCTGGTCGCGCGTCGACTTCGCGTAGTACGTCGCGTCGAGGCTCACGCGCCCGTTGAGGAAACCGAGCTCCAACCCGACTTCGTTGGATGTCGTGATCTCGGGCTTGAGGTTTTCGTTCGCGATCGTGTTATCGAGCCCGAACAGCGGAAGCGCCGCGAACTTGTTCGAGTTGCCGTTGTACACGGTGCGGAGCTTGTACGGATCGGCGTCCGTTCCGACCCGTGCGATCGACCCGCGGATCTTCGCGAACGAGAGCGTGCTGGAGCGCAGCGCCGGAAAGGCTTCCGTGAGCACGAACGACAGGTTGCCCGACGGATACACGTAGGAGTTGTTCCCCTTCGGCAGCGTCGACGAGACGTCGTTGCGGATCGTGCCTTCGAGGGTGACCCAACCGCCGTAGGTGGCCGAGGCCGACCCGAACACGCTGTTGACGCGGCGGCGCTGATCGCTCTGCGCGAGCGACGGGCTGATCGCGGCGTTCTCCACGTTGTAGATGAGTGGCATCGTGATGCCGGTCGTGGACTGCGCCTTCGTGTTGAGCGTCTCGGAGCGTCGGTTCAACCCGAACGTCCCGTTCACGTCGATCTTCGACGTCAGCTGCCGGTTGGCCGTGAGCAGGAAGTCGAGGTTCGTCTCGTTCCGGTAGTCGTTGGTCAAGGCGAACGCGCCGTTGAACGAGGGGTCGGAGTAGTTCAGGTTTCCGGCGGCGAATTGCTGGTCGATGTTCAGGCGGTACAGGTCCGAGCCCCCGCGAAGCGTCGCATCGAGCCAGGGGAGGATGTTGTAGCGGAGCGACCCCACGCCGATGAAGCGATCGCGCTGATCGGATTCGGGGTTCTCGTACTGCATCCAGTACGGGTTGTTGTGGTAGTTGTAGTTCCAGTTGAACAGGTTGCCGTTCTCATCGAACCGCTGTTTGAGCTTGCCCATGTCGACCTGGCGGCCGAACCAGATGAACTGCTCGAGGATGCCGGTGTTGTAGCCCACGCCGGGCCGGTTGCGCGCGTCGTTGTTGATGTACTGGAGCGTCGCGTCCGCGCTGAACTTCGGCGTGACCTGCATCGTGCCGCTGAGGAGACCCGTCAGCTTCTGGAACTTGTTGTTCGGGATGAAGCCCTGCACGTTCTCCAAACCTAACGAGAGGCGTGCGTTGGCACGGTCGGTGCCGCCCCGGAACGCCAGGTTGCCTGCCGCGGTGCGTCCGCCGGCGAAGAAGTCCTTCACGTTGTCCGGGTGCGCGACCCAGGGCTGGGCCTTGCCGAAGAACTGGTCGATCGGCCGGCCGTCGAGCTTCGGGCCCCAGCTCTCATCGGCGCCATCGTTTGTGCCGGAGCCGGCACCATCGACGAACTCGAACTCGCCGCCGAAGCCCTGGCCGTACTTGTTCTGATAGTCCGGCAGGATGGACGGCGAATCCCACGAGAAGCTCGTGGACAGCTCGGTCGCGACGCGGCCGGCGGACGCGCGGCCCTTCTTGGTCGTGACGACGATGACACCGGTGGACGCGCGCGACCCGTACAGCGCGGCCGCGTTAGGTCCCTTGAGCACCGAGATCGACTCGACGTCATCCGGGTTGATGTCGTTGATGGCGCTTCCGAAGTCGGGGCCGTTGTTCATCGTGCTCGCGCCGTTCGGGCTGCCGCCGCGGTCGCGGTCGGAGACCGGCACGCCGTCGACGACGATGAGCGGGTTGTTGTTTCCGAGAATGGAGTTCGCGCCGCGGATCGTGACCTTCGTCGACCCGCCCTGCGTGCCCGACCCGGTCACGGTCAGCCCGGACACCTTGCCGGCGAGCTGGTTCATGACGTTCTGGTCGTGCGTGCGATTGAGCTCGGCCTGGTCGACCTGCTGCATGGCCGTGCCGAGCTGGCTCTTCTCGCGCGTGATGCCCATCGCAGTGACGACGACGCCCTCGAGCTGCGTCGGTGACGAGGCCAGCACGAAGTCCTTCGTGATCGTCGGAGCGCCGATATTGATCGATGCAGAAACCGGCTGGTAGCCGATGCGCCGTGCCGTGAGCGTAACCTGCTGCCCGCCGTGCCCGGCAGGAACGGTAAACGAGTAGCGGCCGTCGTCCCCGGTGAATGCCCCGACACCTAACGAGGCAATGCCGACGGAGACGCCAGCGAGCGGCTGGCGGGTGTCGTTGGTGACGAGCCCTTGAACGCGTGTCGGCTCCTGCGCGTGGGCCAGCTGGGTTGGCGCGGCGAGCATGAGGACCGCGCTCGCGATGACATACCTGACGCGTGGTGCCATTACTCCTCCGGAGAGGTGGCTCCGTCCTGCGGAGCGGCTTGAGCGTTGGGTGACGCACGCCGTGAACGCGCGATGTGCGCGAGGGGCGTCGCGCTCACTCATGGAGCGCGCTCCGGCCGGGATGTAGGCCGGCAGGCGTTGGGGAACGAGCGGCGGTGATGATCCACCGTCAGGGGACGCCTCCTCGTTGGCCGGCGTCCGCGCTCGTGTCGTCTCGCGTCAGGCGGGAGGCGGGCGTTCACGTCCGGCCTCGCCCAGGCGACGGGCCAGGTTTCGTCCGCCGCCCATCTCGGTCGATACCGATGCGTGCATGCGATGGATACAATATGCGACGAGGCGCATAAGATAGGCA
>JBKOYV010000193.1:0-4663 GCA_046725585.1 Gemmatimonadota bacterium | reverse complement strand
GAGCGCCTCCTCGTGGTGCGGCAGGCCGGCCTGCGGCTCGTCGAGGTTGGCGTACCAGTTACCGATGCGGTTGAGGCTCCGCGCCACGAGCGACTCATCGCCGAGCGCGCGCGCGACGTCCAGGGCCTCGCGCCGGTATGCTCCGGCGCGGTCATAGTCGCGCGCCGCCCACAGCTTGCCTAACGCGTACAGCGCCTCCCACTCCGCACGCCGGCTCGATGCCGCGCGGGCGCGCCGGAGCGCCGCGTTGAAGTCGTCGTTGGCGCGCTGAAACTCGCCGAGCGTTTCGTTCGCGTTTCCACGCGCGAGGTACAGCTCGATAGCGGGCTCCGTCCCCGCGCGCTCCGACGCCGAGAATGCGCGATCGAGATGGGCCACGGCCTCTCGCGGAGCGGACAACGCCGCCGCGTGCGCCGCGGCGCGAGCCGCGTATCGCGCGGCTCGCTCCCAGTCCCCCGCCTCCCACGCGTGGTAGGCGAGCGCCTCGACGACGCCATCGAGCGACTTCGCGTGCTGGCGCTCCAGGGTGGCCGCAACCTCGCGATGCAGCGCGAGCCGCTCGCGTGCGAGGAGCTCGGCGTAAATGGCCTCTCGCGTCAGGGCGTGACGGAACGCGAAGCGCTCGGCCGATTCTTCCACGACGAGCTGCGCCGCGATGAGCTCCTTCACGAGCGCGAGCAGCTCCTTCTCGTCGTGGTTCGTGAGCGTCTGCAGGAGACCGAAGTCGAATCGTCGCCCCGCCACCGCTGCGGTCGATGCGACGTCGCGTGCCGCGGTGGTAAGCGACGCCAGACGGCGTCGCACGGCCTCGACGGCCGTCTTCGGAACTCGTACTCGCTCGAGAGGCCGCGCGTGCCAGGCACCACCCATCTGCGCGAGGTCGCCACCGACGATGAGCGACTTCAGCGTCTCTTCGACGAAGAACGGGTTGCCCTCCGTGAGCCCATGCAGGAGGTGCAGGAACTCCTCGCCAAGGGTGTCCCGTGGGCCGAAGATCGCGTGCAGCATCGCGCCGACGTCGCCGCGGCCGAGTCGCTCGACGGGTAGCTCGGACACGACGCGGGCGCGCTCGAGGTCCGCGACCAGCCGTGAGAGGCGCGGCCCCGCCTCCTCGCTACGATAGGTCAGCGCGATGACTACCGGCTGGGTGCTGTGACTCCTCGCGAGGTGAAACACCAGCTCGAGGGTGGCGTCGTCGCTCCAGTGCACGTCCTCGAACGTGACGAGGACGGGCTGCGAGCGCGCCAGCGTCGTGATGACCTGCGCCAGCGCGTGAAACAGCCGTCGCTTGTTGGTTTCCGGATCGAGTGTTGGATTCGCCACGGCGTCCGGTAGCAGCGGAGCCAGCTCGGGGAAGATCGTGACGAGCTCGGACGCCGCCGGCGCCAGAACGTGTGCAACGAGAGCGGGCGATGCGGCGCCGGCGAAGAGCCGCACCAGGTCGAGCAGCGGCGCGTACGGAATAGACCGCTCGGCTTCGAAGCACGCACCGCTCAGCACAAACAAGCCGGCACCACGGGCTTCGTCGGTCATGGCGCGGAGCAGCCGCGACTTCCCGACCCCCGCTTCGCCGACGATCAGGGCGACGCCGCCGTTCCCCTCACGGGCGCGCGTGAGGACGCGGCGCAGCCCGGCAAGCTGCGACTCGCGGCCAATGAGGGTGGGGCAGACGACGTCATGGTCCAGGTGCATAGCGAGACACGCTGTACGGGCGTCACCGGGGAGTCAATGGCGACCCCGTCACCAGCCTCTTACTCAGGCTGCGGCTCCGCTACCCAGACCGGGCGTCTCGCCTCGCTCCCCGCACCCAGCTTCACGAACAGCACCGCCACCGCCGCGCAGATGAGCAGTGAGCCCGCGAGCCGAATCACGTTCTCCGGATTGCCCCCGAGCCAGGCATCGTAGAAGAGCGGGAGCGTGAAGATCTGGATCATCATCGGGATGACGATGAACATGTTGAAGATCCCCATGTACACTCCCACCCGCTCGGGCGGGATGCTCCCGGCAAGCATCACGTATGGGTTCCCCATCATGCTCGCCCACGCGAGCCCGACGCCGATCATCGGAATGAACAGCAGCGCGCGATCCGTGATCGTGGGGATCGACAGCATGGCGATGCCGGCCAGCGTTAGGCAGATGGCATGCATCAGCTTGGGGCCCAGGCGCCGCGTGAACGGGACCATCGCGAACGCGGCCACGAACGCGACGAAGTTGTAGAACCCGCCGATCTGCCCGTTGATGAGCCCCGCTTCGCGAAACCCGGCCGTGTTCGCATCGTGCGTCCTGAACAGCGTCACGGAGAGCGAGAGCACGATGTACTGCCAGTAGCAGAACATGGCGTACCACTGGAACAGCTTCACGAGCGCGAGCTGCTTCATCGTGAGCGGCATGTCGCGGATCGCGTCGACGATCTCCTTCACGACGGGACCGAAGCCCGGCGGAAGCGCCTTGATGCGCGCGCGTTCCGCCTCGGTGAGCGGAATCTCCTTCGTCGTCGTGACGGTCCACCAGATGGAGCTGATCGAGACGACAGACCCGATGAGGAAGGCGATCATCGTGATGAGCGGGATGCCGTGACCGGTGATGCGGTCGCGGCTCACGCCTAACACGACCAGGATGGAGGGCGTGAGATACGACAGGGTCTGCCCGAGCCCGGTGAACGCGCTCTGCGTCAGGAAGCCGATGGAGTGCTGGCTCGCATCCAGGCGATCGCTCACGAACGCGCGGTACGGCTCCATGGTCACGTTGTTCGCGGCATCGAGGATCCAGAGCAGCCCGGCCGCCATCCACAATACGGGGCTGAAGGGCATGAGCAGGAGCGCGATGCTGCAGAGGATCGCACCGACGAGGAAGTACGGTGTGCGGCGCCCGCGAGGACTCAGCGTCCGGTCGCTCATCGCCCCGATGATCGGCTGCACGAGCAGCCCGGTGACCGGACCCGCGAGCCACAGCATTGGCAGGCTCGCCTCGTTGGCGCCGAGGTAGCGATAGATCGGGCTCATGCTGCTCTGCTGAAGCCCGAAGCTGTACTGAATCCCGAAGAACCCGAAGTTCATGTTCAGGATCTGCCCGAACGTGAGCGTGGGCCTGGGGGCGGTAGTCGCACTCGGCATGGCGGCGGCTGTCGGCATGAGCGATCGTCCCCTCTCGTGCGGGCTTGCGGGAGCTATCTTCGCTGCACCGGAGAAGGTCGGTTTCGATTGTCGACTCTGCAATGGTCCCCTTCGATCATGTCGCAACAGGCGACGGCGCTCCTCCACGCGCTGAGCGGTCCGCACGGGATTCGTGCGTCGTTGTCCACGACGGCGAACTACGATGCGGTGTTCACCCGTGACGCGGTGATGGCGGGTATCGCGGGGCTTCTCGCGGGTGACGAGAAGATCGCGGCCGGACTCGTGCGCACACTCACCCACTTGCGCGACCTGCAGGGCCGCGAGGGCCAGATCGCATCGAACTACCTGATTCGCGCGGAAGGAAGTCCGCGGGTCAGCTTCGGAACGCTCGCGCCACGGATCGACGCGACGACCTGGTACCTCATCGGGATCGCGCTGGCAGCTCGCTCGAGTGTGATCGATCCCGCGGCATTCGGTGACTCGGCTCGCTCGGTCGTCCGGCTGCTCGACGCACTCGAGTACAATGGCCGGCATCTCCTGTACATCCCTACCGGCGGCAACTGGGCCGACGAGTACATCTACGACGGGTATATCCTGTACGATCAGGTCCTGCGGGCGTGGGCGCTTCGCCTCCTGAGCGAGACGTACGGCGAGGCCACGTGGAACGACAAGGCAGGCCAGATCGAGCTCACGATCGAGGACCGCTACTGGCCTAGCAGTGACGCCGACCGGCGCTATCCGGTCGCGGCGTTTTCTCCGACGCTGACTCGCGACGTGTTCGACCTCGCGGCGTGCAGCCTGCTGGCGGTGTCGGGCATGGCGCACCGCCTAACGGGCGTGGCGCTCGAGTGGATCGACGACCGATTCCTTGCGCGCGGTGAGCTTCCGCCTGCGTTTCACCCGGTCATCGACGAGGCGCATCCCGACTGGCCGGCGCTCAGGCGGTATCATCTGCACGACTTCCGGAACCGGCCGCACGAGTATCACAACGGCGGTGTGTGGCCGGTCTGGTTAGGCTGGCTCGCGCTCGGCCTCGCGCGAACCGGTCGGGGAGCGCAGCTCGACAAGCTGCGAACGCTGGTCGGCGATCGCGTCAGGTCGCTCGAGGATTTCGCGTTCCACGAGTACCTCCACGGCATCACCGGCAGGCCCGGCGGCGTGACGCACATGGCCTACTCGGCGACGGGCCTCGTCTTCATCGACCTCGCCGGATCCGAGCGTCAAACACGGCTGCTCGGCGCCTAACGACGCAGTGAGCGAGGATTCCGTGGCCAACGTTGATCGCCTCGCGAAATCGCTCGCGTCGATGGTCATCGACCGGCTTGGGCTCCCGCGCAGCGACCGCGTGGTGATCGCGGTGGCAGGCGAGTCGGGGAGCGGAAAGTCGACGACGGCGACGTCGCTCTCGCGCGAGCTGACCAGCGCCGGTTTCTTCGCAGGGCTCATCCATCAGGATGACTACTTTCACCGACCTCCGCGGACGAATCACGAATACCGGCTGCTCGACCTGCGGCACGTAGGGCCGCACGAGGTGAACCTCGACCTTCTGC
>JBKOYV010000227.1:0-30668 GCA_046725585.1 Gemmatimonadota bacterium | reverse complement strand
CTCGTAACGCATCGAACGAACGCGCTTGTACCAGAGTAACTGCACTTCATCCGGCAGACTCGCGTACGCATGCGGATGGACCTCGCGCAGCTCGAACCCCATTCGCTCGTAGAACCGGCACGCGGACACGTTCACGTTCTGCGTTTCGACTTCGAGCCATTGAGCGCCATGCGCCGCGCTCCACGCTTCAACGGCCGCGACTAGCGTAGCGCCGACCCCGCGGCCACGCACGGCAGGCGCAACGCGAATGTCCCACAGCAGCGCGACCTCCTGCCTCTCGCGCAGCATGTCCACGTCAGGCGCACGAAACACCACCACCGCCCCGCCAACGCGCTCGCCGGCTACGCGAGCTGCGAAGAAGCGCCAATGGGACAGGTCGAATCGGGCGGCCCACGCCTCAGGGCCGCCGTCATCGTCGTAGTCCTTCACGTACGCGTGATCGAGCGCCCGGGGGCGAAGCTCAAAGTGCCCGCTGCCGGACGGTGCTTCGATTACGTCCGCCACCTCGCGCACCGTGTACGCGATGGGCACGCGCGCGTATTCGGCGAGCGCACGCATGCTCTCCTCCTGCACATCGACGGTCATGGCCTGGCCGTACATCTGGTCTTTCGCAGCGTTGCTCGACGCGGCTCCGCCACGCATGTTGTCCACCGCCCCGTCAATCCGCCACCACCTACAAGCGTATACATGCGCCACCTTCCTGTACTGTCGCTCATCGCCCTGCTCACCAGCATTGCCGTCGCACCCACGCAGGCGCAACGCCCACCCAGAATCTTCATCTCGGTCGACATGGAAGGCATTGGCGGAATAGGCACGCCCGCCATGACGAGCCCCACCGGCAAGGATTACGCGTTAGGCCGCAAGCTCATGACCGACGAGGTCAACGCGGTCGTCGGCGCGATCCTCCAGCGCGGGCCGGCCGAGATCCTGGTCAACGACTCGCACGGCGACATGCAGAATCTTCTGCATACCGAGCTCGATCCGCGCGTCACGTACATCCAGGGCGCGGTCAAACCGCTCGGCATGGTCGAAGGGCTCGATTCCACGTACGCGGCCGCGATCTTCCTCGGTTACCACTCCCGCGCCGGCACGCCGAACGGGTTCATCGCACACACGGGCACTGGCGCCGTGAAGGGGCTGTGGCTCAACGACATCGAAGTCGGGGAAGGGGAGCTCAACGCGGCCTACGCCGGCTCCGTCGGCGTACCGGTGATCATGGCTGCCGGGGACTCGGCCTTCGTGGAGCAGTTCACACGGACCGTGCGCGCTGAGGCCGTCGCCACCAAGTACGCGGTGACTCCGCAGGCGGCTCGGCTGCTGCATCCGCAGGTCGTGCGGGACCGCCTCGTGACGGCGGCCGGCCGCGCGCTCACCAACCGCGCGAACGCGAAGCCGTGGGTCATCGCCAAACCCGTGAAGGTCAGACTCCGCCTCTCGGACAACACCGTCACGCAGATCCTGCAGGCCATCCCGGGCGTTAGGCAGGTCGACGGCTTCACGGTGGAGTTCACGGCGCCGACGATGGCCGACGCTTACCGGCTGATCCGCCTCATGTACCGCTTCGTGACGGTCTAGCGGTAAACCGAACCTGTATCGGGTGGTCGGCCTCTGAGTGGTGAAGCGATACGAATCCTTAACACAGAGGAGGCTATGACCCCCAAGACGGTAGACAACGTCCGCGAGGGCGTCCTGCACCGCCTCGAGCGCCAGGCGGCAGTCGTTCGCACAGCCATGATTGGCGCCGCGGCGGTCGAAGCGCTGATGCTACTCGCCGCCCTCCGTCTGATCGATTGGCGCGATCGGAGTCAGGTGCTGATCTTCGTCATGTCGATCCTCGGGTACACGATTGTGGTGCTCGGGCTGGTCGCGCTCGGCGCGCACGTGTCGCGGGTAGGGAGCCGCATCGTGGCGGTGCTCGAGGCGACGTTGACGGAGTAGCGGCGCCCGGCAGCCCATGCGGTTCGACCCCACCAAGCCGACGGACGTTGCGCTTGTGGTTCGGGCGGCGCTCGGCGATCGATTGGCGCTCGACCGGTTGCTGCGCACGATCCAGCAGTCATTGTTCGACCACATTGCGTTTCTCGTGCGCGATCCGGATGCGGCCGCGGACGTGCTCCAGGACGTGTTGCTTACAGGTATGCCGGTCGCTGATTCAGCTGCACGATCCGGCGCACTTTCGCGCCTGGAGCTTTCGCATCGCGACGCGGGCCGCGTTGCGCCATCTGCGGCGATTGCGGCGGGTCCACACGGTGGAGATCGAGCGCGCTGCCGACGTCCCGATGATCGAGGCCGAGGAGCCTCGGTTCGACCCGGAGTTGATCGCGGCCCTCACGACACACATCGACGAGCTGCCGGCTGCCTCGCAGATCGTCCTGCGGCTTCGGTATCTCGAAGAGCTCAGTGTCGCGGAAGTCGCCGAGGTCCTGGACGTGCCGGTTGGCACGGTGAAGTCGCGGGCGGCGTATGGGCTCTCCTTACTGCGCAGGAGGCTCACCGACGCGCCGGTGGCCTAGGACACGAGCGCGCGGCGGGAACTCACGGCGGCGTGGCCTTCGCGTCGGATGCTCGGGCCCTGGCCTCGGTCTCCTCATCGAGTATCGCCCGCAGCTGCGCGATGAGCGGAATATCCGCGGTGTGCTGTCGTCCGTAGCCGAGGTTGAACCGGTAGTCGAAGTCGGCCGGATTGAGCCCCTGGTTGTGCTGCATGATGGTCTCGAGCTTGTCGAGCCCCTTCGCAAGCTTCGCCTCGGGCGACTGGGCAGCCTCGTACTCATCCCACAGCGCGACGATCTCGTCGCGAACGACCGGGGGCAGCGGGGCGACCAGCTCGAGCAGGTCGCGGCGCTCCTGGTCGGCTTTGCCGCCGACCGCGCCGGCCGCGGCTCGGCGCGCCTGTTCCGGCGCAGGCACGTCGCCGTGAATCGCTTCGCCGAGGTCGTGGATGATGCAGATCTTCACGAGCTTGGCGAAGTCGACGTCCGAAAATTCCGGGCGCAGCACCAGCGCCATGAGACAGAGCCGCCACGTGTGCTCGGCGACGCTCTCCTGCTCACCGGTGGACGTGTACCCCGACCGGACGGTGCTCTTGAGTCGCTCCGCCGCTCGCAGGAAGTCCAGGGTGCCCGCGAGATCGCCCGGTTCCATCGGCGCCATGTCAGAACCCCGAGAGCTTCGTGATCTTGCCCTGGGTGCCGACCGCCCAGCCCGCGCGTGGCGACGAGAAGCCAACCGACCAGTAGTTGAGCGTATCGATCGGCGTCCACGTCACGCCATCATCGTTCGACCACACCGCGCCGGCTGGCCCCACGGCCACGACGGTCGGCCTCGTGGCGTTAGGCACGTAGACTCCGCCCCAGACGCCGGTCTTGAGTGGCACGCTCGTTCGGGTGACCCACGTCTTGCCGGCATCGCTCGTGGTGGCGGTGAACAGGTCACCGGACTGGGCCGACGTGCCGCCACCCAGCGCCATGCCGTGCCGCGCATCGCGAAACGCGATGGACTGCGGGCCCGACCCGGAGCGCGTGGTGAGCGGCAGTGTGTCGACGGACCAGGTTGCGCCGTAGTCGGCCGTGTGAAGAACACGACCATGCTCGGCGTTGCTGGCGACGACCCAGGCGTGGCCGCCCGGTCTGGTGACCAGGCAGGTCCCACTGGCGGCGAAGCTCCCCTCGTTAGGTTGGGCGCGCGGCAGCGACGCCGGAGGAATGCGCGTCCACTGTGCGCCGCCGTCGGTCGTCCGGAGCATCGCGACATCGGCGCCGAGCGCGTCACCGATCACGATACCGCGCCGGGCGTCCCAGAAGTCCATGCAGATCGTAGAACCCCGCCGAATCGGGATTCGTGTATTGCAGCGTCCAGTTGGCGCCTGCATCGGTCGTCTTGTAGATGCGCGACTGGTTCCCGTTCCCGATGCTGAGCAGGTAGGCCGTGTTCGCATCCACGGCGTGCACGTCGCGAAACTGCAGCGAGTCGGCTCCGGGCACGCGTGCGGCCCGCCATGTCGCGCCGCCGTCAGTGGTTCGGAGGTAGGTGCCCTGTGCACCGCTCACCCAGACGAGGCGATCGTTGACGGCGCTGACCGCGATGAGCAGCGCGTTCGTGTTGCTGGTTTGTGGCGTCCGTGAGACCTTGGACTGCCATCCCGCGCTGATCAGCGCGATGCCATCGGCAAGCCGCTGCTTCCACCATTGCGGGGCATGGTTCCCGCCGGGCACTTCGGTGTAGGTGACGTCGTAGCCCTTCGCCAGCAGGGCGTCACGAAAGCGTCGGTTTGCGTCGCGGAAGTTCGGGCCGGCGCCGCCTAACGTCGGATGGTCCTCCATCGCGCCGACGTCGAGCACGAACCGTACGGGCTTGCGAGGCGCTGCCTTCACCTGCGACGTCAACCACTCGTACGGCTCACCGTTGGAAGCCTCGGCCCCGCGCCAGAACGCGCCGCTCTGCGACCACACGTTCCCGAACAGCTCCGGGTGTGTGAAGGCCACGTACGCGGCGCCAAGTCCGCCGGCACTCGAGCCGGTGACGATCACGCGCTGCGGGTCCGTCGTGACTCGCCAGCCTTGCCGCACCCAGGGGACGAGCTGCTTCGCGAGGAAATCGGGCATCTTGTGCGCGTTCCCGAGGTCGGCGATACGCGTCGGACCTTCGTCGTTGTCGATCAGCACCGCCACGAACGCCGGCGTCTTCCCCGCGGCGAGCAGCGAGTCGAGGACCATCGGCAACGGCATCGTATCCTGATACTCCAGGCCGTCGAACGCGACGATGAGCGGGTACGGCGTCGTTCCACGAGGGTCGTACCCGGGTGGCGTGTAGACCCAGATTCGCCGCGCCCGGCGGTACGTCGAGTCGAAGACCGTCCGTGCCTCGACCTTGCCCGAGGGGATGCTGGTTAGGCCCATCGCCTGCGCGGCGTGCGCGCCGAGGGCCGCGACGCCGGCTACCGTGAGGGTGATTAGTGGGATGAGACGGCGCATAGCTCCGAGGATTCTCGAATCGTTCACGTGTCGTGCTGACCGAAGCTGGTTGTCATCCTGAGCGAAGCGAGGGATCTTCGTCGTCCCGAGCGAGGGCTCGCTACCGGGATGATGAGGATCCTTCGCTTCGCTCAGGATGACAAGTGCAAATATGCACGGCGCGGGCCGCTCACGTGCCACTCGCGCGGATCGTTCGGACTCCGAACACCGGCGCGATTCGTCCGTTTGGCGCTGCCTCGAAGCGGATCGTGACCTTCACCTTGCCGCGAACGAGATCTGCAGGCACGGTGTAACGCGCGTCGTAGAAGCCAACCGCCGCCGCGTTAGGCTCGAAGCGCGCGATGGATGTGCCGTCCACGAGGACGTTGAAGTTCCCCGTGGCTGGCGGGAGCCCGAGATCGTTCAGGTACGTCACGACGACCGCGATTTCACTCGAGCCGTCAACAGGCAAATCGAATGAGAACCAGCCCGCTCCCGCTCGACCCGAGCGCCCGGCTGCGCGCTGCACCGGCCGGTCGGCGGGATCGCTCCGGTAGCCGAGCTCCCGTTCCTGGTCGGTGTTACCGGGTTGCACGAAGCCTAACGTCGCGGCCTCGAGCCGGCGGATCCGCTCACGCTCGGCCGCAACCTGTGTGTCCCTGGCCTCGAGCTCTGCCGGCGTGATGACGTCGAAATAGATGCTGTAGCGACGGCCGTGCGTCCGGTAGAACGGCGTCAGCGCAACGTTCGTTGGCGCTCCCGGCTCCCCCGGGACGCGCGCGATCGCGGTCGTGCGGAAGTCACCGTCGCGCGACTCGGCTGGGGCGAGCCACTCGGAGAGCGGCCGTCCCGCGGCGACGAGCACGGGAACGGGTGGTGGCGGCGGTGGAACGGTCGCCGCGCCGTCAGCCGTCCGTCCTCGGCCCTCGACTCGCGGTCCGTGATCGCCGGCGAGCGCGAGCGGGCCCCACATGATGGCGGTCACCGACTTGTTGTCCGGCGTGGCCTCGAGCCGGAGCTGCTTGCGGAACGTGATCTCCACCGTGTCGCCCGACTTCCACGTTCGGCGGAGCTCGACGTAAGTGCTTGGCTGGATCACTGGCCGGTCGATCGGAACGTCCCGGCCCCCGGCAGCGCCGGCACGCAGGGTCGCGATGCGCAGCTGGTCGACCGGCGCTCCGTTGACTCGGACACCGAACTCATCCCCCGCCCAGCTCGGACGTCGTATCGCCAGCGTGAACGTCCGCGGTGCGGGAAGCGTTAGGCGAATCGTGGCGTTGCCGCCATCGGGGAACGGCGTGTCCATGGCGAGGCGAACACCGCCGAGCGTGAACTCAGCCGTGGACGGCACGAACAAGTTGACCCACAGCGTATCCGCCGACTCGTAGTACAGGCCATCGCCGTACAGCCCGTGGTTCTCCATCCCCGTGCCCACACAGCACGTGAAGCTGCGCAGCATGTCCTGATACTCCTGCTGCACCCCACGACCCACCGGCACCATGTACGACGTGCGCCCGGACTCCGGGTCGATTGACGCCAGGGCGTGATTGAAGATCGCACGCTCCTGAAAGTCGGCGTAGAACGCGTCAGGTCTGAACGAGAAGAGGCGGCGCGTCAGCTTCAGCATGTTGTACGTGTTGCACGACTCGCACGCGCGTCCGTCCACGCGAGCGCCGAGCACGTCCGGTGGACCGAAGTATTCGGCCAGTCCGTGCCCGCCTGTCGCGTAGCTGTGGTGCTGCGTCACGCGATCCCAGAAGAACGACGCGGCGATGAGATCGCCGGCGTCGCCGACGTATGCATAACGAGCCGCGGACCCGATGAGCTTCGGGATCTGACAGTTGCCGTGCTTCCCGTTAAGGTTGTCCTGGTGCCGCTTGAGCGCATCGGTGAGCTCGTGATGCTCGAATCGGTACGATAGATCGAGCCATCGTCGATCGCCCGTATCGGCGTAGAGATCGACGAGCACTTCGTTCATGCCACCGTGCTCGGTGTTGAGCATCTTCGCCACCTGCGCGTCGTCGAGCGGCGCGAGTACGCCTTCCGCCCACGCCGCGAACTTCGTCTCGACGGCCAACGCCGTGCGGTTGCCCGTGTGCCGATGCGCGTCGCGAAGCCCGGCGAACGTCTTGTGCAGCGTATACCACGGCGACCAGAGGCCGTTCAGATCGAACGCGGCGGAGCGGATGTCACCCTTCGACAATTCGGCGAATGCCTCGCGGCCACCCTCGAGCGCGCTCAGATACCCGTCGCTGTGCTTGTCCTGCACCGCCTTCAGCTCCCGGACGACGTAGTCCGCGCGCTCCTTGTATCGGGCGTCGGCGGTTGCGAGGTACATGAGGCTGACGGCCGAGAGGTAATGACCCGCGATGTGTCCGGTGAGGTTTCGCCCTCCGCCATCCCACCCGCTATACGGTTCGGCTTTCTGCGGGAGCCCGGCGCGGACGCGATAGTAGGCGAGCATCCGATCCGGCTCCAGCTCGAGCAGGTATTTCGCCGTGAGGTCCTGTGCACGCTTGAGCGGGCCGCCTAACACGCGTACGCGACTCGACGGAACTGGTCGCGCCCGGATGCGGCTGGTGTCGATCGAGTTGGCTGGAGGGGCCGCCTCAGCGGAACCGAGCGACTCAGCCGTGGAGGCGGTCGGCCCGAGGGTTGCGGCCGTAGCGGCCGCGGCGGACTGCTGCAGGAAGTCGCGTCGGGAGGTGGACATTGGCCGGTGCAGGGATTTGCACAGACATATGGCATCGCGGCGCGTGCTTTACCAGGGAATGGATCGGAGTCCTCTGCCGTCTGCCACCTGCCGTCTGCCATCTGCCATCTGCCGTCTTCAGTTCGCTGCCGTCTGCCCTCTTATGCGGCTCGTTGTGAACGGAGCGCGATCAAGAACGACAGTGGAGCAGACGGCAGAGTCAAGCTCATCATCGGCTGTCGCTTCGCTTTGGTCGATCCAGTCCCGAGGTCTGCTCCTTGCTTCGACTCGGCTGGCGCAGCGCGACTGCGCCCAATGAGCCACCAACACTTTACCTACGAGGAGAACTGCCGATGTCGGAACGCAGGAAGGTGCACAACGGCCGCGACACGTCCGGAAACTTCAAGGTGAAGCAGGCAGACGTCGAAGATCTCCGAGCCAATCCGGACGGCGTCGACATCATTCGCGATGACGTCCGATTGGGCGGCGCGGTTGCGGACACCGGCCCGACAGCGGGACAACTCGGTGAGCACATCAGCGAGCTCGTGGACGCGAATCGGGAGGATGTCGACCGCGTAGTCGGCCGACGCCCGCCGCGGCGCAAACGCCAACGTTAGGCACCAGGAGCGAGCCCTGGCGGCGGGCCTCGGACTGCGCTGTAATGCTGGAGCGTCAGCCTGCAGGCTCGCCGCCTTCCGGCCCATAGAACATCACCCACACCGCGAGGTCATCGCTGAAATCCTCGAACCGATGCGGAATTCCCGCCGCGACGAACAACAAGTCGCCTGGCTCGAATGGCACGCGTGACGACCCGTCGAAGAACGTCCCCCGGCCGCTTGCCACGACATAGATCTCGTCCCGCGAGTGCGGCGTTTGCGGATCGTGACCGCGCGGCGCGTAGAGCTCCACGACGAGCGTGCCGTGCTTGAACAGCTCGACGAATCGTTCGCCGCGTGGCCCGGGGAGTCGCGACAGGCCGGCGTCGGGCCGCAAGTGGGTTGTGGGCGTGCGCAAGGTCGTCTCCGTTAGGCGGTCCGGGCGCGCACGACGGTGGTGAATTCGGCGCTCGCTGCCACGCGCCCCTCGACGTACGCGACGCCGCGGAGTCGAGCAACGCCACGGCGGTACCAGACGAGCTCGACGCGCATGACCAGCGAATCGCCGGCTCGCGGGAGTGAACGAAAGCGCACGCGTTCGGCAGACGCGAAGTAGCCGATCGCACCGGAGGACCCGTCGAGCAGCCCGACGAGCACGCCGGCGCTCGTCTGGGCGAGCGCCTCGATGACGAGCATGCCGGGCATCTCCCACGCCCCACCTTCCGCTGCCTCGCTCCACCAATCGCCACCAGTGACGCGCTTGAGGCCGACCGAGCGCCGGCCCGGCTCAACGACACGCAGGCGATCCACGAGCAGGAACGGATATCGATGCCCGAGCACCTTGAGCACGTCCAGTGGATCGCTCCACTCGGACGGCCCGGCGGCCACTTCGTCAGCACTCAACTCGCCCGCACCGCTGCGACCCATTTCTCCGCTGCATCGGCGACTTCCGTCATTACCTGCGCGTCAGTCCTGCCTGAGCTCTTGAGCACGTGAAAGCTATGGTCCGCGCCTTCGAGCCAGAGCATCTGCCAGGGGGCCGTTACACGCTCGAGCACGGCCTTCATGAGCTCCGGCGTGCAGAATGGGTCGCGCGTCCCGTTGACGCACATCACGGGGACGCGGATCGACGGCAGATGTGCGTCCCGTAACTGGTCCGGCCTCCCCGGCGGGTGAAGCGGGTAGGCGAGCAGCAGGAGCCCCGAGCACTCGAAGCCGTCCGCCGCGAGCATTGACGCTGCGCGACCGCCCATTGACCGGCCGCCAATGATCAGTGTTTTCGGGCGAAGCTCTGCGCGGACGTGCGCGACAACGGCGTCGGTGGTCTCCTTGAGCTTCGGCATCGGGTCCGGCCGGCTCGAGCGCTTCTCCTTGTACAGGAAGTTGAAGCGGACGATCGAGAGGCCACGCGCTCCGAGCGCGCGAGTGACCGTCAGCATGGCCTTGTCCGCCATGTTGCCACCCGCGCCGTGCGCGCACACGAACACGGTCGACGTGTCGCCGTTAGGCGCTGGGTCGTGGATCGCGCTCGTCGTCTCGTTGCCGACCTGAATCGTCCAATTGGTTGCTGTCATCCTGAGCGAAGCGAAGGATCCTCACCCTACGGATAGAGGGCTTTCTGTCGGGACGATGAAGATCCCTCGCTGCGCTCGGGATGACAACTCACCCCTTCATCAACTCGGCCAGCTTGGCCAGCACCTGCCCAAGATCCGGCGATTCGGTCAGGACCGGAACCATTGGATCCTCGCCGAGCTTCTCCATCCGATCGAGCGCCGTCTTGATGGTGAACTCCCGCGGGTCGAGCGAGGTGTCCACCTCGTTCCACATGAGCGGCATCGACACCGTAGCGCCGGGGAGCGGCCGTACGATGAACGGGGCGACGATGAGCTGGCCATGCCGGTTCTGCAGATAGTCGAGGTACACCTTGTCGCCGCGCTTCGTCACGTGCCGCGTGATCGTCGCAATGTCACCGAGCTCGCGGATCACCAGCCGGGCGAGCAGCTCGCCTAACGTGCGCGACTGCGCGTACGTCATCTGACGGCCCAGCGGCACCATGATGTGCAGGCCCGTCTTGCCGGTCGTCTTGACGTAGTTCGGCAGCCGCGCCGACTCGCAGATCCGGTGGAGTACCTGGGCGCAGCGGATGACGTCGGAGAACGGCGCTTCCTTGGGGTCGAGGTCGATCACGCACCAGTCGGGCTGCTCGAGTGTCCCCACTCGGCTCGCCCAGATGTGGAGCGGGATGGCGCCGAGATTCGCGATGTAGACGAGTGAATCCTCGTCGTCGCAGACGAAATATCGGATGTCCCGCTGCGTGTCATTGCTCCAGATCGGGATCGTGCTAATCCAGTCCGGCGCGAACTCGGGTGCGTCCTTCTGATAGAAGGACTTGCCCTCGATGCCGTCGGGGAACCGCGTCATGACGACCGGCCGGTTCCTCAGATACGGGAGAATCCACCTCGAGACCGACTTGTAGTACGCGATCAGGTCGCCCTTCGTGTACTTCTCGGCAGGCCAGAAGATCTTGTTGGGGTTGGAGATGTTGATGGTCTTCTGTGGCTGGCGGGGTGGAGGTGTCGGCTCCACCGACGCTGCCTCTGCCACCGCTGGCGGTGCGCCGTTGGTGTCGTTAGGCTCCGGCCGCTGGGGCGGCGGCGCTTCGCCCAGCCAGCCCTGTCGCTCACAGTCGTGCGGCTGTTTGTCGGTTCTCAGACGAAGGAACGCGGGGTGGCGCAGCACCCCGTCCGGAGTCCACTCGCGGAAGCGCACCTCGACGACATGCACCGGCTCCGTCCAGGTCGTTGTCCGTGTTTCCGGAATCTGATCGCTGCCGAGTGGCTTGGTGCCCGGCTTGAGTGCGGGCCCGTGGCATGGAGGATCCCGACGCACGATCGGATCGAGCATCGCGCGAAGCTCGCGCAGGAGCCCGTCGTTGAACCCCGTTCCGGCTCGGCCGGCGTAGACGAGCGCGCCGTCGACATAGTCCGCGAGCTGCAGCGCACCAAAGCCCGGTCTCGACCCGTTAGGCGCGGTGAAGCCGACAACGACGAAGTCGCCGGTCTTCTCCGCCTTGATCTTGAGCCACTTGTCGGTTCGGCCGCCGCGGTAGGGCGCGTCGGCCTTCTTCGCGATGACGCCCTCCAGACCTAACGCCGTGACCTGCTTCAGGAAGGCATCGCCCTCGCGCTCGATGTGATCCAGGTATCGCACCGCACCCAGCTTCGGAACGAGCTGCGCGAGAAGCTCCTTCCGGCGCGCGAGCGGCAGCGATCTCACGTCGAGGTCCTCGAACGACAGCAGGTCGAAGACATAGAACGCCGCAGGCAGCTCCACGGAGGCGCGCTTGATGTCGAGCGGCGACGAGATACGCCCGCGCTGCTGAAGGAGCGAGAAGCGCGGAATGCCGCCCTCGTCGAGGACCACGACTTCGCCGTCCACGATGCAGGAGTCGAGCGGCAGTGCCTGGACCGCGCGCGCGATCTCCGGGAACACCTCGGTGTAGTCGTTGCCGTTGCGCGTGAGAAGCAGCGCCTCTCCGCCACGTTTGCAGGCGAGCAGTCGGTATCCGTCGAGCTTGAGCTCGAACAGCCACCCGTCGCGTGTGAACGCTTCGTCCGCCTGCTCGGCGAGCATGACCGGCGTGGTTTTCGGGTCGAGGCGGGTGCGCGGCAAGTCGGCCTCCTGGAGCGCCTTGCGGACGGTGCTCGCGTGGGTCTGGCCGGACTTGACCTCCTCGACCGTCAGGCCGGAGAGGACGGACTGCTCCGGGAACACGTCGCCGGGTTGCCTAACGTACGAGTCGCGCTCCTTGATCAGCAGCCAGTCCTTCTCGCTCTTCTTGATCTTCACGAGCGTCCACTTGCCGTGGAGCTTGTAGCCCTTGAGCTCGAAAAGGAGCTTCCCCTTCTCCAGCCCTTCGCGCCAATCCTCGAGCGGCACCCATTCGCCGCGGTCCCAGACGATGATCCCGCCGGCGCCGTAGTTCCCGGCCGGGATGATTCCCTCGAAGTCCCCGTACTCGAGGGGATGGTCCTCGACCCGCACCGCGAGCCGCTTGTCGTTCATGTCGTACGACGGGCCCTTCGGGACGGCCCAGGACCGGAGCACGCCGTCCATCTCGATTCGCAGGTCCCAGTGCAGCTGCCGCGCGGCGTGCTTGTGGACGACGAAGAGGCGCCCGGGCAGGGGCGATACGGTCCCAACAGGCTCTGGCGAGCTGTCGGGTGACCGCTTGGCCCGGTAGGTACTGAGGTTATCGGGCTCCATCGATCACGGACTGCAGGCTACTCGGCCCGCAACTTCGAACGGTCGCGGTTCAATTGCCTTTGAAGGGTCCATTCGTCTGAAGTTGCCGTTGCGCGGCGAGGACCAGGTCAGAGCTAAGCCCAGCCGTTGAAGCACCGGCCGCGCTCGCATCACAAAACTTGCGTCGCGTTTTCTTTGGTGGAAAACTTTACGCTGCATTACTACCTTGTCGGAAGGCCCCCCGCTTCACCCTTAGCCCATCCAACGCTCATGGCCGCCCGTTCCATAGGAACCGCCACCATCTCGTTCGGGCTCGTTTCCGTCCCGGTCAACCTGTACTCCTCCTCGGAGTCGAAGTCGAGCGTGTCGTTCAACATGCTCCACAAGAAGTGCGGCACGCGCCTCAAACAGCAGTACGTCTGTCCAAAGGACAACAACGAGGTCGTCGGCCGCGAGGACACGAGCAAGGGCTACGAGTTCGCGAAAGACCAGTACGTTGTCTTCACCCCCGAGGAGCTCAAGGCGCTCGAGGAGAAGGCCACGAGCACGATCGACGTTATCGAGTTCGTCCCCCTCGCCCAGGTCGATCGCGAGTATCTCGAAAAGGTCTACTACCTCGGTCCCGACAAGGGTGGCGACCGCGCCTATCGCCTCCTCGCCAAGGCGCTCCAGGAGACCGGGCGCGCCGCGTTAGGCCAGTACGCCGCGCGCGGCCAGCAGCACCTGGTCCTCCTGCGGCCGCTCAACGGCGTGCTCGTGATGGAACAGCTGCACTACGCGGATGAAGTCCGGTCGACGAACGAAGTGCCGGTTCCCGCGGGCGAAGTAAAGGCGCAGGAGCTCATGCTCGCCAAGCAGCTCATCGAGCAGACCGCGACCGACGTGTTCGAGCCGGCGAAGTACCGCGACACCGTGCGCGAGCGCGTCATGGAAGCGATCCAGCGCAAGGTCGAGGGTCAGGACATCACGGCCGACGTGACGCCTGACGGCGGCGGCAAGATCATCGACCTCATGGAGGCGTTGAAGGCGAGCCTCGCGCAGACCGCACCGGACACCAAGGAACCAGAGCGCAAGGTGTCATGAACGTGCTCGTCGGCACGAGCGGGTTCGCCTTCAAGGAGTGGAAGGGCCCGTTCTACCCCGAGGACCTGAAGGACGACGCGATGCTCGGGTACTATGCGGGACAGTACCCGACGGTCGAGATCAACAACACGTTCTATCGGCTGCCGAAGGAGCACGTGCTCCAGGACTGGGCGTCACAGGTGCCCGAGTCCTTCTCGTTCTCCATCAAGGCCAGCCAGCGCATCACGCACTACGCCCGGCTCAAGCCGGATGCGGCGAGCGCGCTCGAGTTCCTGCTGAAGAACACCTCGACGTTAGGCGACAAGCTCGGGCCGATCCTGTTCCAGCTGCCGCCGAACATGCAGAAGAACCTGGAGCGGCTGCAGGGCTTTCTCGCGCTCCTGCCGCGGGACCGCCGGTTCACGATCGAGTTCCGGCACGAGAGCTGGTTCGATGAGGACATCTTCGCCGAGCTCCGAGCCCACGACATTGCGTTGTGCGTGTCGGAGTCGGCGGAGTTTACCGGCGTCAACGTCGCGACGGCCTCGTGGGGCTACCTCAGGCTCCATCGGCAGGATTACGATGACACCATGCTCGCGGAGTGGCGGCAGCGCGTCGCCGCCCAGTCGTGGCACGACGCGTACGTCTTCTTCAAGCACGACTACATCGATGGCTCCGGTCCGCTGGCGGTCGAGCGCTTCGTGAAGATGGTCGGCACTGCGGCGCCGGCCGTCCGCGCACTCGACGCAGCCCTCCCACACGCCCGAATCCCCGCTCGCGTGTGAAATCGGCGCCGTCACCTGTGCCGACGGTTTCGGCGCTTCGATTGCTTCGCGATCTTCCTGCGGCGTTTCGCGGCTGCCTTGCTTTCGCGCGTTGCTCGAGCGGGTGCCGCCACCCGCTCAGGCCGTTCGACCTCTACCGTGGGCCAGAGTCGGGGGCGGGGCGTAACGCGCGCCGGTAAGATCCCGAGCTCCACCTGCACGTCCTCCCAATCGCCGTTGATGGACAGATCGACGCGGTGCGCGGCGAATGCCTCCTCGATTACCGCCGCCGACTCGACCGCGTCGAGGTCGAGCAGGTCGCAGATGAGGAAGGCGTTGACGTCGTCGTCCTGTTCTTCGAAATGGCGCAGTTGCTCGGTGAGCACAGTCACGCAGTCGCCGCGGGCGTCCGGATCATGTTGTGCGATCTCGGCCAGCGCAGTCCCGGCCGCGATGCGGCCCCAGACCGAGCGCTCGGAATCGGCAAGGTACCGCGCGGCCTCCGCCAATGCCGGTGCTCCGATCGACCCGAGTGCTCGCGGGACTTCATCGAGAATCCAGGTGTCATCACCCGCTCGATCCAGCAATGCCATCAACGGGCCGATCGCCTCGGTCGCTCGCAGGGTGCCTAACGCTCGCCAGCCATGGATCCGTGCCCACACGACAGGAACGGTCGCCAGATCATATCGGCGGTCGGCCGCAATCTCGATGAGAGCTGGAATGTGCTCCGGCCCAATTCCCAACGCGCGATAGTCCACCTGGGCGGGGTACTGGGACTCGTCGATGCCCAGCGCATGCAGGCGATCGAGCGGGGCGGGGTAGGTGTCGAGCTCGGGCATCGGTATGGGGGAAGACGCGGATTTCATCGCTTCGTTGCAAGTCGGATCAATCGACTGCAAAAAGGACGCGAGCGGATCGAAGGCTGGCGCGATACAGCCATGTGCGGCATTTATACAGATATCCAACGTCGGAGGGAGTCGATGCCACCCGCTCGTCGCCGAAAAAACCTGTTCATCGATCAGCGCCGGATTAACCGCGTCAAAGCTCTGCTCCACACGGACACGGAGACCGAGACGATCGATCGCGCCTTGGCCCTTGCCGAACAGGTGGCCGAGTTCGAGGCGGAGGTCGACCGGGGACTTGAGACCTTGATTGGCCGAGGCGGGTTCGTCGATCGGTTTCGGCCTACGAGGCCGATTCGTTGAGTAGGGTTTTCCTGCTCGATTCGAACGTCTATATCCGCGGGTTTCGCGACGTCGAGTTCGGCCGAGAGCTACAGGCCTTTCACGGAGCGGAGCTCCCGCGTTTGGTCGTCAGCGCCGTCGTTGCATCGGAGCTCCTTGTCGGAGCACAGCGCGCGGACCGGGAACGTGCGCTCCGGCGCACTCTCATAGACCCGTTCATCGCCCGGCGCCGGTTCATCGTTCCGACATGGCGCATGTGGGAGCTCGCAGTCGCAGTCGATCGGCGCTTGCGTCGCCGGGCGGCGGCGCGGTCGCGCCTGGAATCACGTGCTTTCTTTCACGACATGCTGATCGCTGCGACAGCGCGCGAGCTCGGCGCGACGATTGTCACGATGAACGTCGAGGATTTCGCCGTGATCGGTCGCCACCTCGACATACGATACGTACCACCGTGGCCCCTTACCGCGGCAACATGACGGCGGTGGGCGGACAATCGACCTGCCTGCCTGCGGGCGTCTTCGCGCTCCGGGTTATCGCCGTTGGGGGATCAACCCCATCTCGTCGAGGAACCGGTGCCCGCCTGTCTGGTTCCCGCGACGCACGGCGGCGCGCGACAGGACCAGCCGATCCTTCGCCCGCGTCATCCCGACATACAACAGGCGTCGCGCCTCCTCAACTTCCGACTTCGGCGCCTCCTCCCCTGACGGTGGACGTCCGGGCAACTGCGCGTCCTCGCACCCCACGACGTAGACGCGCGAAAACTCGAGCCCCTTCGTCGAGTGGAGCGTCAGGAGGTTCACCCGCTCGCGATCGACGTCCACGCCGTCGCCTCGTGCGGAGAGCGCGACACGCTCCAGGAAGGTTTGAATCTGCGCCTGTAGCGGTCCCGCCTCGACGTGTTCGATGAGCCGCCGCAGCCGCAGCATCGTCGACGGATACCGCTCGTGCGCCGTCTTCTCCGTCCGAATTTTGACCATGAGCTTCGTTCCGCCAAGAGCTTCGATGACCTCGTCGACCCCCGGAAGCGACTCGTCGTTGCCACGCTCGCGCTCGTACATCTCGAGACACGAGCTGTAGCGGCCTAACGCGTAAGGGACACAGAAGTCGCGGAACAGAAGGGCCTCAGCGCAGAGCGACGATTTGTCGCACAGCGCGAGGCCGAGGCCGACGAGGTCGAGGAGATTCGCGAGCGCCGTCTTCCTCGCGCGCTGCACCTTCAAATCACCGAGCTGAAGGAAGACGCGCCCCAGCGTCCGCGCATCGTCGAGCGCGCGGTGCGATGTTCCTGTGTCGACGCCGAGCACCCTCGCGAGCTCCGACAGCTTGCGGCTGGTGCGGAACAGGTCGCGCGCAAGTGGGAGCGAATCGTACGTGCAGAGCTCGAACCGTTTGCCAAGCGCGCGAACCATCCGGTCGAGGATCCGGAAATCGAAGGCGTATCCGTTGTGCGCAACGACGATGTCGTCACCGCAGAACGCCGCGACCTTGGGCCAGATGTCCGCGAACGGCGGCGCCATTGTGACGTCCGCGTTCCGGATTCCGTGGACATCCACTGCGGCCGCCGGGATCGACCCGTCGGGCTTCACGAGCGAGTTGAGCACGTCGACAATCTGGCCATCTCGCACGCGGACGGCCGCGATTTCCACCACGTCCGCCGTATTGACGTCTTTATCGGTCGTCTCGATGTCGATGGCGGTGAAATCACGGAACGCGTCGGACGCGTCGCCAATCTCCAGGAGCTGAGCGGCCTTGAAAGTGGCGAGCACGAGGCCGAGCTTCGGCGCGTCATCCGGCGACAGCGCCTCGCCGTCCGGCGTCGGGCCGGTGGTGACCCGGGATGTCACACCGATCTGCGCCATCATGGCTCCGAGCGCGATCTCGACGCCGCCAAGTCGCGGAAGATCCACATAACGGTCGCGCTCCCGCGCCGTCCGGAGACGCTCCGCCAGACGAACGACCTCGGGATCCTGTGCGGGATCACTCAGCTCGTCGTGCCGCTCCTCCAGCGGCGAACGGGGTCGCACGTTCTGCGAGAGGAGATCCCCGACCAGCGCGTCGAGCGACGCGTGGGCTCGCTCGAGCGCCGAGAGGTTGCGCAGGCGCGCCAGCGCGAGACTGATCCACTTGCGATTCGAGTCTCCTCGCGGCAGGCGATCGCGCATCTCGGCGAGCTCGCGCGCGAGCGGCCGCTTGTGCGATCGGGCTCGCGTTCGCGCGTGATCCAGGAACGCGGCCGGAAGGGTAGTCGCGAAGAATTGTTCGCGAACGACATCGTCGCCGGGGCGGGCGATCACGTGCAGCGCGGCGAGCACGTACGCGATGATTCGTTCCTCCGACAGCGCGCGCCCGTGTGCCAGCCGGCAGGGAATCCCGGCGTTGAGCAGGGCAGCCTCGAGCTCATCGCCGATCTCGTGCTTCCGGTACAGAACGGCGATCTCACCAAGGCCGTGGGCGTGAACGGCGCGATCCTGAACAATGTCGTTCACGACCCACGCGAGCTCCGCCTCGTCCGATTCGAAGTGAAACGCGGTCACCTCGAACGGCGACGTCCGATTGGCCTGCGGAATCTCGCGGCCATCGAAGATCGGCGGATTCTTCTCGATGAGACGTCGCGCGAGCCCGAAAATGTGTCCTGGACAGCGGCGATTCTCGCCGAGATAGATCGGGCTCGTTATGCCGAAATCGTTGAGAAACGTCTTGAACGCACGAGGATCGGCGCCCGCCCAGGCGTAGATCGATTGCTCGTCATCGCCGACGGCGAACACGTGGCGATGATCGCGCGCCAGCGCGCAGACGACCCGGTACTGCACCGGGTTCAAATCCTGGAACTCGTCGACCAGGATGACCCGCCAGCGGTTCCGGACCTCTCGTGCGGCCGCGGTATTCTCGAGCAGCTCGGCTGCCTTCACGACCAGCGTGTCGAAGTCGACGACGTTTCGCTTGGCGAGGAACTCCTCGTACCTCGCGAAGAGTCGCGCGTCGTCAGGGTACAGGTGATCGCCACGCAGGCGATGGACCGAGAAGCGCGTGAGGATCTTGCGGTGCGGCTGCTTGCCGCCGACCAGCCGGCGGAGCACGGTGCGCTGGTACTCCTCGTCCGCGATGCCGAACCCCGCGCCGAGGTTGACGTGCGAGCCGTACTCGCGCAGCAGCTCGGCACAAAAGGCGTGCAGGGTCCGACGCTTCACGCCCTCCGCCCGCGACCCAATGCGACGCGCCAACCGCGACGCTATCTCGTCCGCAGCCTTGTTCGTGAAGGTGAACGCGCAGATGCGCGTCGGGTCGATTTCGAGCTGCTCGATGAGATACCGGATGCGCTCGATGAGACAGAACGTCTTTCCGGCGCCGGGGCCGGCGAGGACCAGCGTGGGTCCCGGCGGCGCTTCGATGGCCGCGAGCTGCGACGGGGAAGGAATCTCGAACGGGACCGCTGTCAGGAGCGGGTCGGGGGCGATTCCGGAGACGGCCACACCGCGAATCTAGCGCGGTGACCGACAACAGACGAGTCGATATTCGGCCACGAGCGTTCGCCGCAAGCCATTGCCCGATTCGGTCGGCATCGCGACCGGTGGCGAAGGCAAAGACCATACGCGGATTTGAAACCGATTACGCCGATGTTCGCCGATTCGCTCCGAGGGCATTGACGCCTCCGACGGCGGCGTCCGGTCTCTCACGCTTTTTTTCTTGTTCAACGGCCTCGGTAAACTCCTCGTCCCGAAGTCGGCTCGTTCTCGCGTTACGGCTCGTTGCGAGCCGCATCCGGTACCGCTGTGCGGACGATATGGTTGATCGACTCGATCTGGAGCATCCGGATGGCGACCTGTCCTGGAGGGACAGCGTCCCGGCGCCACGAGCCTGGGTCTTTGGTTACCGGCCTCGGGAAGCCAATGCGCCCCTGTCCGGGAGGCCGATGTGTCCCGGGGGCAGTTCAACAAAGAAAAAGGGATCCGTACGCCGTCGCCGGAGGGTTCACTGCGCTCGGAGCAAATCCGCGAACACCGGCGTAATCGGTTTCAAATCCGCGTTAGGTGTTGCCGTCGCTCTACCCGCCGCGATGCGTGCTATGTGAGCAGTTTGTCGAGTGTGATAGGCAAGTCACGGACGCGCTTTCCGGTGGCGTGGTAGATCGCGTTCGCGATCGCCCCGGCTACGCCGACGATCGGAATCTCTCCCACGCCCTTCACGCCGATCGGGTTCACGTGCGCGTCATCTTCTCGCACGAACGTCACGTCGATCGACCCGATGTCCGCGTTCACCGGCACGTGATACTCGGCCAGGTCGGCGTTCACGTAGCGACCCGAGCGACGGTCGATGTGCGTCTCCTCCAGCAATGCTTGCGAGATTCCCCACACGATCCCGCCGATCATCTGACTCGTCGCGGTCTTCACGTTGAGGATCTTCCCGCCGCCGTACGCGGCCACGACACGCGGAACGCGAATGACGCCGAGGTCGCGGTCTACGCGCACTTCGGCGAACACGGCGCCGAACGAGTGCATCGAGTACTGCTGCTGATCCGGCGTCGGCTTGAGGTCCACGCGCGCTTCGACCGGCTGCCCACCGTTTCGGGTGATCAACGCCTCGAACGTCTCGTTCTTCGATGGGTCCGTCGCAAGCGACAGCCGTCCGTCGGCGGTTCGAATGTCGTCTTCACGCGCTCCATGCAACGGCGACCTCGTATCTGCCATTGCCATCTGCACGAGTTTCTGCCGCGCGGCCATTGCCGCCGCGTTGACCGCGGGACCCGTGGAGGACGCTGTCGCCGAACCCACGGACGCCGGCGTCGGCGGCATGTCAGTGTCGCCAAGCTCGAACCGCACACGATCGACCGGCAGACCCAGCGCGTCCGCCGCGATCTGCGCCATGATGGTGTACGTGCCGCAGCCGATCTCCTGACTGCCCGCCCGCACGAGCGCCCTCCCGTCCGGCAGAATGCGCGCGAGGCACGAGGCGGCCTGCTGCCGCGCAGGGTACGTCGCCGTGGCCATCCCGTATCCGATGAGCCATCGCCCGTCCGTCATCGATCGAGGCTTCGGCGATCGCTTGCTCCAGCCGAACCGCTCTGCCCCAACGCGATAACACTCGCGCAGGGACTTGCTCGACCATGGCTTGCCGCTCTCGGGATCGCTCTCCGCGTAGTTCTTGAGTCGGAGCTCGATCGGATCCATCCCGAGCGCATCCGCCAGCTCGTCCATCGCGCTCTCGAGCGCGAAGCTGCCGGTCGACTCCCCGGGCGCCCGCATGAACGTGGGGGACCCGACGTTCAACCTGATGAGCTCGTGGTCCGTCTCGATGTTCGGCGACTCGTAGAGCATGCGAGTCGCCATTCCGCTCGACTCGAGAAAATCCTCGAGCGTCGATGTCGTCGACGTCGTCAGGTGCCGCACCACCGTGAGCGTGCCGTCTCTCTTCGCCCCCAGCGTGACGCGCTGCGACGTGTGCGCTCGCCCACCCGACGGGCCGAACATCTGGCGGCGCGTCAGCACGAGCTTGACCGGCCGCGACACGTGCCTCGCCGCCATGGCGGCGAGGTAGACGTGCGACCACGGGCCACCCTTGCTGCCGAAGCCGCCTCCGGTGAAATGCGACACTACTCGCACGTTCTCCGGTGGGATCCCGAACGCACGCGCCACGCTGTTTCGCACGTTGAAGATGCCCTGCGTCGAGTCGTACAGCGTCAGCTTGTCGCCGTCCCATTCGGCCTGCGTGTTGTGCGGCTCCATGGCATTGTGATTCTCGAACGGCGTCGTGTACGTGTGCTCGACCTTCACCTCGGCTTCCGTGAGTCCCTTGGCGGTATCACCCCGCTGGCTGTGGCGGCGATTGTTGCCAACGGGCCGCGTCGTTTCGGCCGGTGCGAGCGGCGCGGTGGTGACATCGAGATCGGGCCGCTCTTCTGCGTACGTGACCTTCACGAGGTTCGCGGCGGCCATCGCGTGCTCGAACGTGTCGGCGATGACGAGCCCGATGGGCTGGCCATTATAGTGGACGGCGTCGTTCTGCAGCAGGGTCGGGACGCGCATCGCGGGACCGCCGCCGGGCGCGGCCTGCTGCCGCGGAAGGCGCGGCGCATTCTGCGGGGTCAGCACCGTCAGCACGCCCGGCGCGCGCTCGGCCGCGCCAGTGTCCATGTGCTGCACGCGCCCCTTCGCGATCGTGCTCGTTACGATGACCGCGTGCGCCACGTTAGGCACCGCGAACTCGGCCGCGTACTTCGCGCCGCCGGTGACTTTGAGGCGGCCGTCGACCCGGTTGATCGGGGCGCCGACGCTCGGCGCGCCGGCGTTCTGGGTCGCTCTCGCTGCGTCGCTCATGCCGACACCTCCGTGAGCGCGCGCACGAGCGTGCGCTTCGCCAACTCGATCTTGAACGCGTTATCCCGGCGCGGTACCGCTCCCCTGAGGGCAGCCTCCGCCGCGGAACGGAACGTCGCGGGAGTTGCCCGCCTGCCAATAAGCGCTCGCTCCGCTGCGGTCGATCGCCACGGCCTGGTCGCCACACCACCTAACGCGATGCGTGCGTTTCGAATGGCACCGTTCGCGATGTCCAGCGCTACCGCCGCCGACGCGAGCGCGAAGGCATAGCTCGCACGATCGCGAACCTTGAGGTAGAGCGACCGGCGCGCGAACGGCAGGGGAGTGAGGTCGATCGAGGTGATGACCTCGCCCGGTTTCAGCACCGTCTCGCGTTCCGGGTGTGTGCCTGGCAGCAGATGCAGGTCCGCGATCGAGATCGTTCGCTCCGCGCTCGGCTGCGCTCCGACGCCGCGCACGCGGATCGCGGCGCCGAGCGCTACCAGCGCGACCGCGGGGTCCGAGGGATGCGTGGCGATGCAGTGCTCGCTCGTGCCGAGGATCGCGTGGCTGCGATTGAATCCCTGAATCGCCGAGCACCCGGATCCTGGCTCCCGCTTGTTGCACGGCGTGGCGGTGTCGCGGAAATACGGGCACCGCGTCCGCTGCAGCAGGTTGCCGGCCATCGACGCCATGTTGCGCAGTTGGCCCGAGGCTGCGAGCAGCAGCGCCTGGCTCAACACCGGATATCGCTCCTTCACGTGCGCGTTCCACGCCACGTCGCTCATGCGGGCAAGCGCGCCGATCCGCAGCCCGCCGTTCGGCAGCTCGCTTACGCCGCCGAGCGACGGGTCACGGTCGCCGAGTGGGTTGAGGTCGATGAGATGCTCGGGGGTTTCGACCTCGAGCTTCATGAGGTCTACCAGCGTCGTGCCGCCGGCAATGAAGCGTGTACCCGGCCGCGCACCGGTTCGCGTGGCTTCGTCGAGCGAGCCGGGAGCCGAATAATCGAAGGGCTTCATCGCCGGCCTCCCTGGTCGGTCGCAGAGCGCTTCCGGACGCTCTGGATCGCGGCAACGATCCCTGGATACGCACCGCACCGACAGATGTTGCCGCTCATCGCCTCGCGGACGTCGTCATCCGTCGGTCCCCACGGTTCGCGGATCATGGCGGCGGCCGACATGATTTGCCCCGACGTGCAGTAGCCGCACTGGAACCCATCGTGGTCGATGAACGCCTGCTGCATCGGGTGCAGCGCGTCACCCGTGGCGTCGGCGCTCGCCGCAAGGCCTTCGATCGTGGTGATCTCTTTGCCCTGCTGCATCACGGCGAAGGTGAGACACGACAGGATACGCCGGCCGTTGATGTGAACGGTGCAAGCGCCACACTGGCCGTGGTCGCATCCTTTCTTGGGCCCGGTGATCCCCGCGTATTCGCGAAGCGCGTCGAGCAGCGTGACGCGCGGCTCGAGATCGAGCGACAGCTCGCGGCCGTTGACGCGGAGCTGCACTGCGCCGGCGGAGCCTAACGGCTTCGCGGGAGCCCCGGGAGCGACCCGTTCCGCACGCGCGACGCGACGTGTGAACGCGATCGCAAGCGTCGCGGCGAGGGTGGTGGCCACGAACTGCCGGCGCGACCAGCCGCTTCCCTGATCATGCGCCTCGGCGGTCAGGCTTGCGCGCAGGGCCGCGGCAATGTCGTTAGGTGAAGGCAGTGCGTCGCCGGCCGTGTGACGCCAGGTGATTCGGCCGGCGTGGTCGACCACGAACACCGCCGGACCGCCATCCACACCGTATCGCTCGGCAACGGGGCCGGCGTCCAGGCACGCCACCGGAAAGTCGAGTGTCGCGTCGTCGAACGACAGCGCCTGCCACCCGCTGGAACGAACGACGACACTGACCAGCCGTGCGCCGTGCTTCTCCCCCGCGCGCGCGATGACGCGATTGTACGCCCGAACGTACTCGCCCCACGACGGATCCCAGTGCGCCGGATGGAACGCGACCAACACTGGTGAACCGCGGAGCTCGGAGAGCCGGTGCCAGCGCCCCGTGTGGTCCGTGAGCTCGAAGTCGGGTGCCTCGGTGCCGACGCCCGGCACGCGGCGGTCCACCGCTTGGCTCCGCGGCGGATCTGTCGCTGGCGTAGTCATCCTCACTCACCATCAACGCACGAGACCGCACCGTCGCAAAAACGATGCTCGCAACGTGTGAGGAGCGGTGCGAGCCGGGCGCGCGTCGAGCAACGCGCACCCGGCCGAAATACGTGGCCTAGCGCGGCCAGCCCGTCTGCGGCAACCGCGACGCGATCCGCAGCGCGTTCTGGTAGTACACCTTCTTGAGCACGCTGTCGGGAAGGTCGATCCCGTACAGCTTCCAGAACGCGTGATAGTGGCGGTAATAGTCGAAGTAGTCGTCGCGCGTCTCGAACACGCGCCAGTAATACGGATACTCCTCGGGCTGGAACGAGTCCTTCCCGAACAGGATCCTGTCCTGATACTTGACGAAGAAGTCGTGTGCCGCGCGCGGCTGGCGGCCGATGTCGTAGAGCACGGCACCGACCTCGGTATAAACGTTAGGCATCGCGTCGAGCATCCTGGCCAGCCGACCGAGGTCGTTCGCATGCCATCCCATGTGGGCCGCGATGAACGTCGTCTTCGGATGTTTGCGGAACAGGTTGTCCCGCTCGGTCATGAGCTCCTCGAATCGCGGGAACTTGTCCGCCGGGTAGCGTCGCTCCGGGAAGAGAGACAGCTCGAGCCACCGCTCGTTCGTGTAGTCGATCGGCTCGAAGAACTCCTGCGGGTCGGCGGTGTGAATGAAGACCGGGAGCTTGAGTCTGGCGCACGCATCCCAGATCGGGTCGAGGTCCGGATCGTCGAGCTTGAGACGGGAGCCATCGGCCTTCTTGATCGAGAGCCCAAAGCCCTTTCCGACTTCGCCTACGCCGACCGCACCGGCGGCGACATCGGCCTCGAGCTGCGCGACAGCCTTCTCGGCCCATCCAGGACCGACGTTTCGAAAGTCGACGCCAGCGAGGACGCGCACGCGGTCCTTCGCCTTCGGCGACGCGTTGATCACCGCCATCGCCTTCTGCAACCGTTCTCCCGACATGTTGTCCGCGGCGACCATCATTCGGACGTTCAGACTGTCGAGCCAGGCGACCAGATTCGCGACTCCTTCCTCGGAGGCGAGGAGGCTCTGGGGATGGCCGTGGTAATCGATCGCCGCGTACTTGGCGGTCTTGACGATGTGCGCCGGCGTGACGAGGGTCGACTTCGGACGGTAGTCGAGGATGCTGGGCACCGGCCCTTCGGGACCCATGCAATTCCGAGGGCGGATCTCGGTCGTGCCGGGCGGGCAGGACTCTCCGGGCTGGATCTGCGTGCCCCGCGCGCCACCGGGCCCGCGGTTCGAGGGCTGCGGTTGCTGGGCGATGAGCGGCGTTCCAACGAGCAGTGCTGCGAGTGCGATGACGACGGACTTGAGTCGCATGAACGGTCCCGAGGGGTGTGAGCCGTCAATCTGCCGCGCGGGAATCGACGCCGGAACCCCGGCGTGCCGCGACGCTCCGGTTGTCCTATGACCATACCGCATGGTCACGGAGACAGACTCCAATGTCGTCGGGCGAACGCGTGATCACGACACTCGCGCCGCTTCGCGTCAGCCTAACGCCCGTCGTCGCGCGCTCCCTGGGCCGTGGACCGGCGGAGCGCACTCATGACGAGCGCGAACGCGATGGACGGTGTCCAAACCCACACCACCTCGTTCGCGAGGATCGCGAACCCGCGTGCGGTGAAGAATCGACGCGGGTTGAGGGGTGAGACCAGAATGGGCCGCCACGGGAAGAAGTAACGCTCGTTCACGAACGGCGCGAAGAACGCCACCCCTCCGCCTCCGGAAGTCATCGCATCGAGCACTCCGTGCGACGCCGTGGCGAGAAAGAGATAGAGCCACACCAACCGTCGCTGCCCCGCGCTGTCTCCCCGGAACGTGACCAGGCAGAGGCCCGCGAGCAGCGCCGCGAAAACGAGCGAGTGCGTGAATCCACGATGCCCGAATACGCTGTCGTACGGCACACCGAGCCGATAACCGATGACGTCCAGGTCCGGAATTGCCGCACCGGCGGCGCCAAGCAGCCAAAACCGCGCGGACCGGCGCGGCCGCGGAAAAGCGGTTCCGATCGCGAGTCCCGCGATCGCGTGCGTGAACGCCGATGCCACGTTCGGACGATGCTCAGGCCGGGGTGGTTCCTCGACCGGATCGGTCGCTCAACTCGAGCGCGAAGAACTCGAGGGTGTCGCTCTTGCCGCTCTGCCGGAACGCGTCGACCTCACGGGCGTAGGGCTTGAAGCCGGCCGCCAGGTATAGCGCTCGCGCGGCGTTCGCGCGCTCGACGGCCGACAGGACAATCCGCTCCACGCTAGGCCAGCCCCGCGCTTCCACGACGACGCGATCGAGCAACGCTCGCCCTACGCCCTGGCCTCTGGCCTCCGGCGTGACATACATGCCCCAGACGACGGCCTTGTGCCGCGACTTCACTCGCGCCTCCTGGACGCACCCGATGACGCCAATGAGCGTGCCCTCGGCGAATGCCCCGAAGACAACGCGGGCATTCGGCGTCAGAGCCGCCTCGAGCCGCTCGGCCACGGCGGTGAGCGGCCTCGACACCTCCTCATCGTAGGACGAGCCGAACGCCTCCGGCGACTCCCGGAGCGAGCGAAGGCGGAGCACTTGAAACGCTGCCGCGTCTTTCGATGTGAGCGACCGAATCTCGAATCGCATCTCCAGTCCGATCGAGTGGGACTGAACATGGTAATCGAGATGCGGCCTTCCCACAGGGGTAGTCAGTCGTACCTCAGCGCCTGAACCGGATCGATGCGGAGCGCCCGCCGCGCCGGGAGCCAGCTTGCAACCAGGGCTGCGCCGAGGAGCACGACGACGACCGTGACGAAGGTGGCTGGGTCCGTGGTACGCACGTCGTAGAGCACGGCAGCCATCACGCGCGTGACCACGAGCGCCCCGGCGATCCCAGCCACCACGCCGATGGCGGCGAGGGACATTCCCTGGCCCACGACCAACCGGAGCACGGAACGCGGCGTCGCTCCGAGCGCGACGCGCACGCCAATCTCCTGCCGGCGCTGGCTGACCGCGTAGGCGAGCACCCCGTAGATGCCTAACACGCCCAGCGTGAGCCCCATGACGCCAAATAGGATGAGCAACGTGGCGAGGAGGCGCGGCCGAGCCACGTTTCCACCGACGATGGCGGAGAGCGTCTCGACGTTCGTGATCGTCTGCTCGCGATCGACCGACCAGATCGCCTCGCGCACGGCGTTCGCGTACCGGAGGGGATCGCCGGCGGTGCGCACCGCGATGCTCATCCCCGCCCGCATGTTCTGCGGATAATGGATGTACGCGTACGGCTCCGCCGGTTCCGTCAGACTCTTCTGGCGGAAGTCGCCCACTACGCCGATGATCTGGATCGGGACCGGTCCCATGCGCACCACCTTCCCGACCGGACTCTCGCTAGGGAAGTAGCGTTTGGCGAACGCTTCGTTCACGATCCAGACCGGTGGCGCGTCCTCGCGATCGGCCATCGTGAACGTGCGTCCTTCCCGCAGCGGGATGCCCATCGCGCGAAAGTAGTCGGCGCTCACGTGCAGGGCGGCCAGGCGTACCGATTTTTCCGCGTCGCCGCCGGCACTGCCGGGAACCGTGAGTGGACGCAACTCGCCTGTTCCCCGCAGCGGAAAATCCTTCGCCGAGCCGACGGCTTCGACACCGGGCACGGCGGCGATCCGATCGAGGAGCGCCTGGTAATAGCCGCGAACGCGTTCCTCGCCGTAGCGTTCATACGGAATACCCAGGCGGACCGCCAGCACGTTGTTCGCCTTGAAGCCGGGGTCGATGTCGAGCAACCGCGCGAAGCTCTTCGTCGCAAGGCCGGCGCCGACAACGAGCACGACCGCGAGAGCCACCTCCGCGACCACGAGCGCAGCGCGGAGATTGTGGCCGGCGTTGCCAACCGAGCCTCGGCTCCCGGCTCGGAGCACGCCCTGCAGATTCCGCGACGTTGCGCGGATCGCGGGGAGAAGACCGAAGATGAGACCGGCCAGCGTCGAGACGCCGAGCGCGTAGAGCAACACCACGCCGTCGATGCGGATCTCCGCCGCACGAGGCAGGTCTGCGGCGCCCACGCTGCCCAGGACGCGCACGCCGGCGATGGCGAGCGCGACACCTAACGTCCCGCCGATCAGCGCGAGGACGACGCTCTCGGTCACGAGCTGCCGTATGATGCGTCCACGTCCGGCGCCTAACGCGGACCGGACGGCCAGCTCGCGCTGTCGCGCCGTGGCGCGGGCAAGAAGAAGCCCGGCGATGTTGACACACGTGATGAGCAGAACGAAGCCGACGGCGCCGAGCAGAACGATGAGCGGCCGTCGGACGTCACCGACCAGCGCTTCGTGCACAGGCAGTGTGGCGACGTCGGTCCATCCCTGCGCCTCGGGCTCGCGCTCCGCCGTGAGGCGCGAAATCGATGCGAGCTCGTCGTGCGCCTGCTGAATCGTCGCACCGGGCGCGAGTCGGCCGATGACATCGAGGAAGCGGCTCCCGCGCTGTCGCCCGATCGCGTCCGGACCCATGTTGGACAGCGGCATCCAGTAGTCAATGCGGTCGGCCGGGTAGGTGAAGCCCGGCTCCATCACGCCGACGACGGTGTACGGAATGCCGTCGATCGTAAGGGCGCGGCCAACGACGGTGCGATCGCCGGCAAGGCGGCGCCTCCAGAAACCGTCGCTCAGCACCACGTAATGGTCGTTGCCGACGACGGCTTCCTCCGGACGAATCGTTCGCCCGAGCTGCGCGCGCGGGCGGAGGGTTTCGAAGAACGTCGGCGTGAAGTACGCGCCCTGGATCCGTTCCGGCGTCCCGACTCCGGTGAGGTCTGCGCCGCTGCCACCCGGCGAATACCAGTACGCAGAAAGGGACGAGAACCGCCTGGTCGCAGCGCTCCATTCCTTGAAGTCGGGCTCCGAGACCTGGGATCTGAGGTCGTTCTCCGCCCGGTTCGAGTGCCATACCCGGACCACCCGATCGGGCTCGGGGAAGGGAAGAGGGCTGAGGAGGACGCCGCGCACCACGCTGAAGATCGCGGTGTTGGCGCCGATGCCTAACGCCAGCGTGAGTAGCGCGACCAGCGCGAACCCCGGCGCCGAGCGGAGCGCTCGGAGCGCGTAGATGAGGTCTTGCCTGAGCTCGTCGATCATCGTGGTATGTCGGGTTTCCCGCTCGCGGCGAACGTCCTCGTCGCGGCAATACTCGCGGGTGAATTCGAGGTTGCCGAACCGCGCCGCGGCTTCGCGGCGCGCCTCGTCGGCGGAAAGGCCGCGCCCCATGAGCTCCTCGACCCGCTGCGCGAGATGGAACGCCAGCTCGGCGTCCACGTCGCGGGCGACCTGACGCTTGGAGCGCCAGGCGAATCGGAACTCGCGGTGGGGGTCTGGTGTGCGGCTCATGCGGTCGTCAGGCCGTATCGAGGACACGGAATAGCACGCCCATGTACTGTCTCAGCTCCGCGACCTCGCTCTTGAGTTGTCGCCGCCCGGCGGGCGTGAGCGTGTAGTACTTGGCCCGGTGTCCCGTGTCGGAGGTACCCCACTCGGACTCCACGAAGCCTTTCCGCTCGAGCCGGTGAAGCGCCTGGTAGAGCGCCGCGTCTTCCACAGCCAGGGCGCCGTCACTCCGGTCGCTGATCCACCGCGCTATGCCGTAGCCGTGCATGGACGTCCAGGAGAGAGTGCGAAGGATCAGTACGTCGACGGTGCCTTGCAGGAGTCCGAGTGATGACTGCGCCATTGCGTCCTCGTCGGGATTGCCTCACATGATGAGTACCTCACCATGTGAGGCAATTTAGGCCGGAGACCGCCCAAGTCAAACGACGATCGCATACCGTTGGACGGGTCGATGCACGAAAGGGTTCAACCCCCGTCGATGGACGTGAAATCGGGTGTTGAGGTCCGCGCCTCGACATTCCGTCGGTCTGACTCGAGGCGAACCATCAATGAGGGTACGGGCGACTTTCGCGGTGACGATGGCGCTGTGCGCGGGATCGGTGGGGCAGGCACAGAGCGGTGTATTCCAAGGCGGAGGTCGCTTTGGTGCGCTCACCGATTGTCCCGACCCGCCCATCACGAAGAACGTCCCGTATGACGGGCAGTTCACGTTCGTTCGCCTCAAGTACAAGGGCGGCCCGGGACAGTGTTACTACCGCGGCGAACCGGCCTGGGCCCACGGGTACGGGTACGCGGAGAACGGGACGGCCGAAATGAATCTCATGAAGATCGTTTCGGAGATCAGCGTGATACGGCCGCACGTCGACGCCACGAACGTCATCGCGATCGACGACCCGGAACTGTTCCGATACCCGGTCGCGTTTCTCGTCGAGGCAGGCTACCTCACGTTGACCGACAAGGAGGTGCTCGCGCTCCGAAAGTACCTGTTGCGTGGCGGCTTTCTCATCATCGACGACACGCGCGAGGACGCCTTCCGGGGACAGAGCGGCTGGGCGAACATGGTGTCCATGCTGCAGGTCGTGCTCCCGAACCTGCATCCCATCGACCTCGATGTGTCGCACCCGATCTTTCACGCGTTCTTCGACATTCCTTCGTTCGACATCGTGAAGCAGTTCTACGACCAGGGGCCGCCGATCTTTCGCGGGATCTTCGAGGACAACGACCCGACGAAGCGGCTCATGGTCATGATCAACTTCAACACCGACATCTCGAACTTCTGGGAATACTCGGCGTTAGGCTTCCGGCCGATGGAGGAGTCGAACGAGGCGTACGAGCTCGGGGTCAACTACCTCTTCTACGCCTTGACCCACTAG
>JBKOYV010000416.1:0-7763 GCA_046725585.1 Gemmatimonadota bacterium | reverse complement strand
TCACGAGGCCTATCTCAAGCTCGCCGACCAATCGCCGTCGAAGTGGCGCGACCGCTCGCACTTTTTCGCCGTTGCGTCGCTCGCGATGCGTCACGTGCTCGTGGACTTCGCGAAGGCGCGAGTCACGCTCAAGCGCGGTGGCACACGCCGTCGGATCACGCTCGATGACGACGCGATCGCTGTGGACGATCAGGCCGATGCGCTGCTTCAGCTCGACGACGCGCTCGCGCGCCTTGGCCGGCTGGAACCGCGTCTCGCGAAGGTGGTCGAGCTGCGGTTCTTCGGTGGGCTCATGGAGGGCGAGATCGCCGCGGCGCTGGGGGTCACGGTTCGGACGGTGCGGCGCGACTGGGTGAAGGCGCGGGTCATGCTTCGCCACGTACTCGAGTCCTGACGCGCGCACGCCCGCGTTATGACGTCCGGCCCTCGACCCGGCGAGGATTGGTCGCGGCTTTCGTCGCTCCTTGACGCGCTGCTCGACGCCCCACCTGAGCGACGTGCCACACTCGTGGCGGAGCTGAGCGGCGGCGATGCGGCGCTCCGGGCGGAGCTCGAGCGGATCGTGTCCGAGATCGATCGCGACTCGCCGCTGATCGACACACCCGCCGCCGAGCGCTTCGAAGCGCTTCTCGAGCCCCCCGTCGCCGAGTTCCCGGAGGTGTTGGCGGATCGGTATCGCTTGAGCGGCGAGATCGGTCGCGGCGGCATGGCGACCGTCTACCTCGCCCGCGACGTCAGGCACGGACGCGATGTGGCGGTCAAGGTTGTGTCCTCGGTGCTCGCCACGGCGTTAGGCGGCGACCGCTTCCTGCGCGAGATCGAGATCGTCGCGAACCTGAGGCATCCGCACATCGTCCCGCTCTTCGACTCGGGGAGTGCCGCCGGCGCGCTGTACTACGTGATGCCGTTCGAGACCGGACCGTCGCTGCGCCAGCGACTGGCGCGAGAGGGGCCGCTGCCGATCGACGACGCCGTCATGATCCTCCGCGATGTTTCGGACGCGCTGGCGTACGCACACGAGCGCGGTATCGTGCACCGAGACATCAAGCCCGACAACGTGCTGTTGACCGGCCGCCACGCCATGGTCACCGACTTCGGCGTGGCCAAGGCAATCGTCGCCGGGCGTGGGGACGAACGTCCGGCGCACACCGGTGCACATGCCTCACGCGAGGCAGACGCGGCGGTGGACACGTCGCCCATGACGACGCAGGGCGTGGCGTTCGGGACCCCGGCGTATATGGCGCCGGAGCAGATCGTGGGCGATCCGCTGATCAATCACCGCGCCGACATCTACGCGGTGGGCGTGCTCGCGTACGAGCTGCTGGCGGGACGCCCTCCGTTCGTGGCCGAGACGCGCGAAGAGGTCCTCGGCGCGCATCTGTCCCGAGCGCCAGAACCGTTGACGATCCATCGCCCGGACGTACCGGCGCCGCTGGCCGAGCTGGTGATGACCTGCCTGGCAAAGGCGCCGGGCGATCGGTGGCAGACAGCCAACGACCTGGTCGAGCGGCTCGAGCGCCTCACAGTGCACGGGCGACGTGACGCGGCAGCGTCGCGCCGCTCGTCCTGGATGCTCGCGACGGCGGTGGTGACACTGGCTGCCGCCGCAACGCTCCTCATTGTGCGGCAGCGTGCGGCGCGGCCTAACGCGTTTTGGGCAGCCCGATGGGCTCTCGCGCGTGTGGAGCGCGTCACGGACTTCCCCGGCACCGAGGTGGACGCATCCATCTCGGCCGACGGTCAGCGCGTGGCGTTTCTCGCGGATCGCGACAGCGTGTTCGACGCGTTCGTCACACGCGTGGGCAGCGAACGGTTCGTGAATCTCACGAGCGGACGGTTTCCGCAGCTGCTCAACGAGGATGTGCGCAATGTCGGATTCTCCGCTGATGGCGAGAGCACCTGGGTTCGCGTTGCCGACATCACGGCACCGGCGAGCGTGTGGTTGGCGCCAAGCGACGGCGGCCCGTTTCGGCCGTTTCTCGGCACCGCCGTGATGGCGGTCTGGTCGCCCGACAGCTCCAGGCTCGCGTATCATGAAACGACCTCCGGCGACCCGATCTACGTCGCCGACCGGGACGGCGCGAACGCCCGGCGGATCCACGTGTCCGAGGGCGGAATTCATTCGCATCACCTGAGCTGGTCTCCCGACGGCCGCTGGCTCTACTTCACGCACGGCCTGCCGCCTAACGACATGGACATCTGGCGCATTCCCTCCGCCGACGGCGCGGCGGAGCGGGTGACGCGCCACAACGCGAGGGTTGGGTACCCCGTGGCGCTCGACGATCGGGCCCTGCTCTACACTGCCACTGCCGGCGACGGCACGGGGCCGTGGCTGTATTCGATGGACCTCGGTACCGGCGCGTCGCAGCGCGTCGTCACGGGCGTCGAGCATTACATCTCCATCGCCGCCAGCGCCGAGATGCCGGGACAGCCGAGGCGTCTCGTGGCAACGGTCTCGAACCCGACCGTAGGACTCTGGTCCGCGCCGATCACGAATGGCGTCGTCGGCGAAGACTCAGCTCGGCGGATCCCCCTGCCGACGGCGCGCGCCGCCGCGCCGCGGTTTGCGCGCAACGGCACCCTTCATTACCTCGCCGCTCGCGGCGGAGCGGATGCGATCTGGCGCCTCGTCGGCGGCGACGCAGCCGAGCTGTGGAAAGCGCCCGACGGAGCCATTGACGGCGCGGTGGCGGTGTCGCCGGACGGAAGCCAGCTGTGTGCGTCGGTGCGGCGCCCGGCGCGCTCGACGCTGTACTGTCTCTCCGCCACCGGAACCGGCGCGCGGCCAGTTGGTGAATCGCTCGACGTTCGCGGCGCTCCATCATGGTCGCCGGACGGCAAGTGGATCGCCGTGGCCGCGAGGGTCGGACCCGGCGTGCACATCTTCAAGGTTCCGGTGGATGGTAGTATGCCGCTGCAGCTCGTGGACTCGGTGTCGTCGAATCCCGTGTGGTCGCCGAGCGGAAACCTCATTCTCTATTCGGGAGCGTCACGCGCGCGGATCGTTCCCGTAAAGGCCGTCACACCGGAGGGGCGGCCCTTCCCGATTCCAACGATCAGCGTGGATCGGGTGGGGGACAGTTACCGGTTCCTTCCGGGCGGCAACGAGCTCGTGGTGAAGCTGGGCGGATTCCGCCGTCAGGATTTCTGGTCGGTGGACCTCGCATCCGGCCAGCGACGGCGGCTGACCGCCCTCAAGCCCGGCGAGTCGCTCCAGCGATTCGATGTGTCGCCGGACGGGAAACGGATCCTGTTCGAGCGCGTCCGGGAGAACTCGGACATCGCGCTCATCGTGCTGCCGCCTCGTTAAAGGAAGGCCTAACGCGCCGCGAGCCGGGACTTCGGCGGCGAGTACGCACTCGCAATGAGCGTGCGATGCTCGACCCAGCCCGCGAGCCCCTTGGCCTTGATCCGCCTCCACGCACCGCGCGTCTCGCCGAGCTGCACGCGCGTGTTCGGGCCAATGGCCGCGATGATCCGAGACTGACGCGTCGGATCCGACCGTACGACGGCCCAGTTGCGCGCGACCGATGTCACCCAGCCGGCGCGCGTCTTCGCTCGCGCCGTCGTCTTGGGGATGGGCGTGGCACGAGTGGACGTCGCACGCGGCGCCGACTTCGCGATCGCGCGCGGGGGCGCTGGCGCGCGCGCCGTTGCGGGTGCGGTTGAGCGTGCCGTTGCGGGTGCGGTTGCGCGTGCCCGCGGACGCGCCGGCGCGCTGGACGATGAGGCTCCTGGTGCCTTGGCAAGCGTACGCGGTGCCGGTTTCGCCGGCGGGCGCTCCGCCATCCGGTCGACGGAGCGGTCCACGGTTCGAGCGGTCGCGTTGACGCGCGGGGCGGGGACGGGTGCCGGTGGCGGGTCTGCGGCCGTATCGACCGACGACGGCACCGAGTCAGGCTGCGCAACGGCGCCGGCGGATTGAATCGAGACCGGCTCGGTCGCAACGACAGGCGTCGATACGGACGGCAGCGTGTCAACGGTCGCGAGGGCGATCGCCGTGTCATGCGTCGAATCGGTGCGAGCGACACCTGTAGAATCGAGTCCGACAGCCGCGGTGTCCGCGTGCGCCAACGCGATCTTCCGGCCGATCGATTCGGTCTTCGGCTGATTGGTGGGGAGCGTATCGGCGACGAAGGTTCGAGGCGCGGGCTTGGTCGGCGACGACGCGTCGTTCTTCACGATCCAAGCGCCTATCGCGAGCGACGCGAACGTGAGGATCCCGAACCCCTTCCAGATGTAAGGGCCTAACGCTCCTATCGGCGAACGCTCGGGCTTGGTTCCACACCAGCGGCATGCGCCGAGGCTTTCCGGGTAGTAGGAGTCGCAGCCCGTGCAGTGTGCGAGCGGCAATAGCTCGCCGAAGCCGTCACGGACCTCGAATCCGTGACCGCACTTCGGGCACTTCGACGCCGCGACGAGCGCCTTGGTGCCACAGAGATCGCAACGCACAGAGCGCATGCGAACCGCCTTGTTGAGGGTGCGCTCCCCGACTGTGCCGCGTTCCGGAATCGCGCGGCCTACCAACCTACCTCTTTGACACCGTGTTCGCTCCCCGTGGCGAGACCAGTTCGAGGTCTGGCCTGACGGCGGGGCCAAACCACGCGCCGGTCCTCAGCGGTGGAATTCAGTAGTACCGTCCTAGCGCGTGGAAGTGCCACAGTCAAGTTGGCGCTTCGGCACACGCGATCAGGACGACAACAACCGAGAGAGCGCGGACGGCGCATCAGCCAAGGTCGTTCATCGCAAGCGAGACGGCAGAGGGCAGACAACTGAAGCGGGCAGACGGCAGACGGCGGACGGCAGAGGGCAGACGGCAGAGAGGGCGCCGGCCATCGCGTTTTCTCCTCTGCTCTCTGCCTACTGCCAACCGCCCACTGCCGGCTTCAGTGCGCTGCCCTCTGCCCTCTCTTACCCGGCTCGTCGCACAACAAGCCGGGCAAAACATCACGGATTCCGCCCAGCCGCAGGCGGTTGGGCGAAGCTCCGCCGCGCCTTCCCGCACGTCGGCCACTGCCTCGGTTGCCCGTTAGGCAGCGGAGGCAGGGTCGATAGCTCCCGTGACGTCCGCTCCGGATCCTCCGACGCCGCGTAAGCCAGCATCGCCGCCATCGTCGCGTTGTTCTTGAGGTCGTCGAACACGATCTTGTCGTACGTGTCCCGGTTCGTGTGCCACGTATACTGTCGGTACTCCGCGTAGCTCGACTGTAGGCGGAACGCCGGCGCGGGGCGACAGAGGAACGACGTGTGATCGCTCCCGCTGTTCGCCTGAGGACCCGGCACCTGCAGCTTCACGCTGTCCGTCATCTCCGCCGGAAGCTGGGCCACCCACTTCGCGAGGCTCGCGCTCGCCTTGAGGAAGCCCTGCCCCTCGAGGACCTCCACGCGCCACGTGCCGTTGTCCTGATTGAACGCCACCTGCAGCCCGCTGATCACCTCCGAGTGATCCTCGGCGAACGCGAGGGAGCCGATGGTGCCCTGCTCCTCCCCGCCCCAGTGGCCAGCGAGAATCGTCCGGCGCGGGCGCGGATAGGTCTCCTTCAGGATCCGCATCGCCTCGAGCATCGTGAGCGTGCCGGTGCCGTTGTCCGTAGCGCCCGTCGCGCCGTGCCAGCTGTCGAGGTGTGCCGAGAGAAGGACGTATTCGTTAGGCAGCTCCGTCCCCTTGAGCTCGGCAACGACGTCGAACATCGGCACCTCGGCGGGCGTCGCCTGCGATTCCACCGTGAGCCGAACGCGGGGGCCCTGCTTGTTCGTCGCCAGGCGGTAGAGCAGCCCGTAGTCCTCACACGACAGGTCGACGCTCGGCACCCGCTGCGTGTTCGACCCGAAAATCTTGTCGACGCCCCAGCCGCCCGACCACGTGAGCGTCCCGACGCCCATGACCCCCGCCGAGTCCAGCCGAGCGTAAAACGTCCTGGCCGTTTCCTGCGGCGCCGCGCCGAACGCGATCGACCGGAAGCGCAGCCCGCCAACCCGCTGATTCTCGACGCGCTGCTGGTTGATCTTCGCCACCGTCGCCGGGCGAGCATAACGCTCGAGCTCCTGCGGCGCGCGACACATGATTTCCGGCACGGCAACGAGCACGAACTTCCCGCGGATGGTCCCGAGCCACTGTTTCGCGGCGACAGAGTCGGCCAGGTCGGGAATGACGACGACGTCTCCCTCGACGGGCCCGTTCTTCGGCGTGGGCGGACTCCACGCCAGGAGCTCGACCTCGAGGTTCTGGAACCGAGGCGCGATCATCTCCATGTGCACCGTGCCCTGTCGCCATCCCCGCCACGTCCCGTACTTCTCGCGCCGCACGGGGATGCCCCACCCGGTATAGGTCTTCTCCAGCCACTCGACGGCCGAGGCGAACCCGGACGTCCCGGAGAGCCGAGGGCCGATGGAGTCGATCAGAACCTGAGCGAGCTTCTCGGTCTGCGACTGCTCCATGCCCGCCTGCCACATCTTCCTGATGACGGTGTCGGCGGAGCGGAACGTCTGGGCGCTGAGCGCGGCTGGGAACGCGAACGCAGCGAGGGCGAAGAGACGACGGTTCCTTTGGCGCATCCTGGCTCCTGTGGAGTTGCGGTCGTGGCGAGCCTTCAATCGTAAGGACCAGCCGGCTCGGCGGTAAAGGGTCGTCCGCTCAGCGTCGATTGCCCGCGAGCTCGTCGAGGAGAACGGAGCCTCCAGCCAGGACGGGTCGCGACCGTTCGACATCGTGCGTGCGCGGAGCCACTGGCAGCACCTTACTCACAGCAACGCCTTGCGCCATCGTGGATGAGACGCCGCGTCGCCACGCACGTTCGTGGTGATCACCAACAACGCTTCGGCCACCATCCGCTATGAAGCTCACTCTCCTCCCTCTTCTCGTTCCGTCGCTCGCGCTCGCCCAGGCCCAGCCCGTTCCGCAGACGAACGCGAAGCCGGGCTGGCAGTGGACGATGGACAGTGTGACGACCGTCGTAAATACGGTCAGGGCCGGCCGGAACCTGCTGACCGCGCCATGGCCGAACGGCGCGCGCGTCGCGGTCCTGCTCTCGTTCGACGTGGACAACGAAACCGTCGCGCTGCGCTTCGGCGACGCGAACGCCGGCGCGCTGTCCATGGGACAGTACGGCTCGCGTCAGGGGTTGCGTCGCGTGGTGGAGCTGCTCGACAAGAATCGCATCCCGGCGACGTTCTTCATCCCTTCCGTGAGCTTGCAGCTCGCACCGGAGATGGCGGACGTCATCAAGAAGAGCGGGCGTCACGAGTTCGGAATCCATGGCTGGATTCACGAGATGAACACGACGCTACCCGACTCCGCCGAGCGCGCCCTGCTCACGAAGGCACTCGCCGAGATCACGCGCATGACGGGCACGAAGCCGACGGGGTATCGCGCCCCGAGCTGGAATTTCAGCCCGAACACGCTGTCGATCCTGCGCGACCTGGGGTTCCGCTACGAGAGCTCGCTCATGGCGGACGAGCGCCCGTACGAGCTCCTGCAGAACGGGCAGCCGACGGGGATGGTCGAGCTGCCGGTCGAGTGGATCCTCGACGACGCTCCGCTCTTCGACCCACGCGGTGAGCGTTACAGTCCGCCGCGCGAGGTCGCGCAGGTGTGGATCGACGAGTTCGACAAGGCGTACGAGGAGGGCACGATGTTCGTGCTCACGATGCACCCGCACATCTCGGGGCACCGTTCGCGGATCGTCGCACTCGAGCAGCTCGTCGCCCACATCCAGCAGCTGTCTCTTATACACATCTGACGCTGCCGACGAAAGAGGATGAGT
>JBKOYV010000110.1:0-14997 GCA_046725585.1 Gemmatimonadota bacterium | reverse complement strand
TCTCCCGTCTCCCGCCTCCCGCCTCCCGCTTCCCGCTTCCCGTTATCTTGGATTATGCGCTCGTTCGATCTCGACGTCGTGGTCACTCGTGGTGCGGGTATCGAGTCCCGTCACCGCGTCCACGCCGCTGTGGTCGACGGCAACGACCGGCTGATTGGGAAAGCGCGCGAGCCGGAAACGGTCACGATGTGGCGATCGTGCGCGAAGCCGTTTCAAGTCATGCCCCTGATCGCGGCTGGCGGATTCGATGAGATAGGCTGGGGCGACGACGAGCTCGCACTTGCAGCGGCCTCCCACGGCGGCGAGCCCGAACACGTCGCCATCGCCGAGTCGATGCTGCGCGACCTCGGGCTCGAGGAAGGCGACCTCGCGTGCGGGCCACATGAGCCGCTGTCGCCCCGCGGCGCGCGCATCATTCGCGACGCCGGTGCGCGACCCACGCGACTCCACAACAATTGCTCGGGCAAACACGCCGCAATGCTGGCGCGCGCGCACTTCAGCGGCTGGACGCTCGCCGGCTATGAACTCGATGAGCACCCCGTCCAGATGGCCGCGCTCGAGGAGGTGTCTCGATGGACAGGCGTCCCCGCGGCGAAAGTCATCCGCGCCATTGACGGATGCGGCGTGGTCGTCTTCGGCCTTCCACTCGAAGCGATGGCCCGCGCCTACGCGCGCTTCACCGTCGCGGTCTCTCGCGGCGACGAGATTCCTTCGCGCATCGCGCGTGCGATAAGGACCCGCCCGTTTGTGTTCGGAGGCTCCGATCGATTCGACTCGTTGGTGGTCGAGGAAACGAACGGCCGAGTCATCTCGAAGGTCGGAGCCGAGGGCGTGCACAGCGTCGCGGTATTCGACCTTGGCCTCGGCTTCGTGATCAAGGTCGAGGACGGTGCAACGCGCGCTCAATACCCGGCGGTGCTGCGCATGCTCGAGCTTCTCGGTGTGCTGCCTGAGCGTCTCTCCGCCAGGTTGGCCGAGTACGGTCGGACACGAATTCGGAATACGCGCGGAGAGGTCGTCGGCGAGCTGCTCCCCGCCAGTGCGTGAAGGTCTGTAGCTTCCGAGCACCTTCGCTGCAACCGATCGATCCAATGCTCGACACTGAGATGATGGGCGACATGCCCAGTCGTGATACACTGCCGTCCGAGCGCGCGCTCGATGCGGAGACGTTGTCGTTGGTCCGGCTCTCGGGAGTCATTGCCGCCGGCACCGAGCTGCAAGTGCGCGAGGCGTTCGTTCGCGCGGCGTCCGAATGTCGGCCCGAGTGGGTCGAAGAGGTGGTGCTGCAATCGTATCTGTTCGCGGGATTTCCTCGAGCGCTCAACGCAGCGCGCGAATGGCGCCGCGTCTCCGGGCGAAGCGCGCCTGCTACCGATGAGGGCGAGGACTTTGAGAATGCGTCCAGCTGGCGAGCGAACGGCGAGGAGACATGCGCCACCGTGTACGGGCCCTTCTACGAGCGGCTCCGTCACAACATCCGCCAACTGCACCCGGCGCTCGACGCGTGGATGATCGTGGAAGGATATGGCAAGGTGCTGTCGCGCCCTGCGCTGGATCTCAAGCGCCGCGAGCTGTGCATCGTGAGCGCGTGCGCCATGGCCCGACAGGATCGCCAACTGCACTCGCACCTGCACGGCGCGATTCACGCAGGCGCGTCGCCGGCCGAAGTCGCGGGCGCCTTGGAATCGGTGGCGGATCTGTTAGACCCCGTCGACTCGCGCCGGTACCGCCAGCTCCTGACGCGAATACTGAGCAGGTGACCATCCACGAGGATCGACGCGGTGTTCATTGATCGAGTAGTGGTTCGGGTGGAAGCGGGCACCGGTGGCTCGGGCGCCAGCTCCTTTCGCCGCGAGAAGTTCGTTCCCATGGGCGGACCCGACGGTGGTGACGGTGGTCGGGGCGGCGACGTCATCGTCCGCGCGGACGACAACCTGGCGACACTGCTCGACTACACATATCGCGACAGCTGGCAGGCCGAACGTGGCGAGCACGGCATGGGCTCGAACAAGACGGGGCGTTCCGGCGCTGACGTCGTGCTGCCTGTGCCGCCAGGGACCGTCATTCGAGAGGTTGGCGGCCTCGTTCTCGGCGAAGTGCTCGCGCACGGTGACGAGCTGGTCGTGGCCCGCGGCGGGCGCGGAGGCAAAGGCAACGCGTTCTTCGCGACCTCCACTCACCAGTCACCACGCGAGTGGCAGCCTGGTGAGGAAGGCGAGCAGCGCTCGCTGGAGCTCGAGCTCAAGCTCATCGCCGATGTGGGGCTCGTCGGCAAGCCGAACGCGGGCAAGTCCACGCTGCTCTCCGTCATCTCGGCGGCGAGGCCCAAGATTGCCGACTACCCGTTTACGACGCTGTCGCCGAACCTCGGCGTCGTTCAGCTGAGCGACGCCCGGACCTTCGTCGTTGCGGACATCCCGGGCATCATCGAGGGTGCGCACGAGGGAAAAGGGCTCGGCCTACAGTTCCTGCGTCACGTCGAGCGTACGCGCATCCTCGCCTTTCTCATCCCCATCGACTCGATGGACTGGCAGCAGGAATACGACGACCTCCGTCGGGAGGTCGCTGCCTACTCGGGCGAGCTGGCCGAGAAGCCGCACTGCGTCGTGTTCACCAAGCTGGACTTGTTAGGCGAGGATTTTGTACCTCCCATCGAGGCGCCGGGCTCGTTCGGGGCGTACGCGGTGAGTGCGGCGGCGCGCACCGGGCTCGACGAACTGCTCGCCGGGTGGTGGCGCCAGCTGCTCGGCATGCGCAAGGCGGCGGAGCGGCGTGAGGGAAGCGTCCAGCTGCCCTGACGCTCGCGTCGACGCCTTGGCGTTGGCGCTCGCGCCCGGGGTCGGCGCCCGCGGCTACCGCGAACGCTCACAACGGTTCGGCTCCGCGGCAGACGCTTTTGGAACAACGGTACACCCGCGCGAACAGTCTCGCCTTCGGGACGAGGCGGTGCGCCTCGCGGCTGACGCCGAGCGATGCGGCGCTGCGCTGTTGCTTCTTGGCGATGACGCCTATCCCGCGCCGCTGCTTCAGCTCGTCGATCCACCGCCGTATCTCTGCGTGCTCGGTGACCTGTCGGTGCTCGCGCGCCCATCGGTCGCGATCGTCGGAACTCGGCGGTCGACACCCTACGGAGAGCGTGTGACGCAAACCCTCGCGGGCGCGCTCGCAGCGGCCGGCGCGTGCGTGGTGAGCGGAATGGCCCGTGGCATCGACGCGGCGGCGCACCGCGCTGCGCTCGCCCGCGGAGGCGTCACTGCCGCCGTGTTAGGCACCGGAGTCGACGTCGCCTACCCGATCGCGCACCGCGCCCTCCACGCGAGCATCGCTGAACGGGGAGTCGTCATCTCGGAGTTCCCCTGCGGATCGCGAGCCGGTCCCGCCTCCTTCCCACGTCGCAACCGGATCATTGCCGCGCTCGCGAGGCTCACGATCGTCGTCGAGGCGGGCGAGCGCAGTGGCGCGCTCATCACGGCGGATCATGCGCTGGACCTCGGCCGCGACGTCGGCGCGGTGCCAGGCCCGATCGAATCGCCACAGCACGTCGGATCCAACGGGCTGCTGAGGCAGGGCGCGCACGCCATCCTTGGCGCGGACGACGCGCTGTCGCTGCTTGGGCTACCCGACGCGTCGACCCGGCCCAACGTCGCAGGAACGCTCCACGGCGATGAGCGTGCGGTCTGGATCGCTCTCGCGGACGGGGCTACACCCATCGACGTTCTGACTGAGCGAGCTGCACTCACCGCGCGCCGTTCCCTCGCGGCTGTAACCGCGTTGGAGCTCGCTGGCCTCGTGGAAACGCTGCCGACCGGCGAGGTACACCGCCGCCGCTGACCGCCCGCGACGCGCGCTATCTTTCCGTGTGCCGCCCCGCCACGTGTACGTTCACGTTCCGTTCTGCGCCCGTCGCTGTTCGTACTGCGACTTCGCCATCGCCGTGCGGAGCCGGGTTCCGTCGGACGAGTACGTCGCCGGCGTCGCGTCCGAGCTCGACGTTCGCGCGTTAGGCGTTCCGCCGTCGAGCGTCGACACGATATACCTCGGCGGTGGAACGCCGTCGCGGCTCGGTCCAGACGGCGTCGCGCGACTGATCGACGTCGTGGTACAACGTTTTCCGCCGGCTGCCGACGCCGAGATAACGCTCGAGGCAAATCCGGACGATATTGACGCGCCCTCCGTCTCGGCCTGGCGGGCCGCCGGGGTGAACCGCGTGTCCGTTGGCGTTCAATCGTTCGACGACCGCGCGCTCTCGTGGATGCACCGTACGCACGACAGTCGCCGCGTCGTCGAGGCGGCGGCCAGACTGGGGGATGCTGGCATCGAGAACTGGTCGCTGGACCTCATCTTCGCGCTCCCGGCGTCGCTCGACCGCGATTGGTCCCGGGATCTCGACTCGGCGATCGCGCTCGCTCCGCCGCACATCTCGCTGTACGGCCTGACGGTCGAGCCGCATACGCCGATTGCGCGCTGGCGGGACCGTGGCGCGATCGTCGAGGGAAGTGAAGACGCCTACGAAGCCGAGTATCTGCACGCGCATCGTGAACTGAGCGCCGCGGGCTACGCGCACTACGAGGTCTCCAACTTCGGGCGCCCGGGCCGATGGTCGCGGCACAATCGGGGTTACTGGAGCGGCACGTCGTACGTCGGTCTCGGTCCGGCCGCGCACGGTTTCGACGGAAACGTTCGCCGGTGGAACGAGCGTGAGTACGCCGCCTGGCTCCGACTGGTGAGGAGCGGCGCGGACCCGGTCAGCGGTGCGGAATCGCTGACCGACGAGAACCGTATCTCCGAGGAGGTGTACCTTGGTCTGCGCACAGCCGAGGGGTTGCCAATTCGACCTTCCGAGCGGGAAGTCGTCCAGCCATGGGTCGGGGCCGAGTGGGCGAAGCTCGACGGCGATCGGTTGCATTTGACCGCTACCGGGTGGCTCCGTCTCGACGCCCTGGCCGCATCGTTGACGGCCATCAGAAGTCGTTAGTATAGTTTACCTTATGGGATTCCCCGAGCTCTCGGACCGCGAGCGGCGCGTACTCGAGGCCGTGATTCAGAGCTACGTAGAGACTGCCGAGCCCGCCGGGTCGCGCACGATCTCGCGACGCTTCGGGCTCGGGGTCTCGCCGGCGACCATCCGCAACACCATGAGCGACCTCGAGGAGAAGGGGTATCTTTACCATCCCCATACCTCGGCCGGTCGGGTCCCGACTGACGTCGCCTACCGCCTCTACGTCGACTCGCTCATGCGTGTCGCGCCGATTGCGAGCCCCGACCGCGAGAAGCTCGCCGAACAATTGTCGGCCAGTGGAGGGTCTACCATCGAGGCGATCCTTCGTCGCGCCGCGCAGTCGCTCTCCGTGCTCACCCAGGAGCTCGGCATGGCGGTGGGGCCGAGGCTCGACCAGATCGTGCTGCAGCGCTTGGAGCTGGTGCGCCTCTCGAGTGAGCGGCTCGTGCTGGTGCTTTCGCTTCAAGGCGGCGCCGTTCGCCAGATCTTCGTCGAGGTCGGCGAGCGAATCGCCGACAACGCGCTGGCCGAGGTCTCGGTGGTGCTCAACGAACGGCTCGCCGGGCTGACGCTGCGCGAGATCCGCGCGTCGCTGGCCGCGCGCCTCCGTGACGCGAATCCGGGTTCCACCACGCGCGAGCTGCTCAACATCTTCGTCCAGGAGCGCGACGCCATCTTCGACGACCCCCTGCGGCGCGACGAAGGTCTCGTGTTGGGGCAGACGTCGGTGCTCGCGGAGCAGCCCGAGTTCGCGTCCAGCGATCAGATGCGCCGGCTACTGGCGTTGACGGAGTCCAACGAGCACCTCACCGAGCTGCTTCGTCGGAGGCACATCAACCCCGGGGTGTCGATCACGATCGGCAACGAGCACGGCGACCCGCGGTTCGAAAACTTCACCATCGTCACGTCGGAGTACCGCGCCGGCTCGCTGGCGGGTGTGATCGGGGTGATCGGCCCCACGCGGATGCCGTACGAGAAGGTGATTGCCGTCGTCACACACGCGTCGAGGCTCGTTTCGGATCTGCTGGACTAGGGTGACGCGCCAGCAACCGACAGCGACCGGCAGAGAGCCACCAGCACGAAGCATCCGGCCCCCGGCGTTAGCGTATTAGTCTTCAGGACCATGTCTGATTTCTATTCAGTCCTCGGCGTCCAGAAAGCGGCGTCCGACGATGAGATCAAGAAGGCGTACCGCAAGCTCGCCATGCAGTACCACCCCGACCGCAACAACGGTTCGCGGGAGGCCGAAGAGAAGTTCAAGGAGATCACCGAGGCGTACGACGTGCTGCGCGATCCTAACAAGCGCGCAGCGTACGACCGCTACGGTGAAGCAGGGCTGCGCGGCGGCGGGGCCGGCTTCCACCACGTCGATCTGTCGGAAGCGCTCAGCATCTTCATGCGCGACTTCGGCGCGTTCAGCGGGCTCGGTGATCTGTTCGGAGCCTCCGGCGGACGCCGCCAGGGCAACAGTCGCACGGGCAGCGACGTCAAGTTCACCGTCGAGCTCACGCTCGAGGAAGTTGCGACTGGGGTACAGAAGACGTTCAACGCGAAGCTGCTCGACCCCTGCGACCGCTGCGAGGGCTCCGGCGCGGAGCAGGGAACAAAGGCCCAGCGTTGCGCCACGTGCGGCGGTTCCGGAGAGGTCCGGCGCGCGCAGCGTTCGTTCTTCGGTCAGTTCGTGAGCGTCGCACCGTGTCCCACATGTGCCGGCGAGGGCACGGTCATCGCCGCGCCGTGCAAGAAGTGCAGGGGCGAGGGACGCGTTCGGGGCGATCACTCGATTCCGGTGCAGATCCCTGCGGGCGTCGCGACCGGGCAATACATGACGCTCCGTGGCATGGGCAACGCCGGCCCGCGTGGCGGCCCGCGCGGCGACGTCCTCGTTGTCTTCGAGGTAGCGGACGATCCGCGCTTCGAGCGCGATGGCGAGGACCTGTATTGTGAGGTGCTCGTCTCGTATCCGCAGCTCGTGTTAGGCGATGACGTGGACGTTCCGGCGGTGACCACCACGGTATCGCTACGAATCCCGCCAGGAACCCAAAGCGGCCAGGTGTTCAACGTTCGCGGCCGCGGGCTGCCGCGGGTGAACGCGTCGGGGGTCGGTGACCTGCACGTACGAGTTCAGCTCTGGACACCGGACTCCGTCACGCGTGAGGAGGAGGCGATACTCCGGAAGCTGGCGGAGACGCACAAGGCGCCCCAGTCACGCGAGAAGGGATTCTGGACCCGGATGAAAGAGGCGTTAGGCGCCTAGCATCAGAAGACCTAACGGCGCCAGGAGCCGAACGACTGCATCGGTCTGGGCGGCGTCCCGAGGGTTTTTCGATTCCCGACTCCCGATTCCCGATTCCCGACTTGTGAGCTGGCTCTCCCTCCGCGTCGTGCCCGGTCGCGAGCCCGAGGCCGCACTCGCGGCTCTCTTCGCGGCCGGCGCGCAGGGGGTGCACGAGGACGGCGCGGCGCTCGTCACGCACTTCCCGCCGGAGACCGACGTCGAAGCTGTTGCCGCCGCCGTTCGCGTCGCTGACCCCGGCGCGAGCGTCGCGGTCGGCCGCGCAGCCGACACCGACTGGTCCGAGGCGTGGAAGAACCTCCTTTCGGTGCAAACGGTCGGTGATCTTCGCATCGCGCCACCGTGGCTTGCCGGCAACCTCGAACCCGAGCGTACCGTAGTCGTCGATCCCGGCATGGCGTTCGGCACGGGCGACCATGCGACCACTCGCTCCGTCATTCGGCTGATGCAACGCATCGTCGTCCGAGATGCGAAGGTCGCGGATCTCGGCGCCGGCAGCGCGGTGCTGTCCATCGCGGCGGCCAAGCTCGGCGCCCGGACGGTCATTGCCGTGGAGCTCGACCCCGACGCGATAGGGAACGCAACCGAGAACGTCGAGCGGAACGGGGTGGCCAACCTCGTACACGTCATCGAAGGTGACGCGCTGGTGCTGTTACCGCTCGTTGCGCCGGTGGACGTGATCCTGGCGAACATCGTATCGAGTGTTCACTTCGAGCTCCTGCCGGAGATGGCCCGCGCGCTGGCACCCGGGGGCAGGGCCGTGTTGAGCGGGATTCTCCATGGAGAGCGTGAGATGATGTGCGACCGTTTGAGCGACACCGGTTGGGTGGTCGTTGACGAGGACGTCGAGGACATCTGGTGGAGCGCGACGATTTCGCGTCGTTAGCAGGTTTTTTCTCGAGCGATCAGCCGCTCGTGCCCGGCACGACGGTCACGCTCGGAGAGGACGCGGCGCATCACGCGCGAGTGCGTCGGCTCGACACGGGCGAGCAGGTCTTCGTCACCGATGGCGTCGGCGCTCGCGGCGTCGGCCGCATCGTGCGGCTCACGAAGAACGATCTCAACGTGGCGCTTGACCACGTTCATCATTCGGCGCGCCTTCCCGACGTGCATCTCCTCGTTCCGATCGGCGACAGGGATCGCATGCTGTGGTGTGCCGAGAAGTGCACCGAGCTCGGCGCGACCAGCTGGGCTCCTGTCATGTGGAATAGATCGCGAAGCGTGTCGCCTCGCGGTGAGGGGGCCGCGTTTCGAGAGCGCGTGCGCGCTCGGATGAGGTCCGCGCTCGTGCAGTCGCATGGAGCCTGGCTTCCAGATGTGCCCGACCACGCGTCGCTTGATGACGCGCTCGCTGACGCGTCGCCGAATGCGACCCGCCTGGTCCTCGACGCATCCGGCCCGCCGATCGGACTCGAGCCGATTGTTGCGCCCGTCACGATCGCCGTTGGCCCGGAAGGCGGTATGGAGCCGGATGAGCTCCTGCGCTTACGCGACGCGCGCTTCCGTCCCGTGTCACTTGGCGCGAACGTTCTGAGGTTCGAGACGGCCGCTGTCGCCGCGCTCGCCTTCGTCCGTGCCGCGCTCGAGGTCTCACCGGAGAACGCCAATGGCTGACGACTGCCTTTTCTGTCGCATCGTACGAAAGGAGATCCCGGCAAAGCTCGTTGCCGAAGACGACCACTGCGTCGCCTTTCGCGACGTGAATCCGCAGGCTCCCCTGCACGTGCTGGTCATTCCGCGAGAGCACGTTCCCAGTCTGGACCAGGCGAACGACGCGGAGCTGCTCGGACGTCTCTCGCTTATGGCCGCGGAGATTGCGCGGAAGGAAGGCGTTGCCGCGAGCGGATATCGCACGGTGATGAACACGAACGCCGCGGCGGGGCAGACGGTCTTTCACGTGCATCTGCATCTGCTCGGGGGGCGATCGATGCACTGGCCGCCAGGCTGAAGCGTCCCTACGTTTTGATCGATGACGCAGATGACGCCAGCGACCTCGCTTCTCGCGCGACTTCAGCAGGACCTCAACTCGGCTCGCAAATCCGGCGACAAGGCGGCCGTGATGGTGATCGGCACCACCATTGCCGACGTGCGCAACCGGGAGATCGAGCAGCGCCGCGAGCTCACCGACGACGATGTCGTGGACGTGCTCCGCAAGGCGATCAAGCGCCGCCGAGAAGCAATCGAGCTGTATCTTTCCGCGAAGCGGGAGGATCTGGTTGCGAAGGAGCGATCGGAGCTCACGACGCTGGAGGGTTATCTTCCAGCACAGGTGGATGCCGAAGAAATCCGCGCTGCGGTGCGTCTGGCGATCGACGGCGGCGCCACGAACATCGGCGCGGTGATGGGCCGCGTGGTTCCCCAGTTCAAGGGACGCGCGGAAGGCAGCACGATCAACGCGATCGCACGCGAGGAGCTGAGCAGGCAAGGGTGAATCCAGCGCCCATGGTCGACCGAAGCCCGAACGAGCGGTTGCGACCGCGCGGTCGGGCTTTTTGTTGCACATCGGTGCAGGCTGGTCTTCAGTGAACGCGCACGCGCTCGCGGTTCTCGAGTTTCAACGAACCCTGGATGTGGTCGCCGGACACGCATCGTCGGCGGCGGGGGCAGCACACATCCGCGAGCTTCGTCCTTCCGACGACGTGGCCGAGATCGAGCGCGAGCATGCGCGGGTCACAGCCATGCGCGCCCTCGTGGCCGCCGATTCTCCGTGGTCGCCCGAAACGGTGCCTGATGTGCTGCGAAGCCTCTCGCGCCTGCGTGTCTCGGGTACCGCGCTGCCAGGCCCGGAGCTGCTCGCCGTGCTCGTTCTGCTTCGATCGTCGCGCCGCACGGCAGACGCCCTTCGCGACCCACGCCGGCCGGCCATGGCGACCGCCGTGCTCGCGCCCATCGCCCAGAATCTGGTTTCGGCCAAGCAGGAGGAAGGCGCGCTCGAGCGAATTCTCGCCGACGACGGCAACGTTCGCGACGACGCGTCGCCACAGCTCCGTCGCCTGCGTCGCGAGCTGCGCGGGGCGGAGGCGGAGCTTGTGCGACTGCTCGAGCGGATCATGGGGAGGCTCGAGTCGCATCAGCAGGTGCCGGACATGTCTGTCACGGTGCGCAACGGACGCTACGTGATTCCCATTCGCCGCGAGGCGCGAGGGGCGATTGGCGGCATCGTGCATGACACCTCCGGTTCCGGCGCGACGCTGTTCGTCGAGCCACCGGCCGCGGTCGAGGAAGGAAACCGCATTCGCGAGCTCGAGATCGAGGAAGTCCGAGAGGTCGACCGCATCCTGCTCGAAGCAACCGATCGAATCCGGCCGATCCACGATGAGTTGCTCGCGTCGCTCGATGCACTCGTTGCACTCGACTCGCTCTATGGTCGCGCTCGTTATGCGATCGCGTACGAATGCGCGCAGGCGGAGCTGTCGGCGCCGGCCGAGGGCTTTGCGCTCAGGAACGGCCGTCATCCGTTGCTTCTCGCGCAAGGGGTTGCCGTCGTTCCCTTCGACCTCGAGATGGGACCGGGCGAGCGGACGCTGCTCGTATCGGGACCGAACACGGGCGGCAAGACGGTGCTGCTCAAGTCGATCGCGCTCATTTCAACGCTCGTGCAGTCGGGGGTGCCGGCACCGGTCGCGGCGGGCAGCCGCGTCGCGGTCTTCGACAACCTGTTTGCGGACATCGGCGACGAGCAATCGATCGAAGCCAGCCTCTCGACATTCAGCGCGCACCTCAAGAACCTTGGCGAGATTCTGGTCGCCGCGACACCGCAGTCGCTCGTGCTCGTCGACGAGCTCGGCTCCGGCACCGATCCGATCGAGGGTGCCGCGCTCGGCGGCGCGATTCTCGAGGAGCTCACGCGCCGCGGCGCCCTAACGATTGCGACGACCCACCTCGGCGCACTCAAGGAGTTGGCGACGGAAGTGCCAGGCGTCGTGAACGCTTCCTTGCAGTTCGATGCGGTCGCCCTGGCTCCCACGTATCGTCTCATCAAGGGCATTCCCGGACGCTCGTATGGCATCAGCATCGCGCGACGCCTCGGACTGCGGGAGGACGTGCTCGATCGCGCCGAGGAGCGTGTGCCCAAGGGCGAGCGCGACGTCAATCGACTCCTGGCCGATCTCGAGGTGCGGGACGCTGACCTGTCGGTCCGGGAGCGAGACGTCGCGCTCGGGCAGGAGTCTGTTCAGGCGCGGGCGCACCGCGTGGCCGAGCGCGAGCAGCGCGTGAAGCAACGCGAGCGCGAGATCGAGAGGGAGTCACGGGCCGGGGCACGCCGCTACCTGCTCGACGCCCGCGCCGAGATCGAGCGGACTATCCGCGAGCTTCGTGAGGCGGGCGCTGCGGAGCTCGACGAACAGGTGCGTCTCGCCCGGCAGGGCGTGGAGCGTATGGCCGCGGAGCAGGCGGAGGCGCTCGCGGACCTGGAGCGAGGCGCCGGCGATCAACTCGACGGCGACGGCACCGAGAGCGGTGACGGCGAGCCTAACGAGGGCGATCTCGTCGAGATCACCACGCTCGGCGACAAGCTTGGCCGCGTCGTGGAGCGGCGCGGTGAGGAAGCCGTCGTCGCCGTGGGCGCGCTCAAGATGACGCTTCCGCTGTCCGCCGTCCGTCGATCGCTCAGGCAGGAGCCGCGACCGCGCGAGACGATTCCGATCGTGGGCGACCTGCCCGAGGAGCACGTGGCGCGGGAGATCGACCTGCGCGGCCAGCGCGTGGGCGACATCGACGACGTCGTCATGCAGGCGCTCGACGCTGCCGTCCGCGCCGACCTCAAGGTGCTGCGCATCATTCACGGGAAGGGGACCGGAGCGCTGCGGGCGCGCGTCGCCGAGATGCTGAGGAAAGACACGCGCGTGAAGGCGTTCCGGCTCGGCGCGTGGAACGAGGGGGGCGCCGGCGTGACCGTCGCGGAGTTCGCCTGACCATGGACGCGGGTCGCTCATGATTCCCGACGACGACGTCGAGCGCGTTCGCGATCACGCCGACATCGTGCAGATCATTGGCGAGCACGTGAACCTGCGTCGCGTCGGCTCTGATTGGCGCGGCCCATGTCCCTTCCACCAGGGCACGCACCGCAACTTCTCGGTGTCACCGAAGAAGCGGATGTACTACTGCTTCGTGTGTCACGCGGGTGGCGACGTTTTCAACTTCCTGCAGAAGCGGCTCGGCCTCGACTGGCCGTCGGCAGTGCGCGCCGTTGCGGAGAAGTCGGGGATCGAGATCCGCGAGGTCGAGACGCGTCGCGAGGGTCCCGACTCGCGCGAGCCGGTGTGGGAGATCAACGCGGCCGCGGCGGAATACTTCCAGCGTATGCTCTGGGATGACGACCTCGGCGCGGCCGCGCGCGAGTACCTCGCGAAGCGCAACGTTTCGCGAGAAGCAGCGGAGAGGTTCGGTCTGGGCTTCGCGCCGCGCGAGATCGGCCTGCTCCGTGGCTACCTGAACACGCTCGGATACGACGACGTGAGGTTGTTGAGCGCGGGGCTTCTCGTACAGCGGGAGGAAGCGGAGGAGCCTCGCCCGCGCTTTCGCGGGCGCCTCATGTTCCCCATTTACGACGCGTCCGGGCGACCCTCCGGATTCGGCGGGCGGCTCATCGGGCCGGGCGAGCCGAAGTACCTCAACTCCGCCGACTCGGTAACGTTCACGAAGGGACGGTTGCTGTATGGGCTGAACTGGGCGCGACACGCGATTCGCCGCGATGAGCGAGTGCTCCTCGTCGAGGGCTACTTCGACGTCGTGCGCCTCGTGCTTGCCGGCATCGAGTCCGTAGTCGCCCCGCTGGGGACCGCACTGACCGAAGATCAGGCATCTATGATCGCGAGGCAGACGAAGAACGTCTTTCTCCTCTACGACAGTGACACCGCTGGACAGAAGGCGACGTTCCGCGCCGGTGACTTGCTGCTCGCGCAGGGGGTCTCCGTTCGCGTCGTGACTCTGCCCGATGGGGAGGATCCCGATACGTTCGTCGACTCGCACGGCAGAGCGGCGCTCGAGATGCACATCGACGCTGCCGTCGACGTGTTCGATCGCAAGGTCCAGATTCTGGAGCGCCAGGGCTGGTTCGCCGACCTGCACAAGCGACGTCGTGCGATCGACCGCCTCCTGCCGACCATTCGTGCGACCGCCGATCTCGTGACCCGCGACATGTACATTGCGCGCGCGAGCGAGGCCTCGGGCGTCGACCGGAATGTCCTCGCGCGAGAGGCCGGCGCGGCTGGCGCTCGCGCTCCGAGCGCTCGCGCTCCGGCTGCGGCGCCTGACGCGCACCAGGATCAGATGCGGATGGACGACCGGCGTGTCGGAGAGCGCCGTACTGAATCCGCGAATCACCCCGTGCGAAGCGGTCCATCGGTAGAGCGATATCTTCTTCGAGTGATCCTCGCACACCCGGCATATCTCGAGATGGCGGCCGAAGCCGACGTTGGCCCCGAAACGTTCCGGGACGAACGTTACCGCGAGATCTTCGAGACGCTGACGAAGATCGGCGCGGACGCCTCCCCGGAAACGGTGGTGCGCGAGTTGTCGCGTGAGGCAGCCGGCGCGTACGACGAGATGCTCGGCGAGCCTCCCGAGTCGCTCGTGAATCTCGAGGCGACGTACCGGGACACTGTTGCCAAGCTTCGTATTCGAGAGCTCAGGCAGAAGAACGACGAACTCCAGCGGCTGATTCCCATGGCAAGTGAAGAAGAAAAGAACGTCCTGCTCGCCGAGAAAGACGCGAACGCGCGCAAAGCTGCCGCACTTCGCACGCGGGCCTCATGACACGGAGGATGTGAGTGCATCAGGATCTCGAAGCGCTGCTCGCGTTGCAGGCCGATGACGACGTGATCGACGGGCTCGAAGGAAAGCTTCGTGCGCTCGGTCCGCGCCTGTCCGAGCTGGAGCGACGACGCAAGGCGGTTGCGGAACACCTCGCGAACGCCGAGGCAGCCGCGGAAGCTGACGAACGAAAGCACCGCGACCTCGAAGGCCGGCTAACGGATCACAAGCAGCGACAGGAACGCAACCTCGCGCATCTCGACTCGGTCAAGCGCATGCGTGAGGCGACGGCCGCAATGGCGCAAGTTGAGCAGGCGCGGAAGATCCTGATCGAAGAAGAGTCCGAGTTGCAGACGCTCACGCGACGCATCGCCGACGGGCACAAGTCCATTGCGGCGCACCGCGAAGCGCTCGTCGCGGAAGATCGCGAGCAGGCCGCCGAACGCGAGGCGCTCGCCGCGGAGCGCGCAGCAATCGAGGGCGAGCTCGCGGAAGCTCGCGCGAAACGAGCCCAGGCGGCCTCACGCGTCCCGAAGGCAATCCTGACGAAGTACGATCGCATTCGCGGACGAAGGGGTGAGCAGGCGATCTATGCCCTGCGTGGCCCGTCGTGCGGACACTGCGACACGGCGATTCCGCTTCAACGACGTAATCAGATGCTCGGCACCGGCCAGATCGAGGTGTGCGAAGCGTGCGGAGTGCTTCTGTATGCAACGCAATGATGCTTGTTGGCCCGGTGGGTCCCAAATAGCTTGACCGCGTGACCGCACCTCCCGCTCGCCCCCGTCTCAAGCCGCGCTGGGTTTTCCCGCGGGAACCAGAGCCAGCCGCAGTCGAGGCTCTCGCCGCGGAGCTTCGTCTCCCGCCGCTCGTGTGTCGCCTCCTCCTCGTGCGCGGCTACTCGGCGATCGAGCCGGCCAAGGACTTTCTTCGCCCGCGCCTGCAG
>JBKOYV010000323.1:0-5905 GCA_046725585.1 Gemmatimonadota bacterium | reverse complement strand
CGCACGGCATCGCGCGCTGTCGGCTCGCCTCGCAGCCCATACTCGTCCAGCGATATGAGCAGGCCGCTCCCGAAATCGAAGAGCAGCGGAATCGCGTGCGTGCGCGCGAGCGGCGCGAGCGCCGATAGCTCCGCTTCGGACACGAAGCCGCGCAGCTCGAAGTTGCTTCGGTGCACCTTGACGATCGCGCCGGTGGACTCGCCGATGGCCTCGTCGTAGTCCGCGAGATGCGTGCGGTTCGTCGTGCCGACTTCGACCAGCGTGGCGCCACTCTTCGCCATGATGTCGGGCACGCGGAAGCTGCCACCGATCTCGATGAGCTCACCGCGCGAGACGATCGCCTCGCGACCTGCTGCAAGGGAGTTGAGGGCGAGCACCAGCGCCGAGGCGCAGTTGTTGACGACGATCGCGTCCTCGGCGCCGGTCAGCTCGCGGAGCAGCGCCACGGCGTGTACGTAACGCGACCCCCGCTCGCCGCGCTGGAGATCGTACTCCAGGTTGCAGGCGACGGCAGCGGTCTCCGTGATCGCGTGCAGTGCGGCGGCGGGGAGCGGTGCCCGTCCGAGGTTCGTGTGCAGTACCACGCCGGTCGCGTTGATGACGGGCCGAAGCGACGGACGTTCGAGCAGCGCGAGGTGCGCCGCGACCGCTTTCTCCCATCCCGCTACGTCGTTAGGCGCCGCCGCCGGATCTTCCCGCGCCGCCTCCACGGCGGACCGGACCGCCTCGGCCACGAGGGAGCGTGGCGCGCGCGCCAGCAGTGGAGCAAGCTGCGGGCTCTCGAGCAACACGCCGACCGACGGCAGCGCACGCCGGGGGTCGGGGCGGGTCGCATCAGTCGGCGCCGACGTGGAGCGCGCACCTGGCTTCGTCTCGCTCACTTTCTCGCTCTCGGCGTGAACAGCTCGCGCACGATGCGCAACGACAGGTCGCCGCGCTCCGGAGGGCGGCGCACCGGTGCGGGTCGACGGGTGGAATCCGGACGCCTCGCCGAGTCGGGGCGAACCCGGGCAGTATCGGCCCCATGCCGCGGCGTGATGAAGACGCGGTCGGAGGAACGCGCGATGCCCATCAAACTCTTCAACGAGTCGCCGCGCAGCCGATACGACGTCGCTGGTGCAAGCGCTCGTCCAAGCTTGATGATCGCATACGTCTCGGGGATGGGCGCACTCGGTTTCGGCGGCGGCGTGGTGTCGCGCGGAGGTCCCGCCGCTCTACGCGGGGGGGTCGGCGTGGGGGCTGGGGTTGGCTGCGGCGGACGTGCCGCGCGTGGGTTCGCGCGCGCAATCGAGTCGGCCTGCCGTGCCTCCGCTATGGAGTCCCGGACGGCTTTGGCACGCGCGCTGTCCGCCTCCTGCTTCTCGTACACGCTTCCGAGCGTCACCGATGCGATCGGGACGACGGATGAGTCGCTTGCCTTCAGTGAAAACTGCGAGGCGGCGACGGCGACGCCGGGGCGCAGGGGGCGGTCGAATCGGCTTCGCAGCGTCAGGGAGTCCCGAACGTCGACCTCGGCGAGTCCGGCACCGATGCTGTCGTGCACAAACGCCAGCATCTCGTGGGTCGCCGAGTCCGTCAGCGTCACGGTCGCCGAGTCGAACAGCTCCCGGCGATCGAGCGCGCGGTTGTTGTTCGCGTCAACGATTCCGCGGACGAGATACCGCCCGGGCGGTACGTACCGTACTACGAACCGGCCAAGCGAGTCGGCGTACTCTCCATACGTTAGGCTGTCGGGGAGGTGAATGGCCTCGACGTAGGCGCGCGGAGCCGCCTGTCCGGTCGCCCAATCGAACACCTGTCCGCGGATGAAGGATGCCGCTCGACTCGGACCAGTAGAGAAGATGTACTGGTGCTCGACGCTGTCTGCGTTCCCGCGCAGGTCCGACACGCCAGGGAGCTGCGTGATGGTGTAGGTGGTGTTCGGTCGCCAGCCGCGCCGCGGGCGGATCTCGATGCGGCTGCGATGCCACCGCACGTCGACTCGGCCGCGGCGCGGCGAGATGAGGAAAAGCCCGGAGAGATCCTCGCTCCCGCCGCGCGATGGACGCTCGTTGATGATCTCGTCGAACTGCAGTTGGACGCTCTTCGGACGCGCGTTGAGCGCGTTCGTGTCGGGCGAGATCTTGAGCAGGTGCGGCGGATTGCGATCTTCCGGGCCGCCCGGGGGTGCGCCGACTTGAGCACACCCCAGAACGGCAACGAGCAGGATCAGCTTCCGCACAACGTCTTCACCTTGGCCGCGAGCTGCTCTCGTCGCGCGGACCATTCACGTTCCTTCTGGCGCTCCGCCTCGACGATCTCGGGTTTGGCGCGCGACACGAAGTTCTCATTCGCGAGCCGTTGCCTGAGACCGGCGAGCTGCTTCTCGAGGCCGGCAAGCTCCTGCTGGAGACGAGCGCACTCCTTGGCGACATCGATCGTACCCGCGAGCGGCAGGATGACTTCCGAGCCGTCGGCGAGCACCTGGTGCGCGGCGGCCTCTCCCGCGGGCGCGGCGTCGGCGAGCGACACCGTGCACTTCGTGAGGCGTCCGATGAGGGCCGCCTCGGCCGCGAGCACAGTCTGCGCGTTAGGCGCCGGCACGATGACGGCCGCCAGCTGCTTGCCTGGCGGGATGTTGTACTCGCCGCGAAGCTGCCTGATCGCGTCCACGGCGTCGCGCACTAGCTCGAACTCCATAGCGCCCTGACCCTGGCGGCCTGACGCGGTCGGCCACGTCGCCGAGATGAGCAGCTCGTCTTCGCCGCGGCCCGGAAGCCGCTGCCAGAGCGCCTCGGTCACGAAGGGCACGATGGGGTGCAGCAGACGCAGCGCACCGTCGAACGCGTGCACGAGCACGGCACGGGCCACGTCGCGATCCTCGCCGCTGCCGGCGAGCCGCCCCTTGATCGCCTCGAGGTACCAATCCGCGAGCTCGTTCCACACGAATCGCCGGGCGGTCTCCGCGTAGTCATTGAGGCGCATGCCCATGGTGCGCTCGGGCACCGTCCAGTGCTTGTCCGCCGGACGTGCGGGACCGAGCGCGGCATCGCATTCGGCGATGGCGGCGTCGAGGCGCGCGAGAATCCACTGGTCGGCGCGCGACAGCCGCTCCCGGTCGATCTCGAACACCGCCTGCACGGGCGACGTCCCGACGTTCGTGAGCAGGAACCGCCCGATGTTCCAGAGCTTCGTCACGAAGTTCCGGCCCGGCGCGAACGACTTCTCCAGATCCTCGGGGTCGAAAATGATGTCCACGCCGAGACCCATCCCGGCCACCACTGTGTAGCGGAGCGGGTCCGCGCCGAACCGCGCGATCACGTCGAGCGGGTCGATGCCGTTGCCTAACGACTTCGACATCTTGCGATGCTTCGTGTCGCGGGCGATGCCGTGCAGGTACACGGTGTGATAGGGGGCCTCACCCATGAACTCGAAGCCCGACATGATCATCCGTGCCACCCAGAAGAACAGGATGTCGGGTCCGCTCACGAGCACGTCGGTCGGGTAGAACGCGCGGAGGTCCGGCGTGTCCTTCGGCCAGCCCAGCGTGGAGAACGGCCACAGCCACGACGAGAACCACGTGTCGAGCACGTCCTCGTCCTGGCGCACCGGACCCGAGCACGACGGGCAGGTGAAGACGTCCTCACGACTCACGGTCTCGCGACCGCAGCCATCGCAGTACCACACCGGAATGCGATGGCCCCACCAGAGCTGCCTGGAGATGTTCCAGTCACGAATCGTGTCGAGCCAGTGGATGTAGACGCCCTCCCACCGCTCGGGCACAATGCGGATGCGCCCGTCGCGCACGGCGGCGAGCGCCGGCTCGGCGAGCGGCTTCATCTTCACGAACCACTGGTCCGAGAGGCGAGGCTCGACCACGGTATCGCAGCGGTAGCAGCGCCTAACGGCATGCTGGTGCTGCTCCACCTTCACGAGCCGCCCGGCGGCCTTCAGCATCTCGACGATCTTCTCGCGCGCCTCGAAGCGATCCAACCCACGCAGCTCGTCCGGCACGCGCTCGATCGGTTCTCCGCGCTCATTCATCTCGCGCGGGGACTCCTGTCCCATCGTGCCCGTCGCCGTGATCACGACCGGCATTGGCAGGTCGTGGCGCTGTCCCACCTCGAAGTCGTTCGCGTCGTGCGCCGGCGTGATCTTCACCGCACCGCTGCCGAACGTCGGGTCCGTGTAGCTGTCGGGGATGATCGGGATTTCGATGTTCGCGATCGGGAGCACGACCGTGCGCCCGATGAGGTCGCGATAGCGATCGTCGTCGGGGTTCACGGCCACGGCCACGTCGCCGAGCATCGTCTCGGGACGCGTGGTGGCCACCACGATCGCGCGATCCGGAACGCCGCTCAGCGGGTAGCTGATGTGGTAGAGCTTTCCGTTCGTGTCGTGGAACTCCGCTTCCTCATCGCTCAGCGACGTGAGGCATCGGGGGCACCAGTGAATGACGCGATGCCCGCGATACACGAGTCCCTTCTCGTAGAGCCGCACGAAGGCCTCGCGCACCGCTCGCGACAGCTCGGGCGAGAGCGTGTACGCCGTGCGCGACCAGTCACACGATGAGCCTAGCGCACGGAGCTGACCGAGGATCGTGCCAACGGTTTCGTCCACGAAGCGCACGGTGCGCCGCACGAATGCGTCACGCCCCAGGTCGTAGCGGGTCAGGCCTTCTTTGGCGAGCTGTTTCTCGACCACGTTTTGCGTTGCGATGCCAGCGTGATCGGTGCCGGGGACCCACAGGGCTTCGTCACCCGCCATTCGTCGCCAGCGGATGAGCACATCCTGAACGGTCTCGTCCAGGCCGTGCCCCATGTGCAACGCTGCCGTCGCGTTTGGTGGTGGCATCACGATGGTGAACGGCGGACGGTCACCGCCGGAGCGATCGGAATTCGAGATGCTCGCGGACAATGCACCGGCCCGTTCCCAGCGCTCGTAGATCTCGCGTTCCACGGACGCGAAATCGAACTGAGGCGGGAGGTCGGCGGTCGAGGTCGGAGGCGAGGTCGTGCTCATGGCACCGGAAGTTAGTGGCCGATCGGGAATCGGGAATCCGGAATCGGGAAGATCCCTCGCTAACGCTCGGGACAAGTCGGGAATCGCGGAGACGTGGTCGGACGCGGGTAAAAAACGAAAGAGCCGCGAGATCAGCTCGCGGCTCTCTGCGGTGGGGACGCGGACGAGAGGTCCGCGTCAGTCAGCGCGCATGGAGTCGGGAGCCGCCGAATCCGGGTCGGCTACGTGGTCGGCCTTGGGTACGCCCGTGGGCGCGATCGGAGAACCACCCGCGCGGTCGCCCCGCGCCTGGCGCTTCGACGAGCGGCGACGCTCCGCGACGCTCTCGGTCTCCTCCGCGGCTTCGCGAATCGCTTCTTCCTTGCTCAACCAGCGGTCCTCCAGCGCGGGCTTCGGGTCGGCGTGGCGGTCGGACTCAGACGAATTCCCCTGGCGACGACGTCCCGTCCCAACCTGTTGGCCTTCCCACCGGCCCCCCTGGAGCGGCTTGCTCCGTTCGTCTTCTTCCTCGATCGGCTCTTCGGGCCCGGCGATCCGAACGTCGAGACGATTCACCACCGTCTCCACACCCGGCACGCCACGCGTGATCGTCACCGCGTGCGTGGCCTCGTCGGGTTCGTGGACCCAACCGGTGAGCTCGATGATACCATCGCCTATGGCGCCGATGTCGATCGCGCGCTCGCTCAGGATGGGATCGTTGCGGAACGCCTCGAGCACGCGCTCTTCGAGCGCTTCGTCGTCCTCATCGATCTCGCTGTCGACCTCGTCGTCGTAGTCGCGCAGGCGGCCCACGCGGTCGCGCAGCTTCGCCGTGAGTGACGAGAAGCCTCCGAAGCGGTCCGCAACGACGAGCCCCGCCGCAAGGCCGAGGACAGCCCCGGCGGTGAGGTACAGCAGTCCACTC
>JBKOYV010000186.1:0-10842 GCA_046725585.1 Gemmatimonadota bacterium | reverse complement strand
TCGCGACGGTGGGCAAATGAAATTCCAGACATCGCGGCTTCGCCCCGTCCTGACGCAGGTCGTCGAGCGGCTTCGGCCGCGGGCCATGCGGACCATCCGCGGCCGGCTCACCTTCGGCTTCGGCGTCACCGTGGTGCTGGTCGCGATGATTGCCGCGGTCGCGGTAAGCGCCCTTCAGGCGGGCAGCTCCGGGAATGCCGAAGCGCTGGCGTCCGTCGAGCAGGAGTTCGACGGATCCCAGCGCGTAATCACCGCCGCGCTCCGCGAGATCGCCGCCGGCATGCAGTATCTCGAGAGCGGCGCGTCCGCGGATCGCGACCGCTGGGATTCAATGATGGCGCGCGCCGAATCCGCCCGAACCGATGCCGCGAAGTTGAAGACCCTGACGGCCGAGCAGCGCGGCCGGCTCGAGGAGGTCGGGAACCTCCAGAGCGCCGTCGAGGCGCGCATCTCCGTCGCCCAGGCTTACCGGCGCATCGGCCAGCCGGCCGACGCCGCGCCGCTCGTCAGGGCAGCGTTCGACGATGTCGAGCAGATGGACAGGGCCCTCGAGCAGTTTCGCGCTGGCTCGGCCGCTCGGCGGAGCGACATCGCCACCGCGCTCGCCGCCCGGTTCCGCCGCGACGAGCTGCTCGTGCTGATCCTGGGCATCGCGGCGGTCGTCGTCGCGATCATCTTCGGCATCGGCACGTCGCGCGCGGTAACGCGTCCGCTCGCCGCATTCGCCGTCGACATGGAAGCGATGGGTGATGGCGACCTGCGCCTCGCGTTCGACGAGCACCGGGAAGCGGACGAGTTCGCGAAACTCGCGGTCGCGCTCCGTCGGGCGCGCGAACGACTCGGCGCGCTCGTGGCGCACGTGCAGTTCGAGTCGGAGCAGGTGTCGTCCGCCGCCAATCAGCTCGCGGCGAATGCGACGAGCGTCTCCGACGCGGCGAGCCACATGACCCGGGGCATCGCCGACATCGCGCAGGGTGCGTCTGCGCAGCTCGACGCCCTGGGCTCAGCGGCGGAGGCGGTGCGTCGGCTCGGTGATGCCGGCACCGCGATCGGGACCGCCGTCGCCGCAACAGGCGCCGCGGGTGGCGAGATTCGCACGACGGCGAACGACGCGCGCGCTGAGCTGGCGAACGCCGTGACGACCCTGCGCGAAGCGGCGCGCGTGGCCGACGGCTCGGCGGCCGAGATTCGCGAGCTGCAGGAAGCCACCGCCGCCGTGGACAACTTTGCGACGTTGATCGGCAGTATCGCGTCGCAGACGAACCTGCTCGCACTCAATGCGGCGATCGAAGCCGCGCGCGCCGGCGCGTACGGGCGGGGTTTCGCGGTGGTCGCGGAGGAAGTGCGACTCCTCGCCGATCAGAGCCACCAGGCGGCCGAGGAAGTCGCCGACAGCGTGCGTCGCATTCGCGACCGGATCGACCGCGCGGTGGGGTCGGTCGGCGCCGGCACCGCACGCATGCGCGATGCGCGCAAGGTGGCCGAGAACGCGTCAGCGGCGCTCGACCGTATCGAGCGCGCTATCGCGTCGGTGGAGGACGCGACGGCGCAGGTCGAGGAAGTCGTGACGGCGAGCCGTCAGCTCATCGGCGACGTGGACGCTGCGATGGACCGCGTGCGCACCGCGGCCGAAGGGCACGCGGCCGCCGCGCAGGAGGTCGCCGCCGCGGCGGAGGAGAGCTCAGGATCGATGCAGGAAGTATCAGCTACCGCGCAGGCGCTGCAGCTCGCGGCAAACCGCGTCCAGGGGATGACGCAGGAGTTTCGGACGGAGGAGTTCCGAGCAGTCCGTCTCGACGAGGGCGAGGTCGCGCTGTCGTCCTGACCCCATTGTCATCCCGAGCGCGGTTGTCATCCCGAGCGTTAGCGAGGGATCCTCATTGTCCCGACAGAGGGCTCTCTATCGAGACGACGAAGATCCCTCGCCTGTCGGCTCGGGATGACAAGCGAGGGATGACACCGAGCTCGGGTTAACGAGCGGACTATTTCGCCTTTGGCTGGGCCGCGTCCGCGCCTGCCTTCTTCGTGCGGAACACCATCACCTGATTGGGCCCCTCGTAGGCGAACTCCAGGCCGGTGCTCTGCTCGACCTGTCCGATGGCGACCCGCATCGAGTCCATTGGTGCGTCCACCTTCGCCGGAGTGTCCAGCGCCTTGAGCTCCGGCACCTTGATCTCCGTGCCGATCCACCGGTTCAGCTCCGCCACGACGTCGCGAAGCTGGCGCGAGATCACGATTCGCCGGTTCGTCCAGGCCGTCCCGAGCGCGAGCTCGTCCGCGTTAGGCGTTCGCGTCTTGCCGTCGGGGTCGATCAGGAGCGCTTGACCCGCGGTGAGCGGATGGTCCTGTTTCTCCACCCGGACTGTCGCCGTCCCGCTGTCCACCTGAACGATCGTGAACGGATCGTTCGAGTACGAGCGCGCCGTGATGGTGGTGCCCGTCGCGATCACCGCCGCCTTACCCACGCGGATCTCGAACGGCAGCGGATTGCCCGGCGCCACGGTGAACCGGGCAGCCCCGTCGATCTTCACCGCGCGCAGCTGCGTGTTGAAGTCCTTCGGGATGGTGAGCTTGGAGCCAGCACCAAACATCACGCGGGTCGAGTCGTCCAGCGTCAGCCTGGCGGTTTGTCCTGGCTGAGCGATGAGCGTTCGTGCCTCACTCGAGTCGAGCGCGCGCGTCACGGCGCGGTCGGCGCCGAGCGAGGTGAGGTACCACATCCCGCCGCCGGCGAGGGCCGCGGCGACGATGCCGATGATGACAGGGACCTTCCACGACCGCGGCTTCGAGAGGTCGCCGACGTGCTCCGCCGCGTGATGCCGCAGCTGCTCGGAGTATGCCTGCGCGTCGGCGCGGACGGCTTCGGGGTGGAGCTGTCGCGACAGGTGGTGCCACGCCGTCTCGACGTCGGCCTCAGCGGCCGTCGCGTGCTGCGACGCCACTTTGGCACCATGGCTCAGATGTCTCGCACCCGCGCGGCGACTGAGCTCGCGCGCGGACGCGCGGCGAACGGCGTCGTGAAGGAACGACGCCAGATCCGCCTCGGACGTGATCTGTGCCCGTTCATCCCACGCCTGTCGGAAGGCTGCCTCGACGACCTTGGGCGCCGCTGTCGCGGCCTCCTCACCGAGGTGGCCTTTCGCCTCTGCGGAGAGTGCCGCGAAGTGGGCGCGGAAGAGACGCTCGAGTGCAGCCTCATCACGCAGCGGTCCAACGATCGTTTCGGGGGTGCTAGACACCGACGATCCGGTCATGCCGACCTCCGTACGCACAGGGTGGCTCGGGCCGACCTTTGTTCCCCCTCATCCCGGCAGCGTCGCCGGGAGGCCGGCGGCCTCACGACTGAGCCTGTAGCTCTTTTCGAGCTGTCTCTATCCTGCCCCCAACACACTCCGTGTCAAGGCACCGAGCTCCATTGCATGAACCGGGCGAGGACGGAGCCGAGTTGCAGACGCACGATACGAGTCTGGCGCACCGCCTCTCACGTTGCCGGCGTGGCTCGAGTCACCGCGCAATTTCGGTTGGAGTCGCAACATTCTCTACACGGAAAAAACGAATTAGTGACGCGCGCGAGGGCCGCGCGTCCTGAGGAAGGTCACGAGCAATCGCCCCTCGCCGACTCAGCCTTAGAGGATGTAAATGCGTTCGCAGCACGTGATCATCGGAGTCGTCTCGTTGGTGCTGACCGCCTGTGCCCGACTCGTTCCTCCTGATTCGATCGTCGCGCTGGAAGGACCGCGGCAGTTGAACGTGATGATTGGGACCACGCAGCCACTCAGGCTCGTTGGAACACGTGGCGATGGGCGAACCGTGAAGCTGTCGGCTCGCACGATCCGCTACGCATCGAACGACCCCTCGGTGGCGAGGGTCACGTCCGATGGACGCGTCGAGGGACTTCGCCTCGGCCGGACGTCGATCTCCGCATCACTGTCCACACCCGTGGGACTCGTGTCGCTCGACGCGATCCCGGTCGCGGTCGGAGCGCTCGTCGCGCACAAGTAAGCCCGGAGCTCAGCGACCAGAGCGGCCTCGTCGGATTTCTCTCCGACGAGGCCGCTCTGGCATCCATGCCTCTCTCGCCGAGCGTGGCACCTCCCATGCTTTTCAGGACTGCGGGCGGTGCCTGCGTACGCTGAACGAGTTGAGCGACCGGGGCCGCGGGCGCCGCGCAAACTGAGCGGCACGGTCTTGTCGGCTTGAGATGGAGGAACCGGAGTATGGAATCACTCGACCCCCGAATAGTCATTGGCGTGCTGGTCGCGTTGGCGATCGTGGTCATCGCCTTCGTGCTGATGCGGAAGCGCCGCACCGACGAGCTCCGCGGAAAGTTCGGTCCGGAGTACGAGCGGCTCGTGCGCGAGCGCGGCGACGCGCGCCACGTGGAACGTGAGCTCGACGATCGCGTCCAGCGCGTGAAGCAATTGCACTTGAGACCGCTCAGCCCGGAGCACCGAGCTCAGTTCGCGGAAGCGTGGCGCTCGGACCAGGCTCGGTTCGTCGATGACCCGAAGGGCGCCGTGGTCGAAGCGGACCGGCTCGTCGCCGATCTCATGCAGGTCCGTGGCTATCCCGTCGGCGACTTCGAGCAACGCGCCGCCGACGTTTCCGTAGACCATCCGCATGTCGTCCAGAACTATCGCACCGCGCACGACATCGCAGTCCGCGAGCGGCGCGGTGAAGCGTCCACTGAGGACCTCCGCAAGGCGATGGTCCACTACCGCGCGCTCTTCGAAGACCTGCTCGACACTGCTGACGCCGAACCACGGGAGGCCCACCGATGACCGATCCAAGACGACCAGACGACGAGCGGTTGTCGACGGCGGACCTCGCCGCCGCGAGCGACCGAGCGGTGGAGCGCGACGTGACTCGTGAGGCGCATCAGGCACACGCCAACGTCGTGGCCGACGCGAATCGGGAAGTCGTGGACTCCGACGGCGACCATCGCGCAACGCCGCTCTTCGCCGGAAACGAGAGCGATGATTTCCGCCGGCGCTGGACCGACATCCAGGCGGCGTTCGTGGACGAGCCACGCCAGTCGGTTGAAAACGCGGACGCCCTCGTTGCCACGGCGATCAAGCGGCTGGCGGAGATCTTCGCCCGCGAGCGCTCGACGCTCGAACAGCAATGGGCGCAGGGCTCGGATGTGTCGACCGAGGACCTGCGCGTGGCCCTGCAGCGCTACCGAAGCTTCTTCGATCGACTATTGTCGGTTTAGAAGCCGCAGGGTCAGGTGAAAGGGTCGGCGCAGAGGGTCAGAGGAATCCCATCTGACCCTTTCATCTGATCCCTCGACAACTCGGATAGGGACGGCCCAAAGAGCTCGTTGCCCGGGCCCTCGCTACCCGCCATCATCTCTGGCGCCCGTTCGTTGCCTTCCGTTTCCCCCTCTCGGATGCTTCGCACCGCAATATTCGCCGCCTCGCTCGCCCTGAGCTCGGTCGCCCTCGCTCAACGACCCGCCACTGACCCGGCGCGTGAGCTCGACGCGTACACCGCCCAGGCGGTGAAGGACTGGGGTGCTGTCGGCCTAGCGATCGCGGTCGTCAAGGACGGCCGCGTCGTCTTCGAGAAAGGATACGGACTCCGCGAGCTCGGGAAACCAGACCTCGTGGATACCACGACCCTCTTCGCCATCGGCTCGACCACGAAGGCGATGACCGCCGCGGCGATCGGCATGCTCGTCGACGAGGGTAAGGTCCGCTGGGACGACCCGGTTACGAACTACCTGCCGAGCTTCCAGCTCAAGGACCCGTGGGCGACGCGTGAGATCACGGTCCGCGACCTGCTCACTCACCGCGCCGGCCTGCCGAACGCCGACTACCTCTGGTACGGCACGAACACCTCGATCGCCGAGATCCTGCGCCGGGTGCGCTACATCGAGCCCGCCTACTCGCCGCGCTCGAGCTTCATCTACCAGAACGTCATGTACGCCGCCGCCGGCCAGGTCGTGGCCGCGGCCAGCGGGATGCCGTGGGAGGAGTTCGTGAGGACGCGGATCTTCACGCCGCTCCACATGACCGGCACCGTGCCGCTCCTGTCGCGTGCGGGATCGATGCCTAACGTGGCGACGCCGCACGACCGCATCGACGACACGATGCGCGTCATCCGGAACGCGAGCGTAGACGGCGTGGCCTCGGCCGGGTCGGTGTGGTCGAGCGTCGCCGACATGTCGAAGTGGGTGCGGTTCCTGCTCGACAGCGGCCGAGTCGATGGGCGACGACTGCTCAAGCCGGAGACGTTCGCGGAGCTGCTCAAGCCCCAGACGATGGTGCCGCCCAACGAGTTCTACCCGACCGCGCGCCTCACACGCCCGCACTGGATGACCTACGGGCTTGGCTGGTTCCAGCAGGACTACAACGGTCGCGCGGTGGATTTCCATACCGGCAGCATCGATGGGATGGTCGCCATCATCGGGCTGATTCCCGACGAGCGGTTGGGCGTCTACGTGCTCGCGAACGCGGATCACGTGGAGGCGCGTCACGCGCTGATGCTGAAGGTGTTCGACCTGTGGGGCCCGTCGCCGGCCAAGGGACGAGACTGGAGCGCCGAGCTCCGTACGTTGTTTAGGAACGCGCGCACGCAGGCCACGCTCGCATCCAAGGCGGCCGAGGCGAAGCGCGTGACGGGCACGAAGCCGTCGCTTCCGCTCGCTCGTTATGCGGGCGCGTACGCCGACTCGCTCTACGGCGACGTGAACGTCAGCGCTGTGGGTGACAGCCTGCGAGTCAAGGTCGGCACGCTCGAAGGCACCCTCGAGCACTGGCAGTACGACACGTTCCGCATCAAGTGGGATAACCGATGGCAGGGGACGGATCTTCTCACGTTCGTGCTGGGGAGGGACGGAGCCCCGTCGCGTGTCGAGATTGGACGACGGTCATTCGGACGGACCGATCGCGGTGGACAATGAACAACAAGACAGGTAATTGGTTACTGGTACCAGTAACCGATTACCTGTGTAATCTCATGGTGGTGGTATCAATGCGTGCACGAACGGTCGGCGTTGGTCTCCTGTTTACCGCCTCGGGAGCTATGGCGCAGCCGACGGCTTCTACTCCGTACACTCTGTACGTGGCGAGCGAGTCCGGCGACGTCGTGTCGCGGATCGAGGTCGGGCCTAACGGGTGGCGCAAGGTGCGGGAGATTTCCGTGAAGCTCATCGCGAACGAGCTGAGCGGCCCGCATAACGTGGCCGTGTCGCCGGATGGCCGATTCTGGTACGTCTCGATCGCACACGGTACGCCATACGGGGCCGTGTGGAAGTACACGACGGGAACCGACTCGCTCGTCGGTCGCGTGAAGGTCGGCATGTTCCCCACCACCATCGGTCTCTCGCCGGACGGCGAGTGGGCCTACGTGCCCAACTCCGACTTCCACGGCGACCGCGGGCACGAGAACACCCTCTCGGTCATCTACACGCCAGACATGGCGTCGCTCACCGAGATCCGCGCGTGCGACATGCCGCACGGGTCGCGATGGAATCACGCGGGCACGCGCGTGTACGTGGCGTGCATGATGTCCGACGAGCTGCTCACGATCGACCCCGGCGCATTCGCCGTGAGCGCGCGCGCCAGGCTCGGCAGCGGCACGCCGATGTCGCACGCCGAGCACATGAAGATGGAGACGCGTGAGGATTCCATGATGATGGCGGCGGCCGCGAAGCCGAAGCCCAAGGTCGGGGCGGCGAGCAGCACGTTGGCGGGCCAGAATCCGGATTGCCTGACGACGTTCGTCGCGCTGTCGCCTGACGATTCACTGGCGTACCTCGCGTGCAACCACTCGAACGAGCTTCAGGTGCGCGACGCGCGGACGCTCGCGCTGATTCGGCGGCTCCCGACTGGCACGGGCGCGTACAACGTGGAGCCGTCGCCCGACGGGCGGCTCGTGCTCGTGACGAACAAGAAGGACAAGAGCGTGAGCGTGTTCGACACGCGGACGTGGAAGGAGTCCGCGCGCGTCCCGACGAGCAAGCGCATTCCCCACGGCATCGCCTTCTCGCCCGACGGTCGCTACGCCTTCGTAACCTGTGAATCGGTGGGCACGGATCCGGGCGCGATCGACGCGATCGACCTCTCGACGCTGACCGTGGTGGCCTCCATGCCCCTGGCCCTGCAGCCGACGGGCGTCGCGGTCTGGCGCGGCTCGGCTTCGGCGCACTGAACGAGCGCTGGGGACTGGGGACTGGGGACTGGGGACATCGGGACTGGGGACTCGGCCGGGAGGCTTCTACGGGCGCGGAGGCCTCCTCGCGAAAAGAAGGTTCCCGGCCGAGTCCCTAGTCCCCAGTCCCTATTGAATCACCGGTTTCTTGGCAGGCTCGATCTTGATCGCCCACAGGCCGGAAAACACGTCGTTCACCCACACCAGCCCGTTGTGGTAGAACGCCCCCCAGGCCATCGCCGCGTTAGGTATCATGCCCTGCGCGTCCCCGGTGTGCACGTGCGCGATCTCACGGTCCTGCGCGAGCAGGTCACCGCGCAGGTCGCCCGAAATGTCGAGCACCCGCAATCCGCCCTGGTAGTCCCCGAGATATAGCGTGTCGCCCGCGACCCACACGTTGTGCGTGCCGCCATCCTTCGGCTCGAACCACGCCACCTCCCTGGGCTTCGTCACATCGCTCACATCGATGACGTGGAGCCGCCCGTTCGCCTTGCCGAGCCCCATCCCGGGCATCGTCACGCCCTGCGGCGTCGCGCTGAACACTTCATCGCCCACGAACACGTAATTGTTGTGCCGCCACGCCGTGTGCGTGCCCCGAATGAAGCCCGGGCCGCCTTCGGCCTCGACGCCGCGATAGAGATCGTCGAGGTCGTACTTGAACTGACCCACGAGCTTTGGCGCGTTAGGCGACCCGCCCCACTTGCCGTTCCCGATGTCGAGAATCACCAGCCCGTCGTTCCAGTACGACAGGTACGCCATGCCATCGCGGACGTCGATGTCGTGCAGAAGGCGCCCCGTGGGCGCGCGCTCCGTCTGCCACCGCGCGATCTCCTTTGGGTTCTTCGGGTCGTTGAGGTCAATGACCCGCATCGAACCCGTCGCATCGTCCGTGAGGTAGACGTGCGTCCCGAACCTGGGCTGCGTGTATACGTACGCCGAGTGCACGCCACCCGAGACCGTCTCGGTATACTCAGACAGCTGCTTTGGATGCGCCGGGTCATCGAGCGACAGCACCACGATGCCGTTTCGTCGGCTCGACGCGGCCTCACGGGTCATTACCGCGTACTTCCCGTCGGCCGTCGACATCACGTCGTTGATCACGCGCGCGTCCACCACCAGCGAATCCGTTATCCTCGGCTCCGCCGGGTTCGAGATGTCGAGCGCGTAGACGCGATCGCCGATCGTGCTCAGGTACGCGTTCTTCCCGTTCGGGTGCGGCCAGAACTCGGCGGTCAGCTGTTTCGCCAGCGGCGCCCGACCGACCTTCGTCGCGACTCCGCGAACGTCTCGGGCGCGAGCGCGGACGGTCGCATCCGCGCTCGCCGATCCGAAGCTGACCGAGATCGTGTACTGGCCGGGCTCGTTGGCGACGAATGTGCCGTCGTTATCGATGAGTCCGCTGCCCGGCGCCATCGTCCACGCCGGCGTGAGGCCGGTGATCTCCTTCCCGGCAGCATCACGCGCGACCGCCTTGAATCGGAGGACGTCCCCCGTGCGCGCTTCCGGTGCGCCGCCGGTGATCTCGACACGACGAATCGTGTTCGCCACGACCTCGACCGGTACCTCCCCTCGAGCGCTTCCCACCGTGGCGCGAATCGTTGCGGATCCGGGCGCCACGGCAGTGATGCGCCCGGTGGCGGAGACGGTAGCGACCGATGGCGCCGTGGACGCCCACGTTATGGCATCCCGACGACGATCGCCGTTTGCGGCGAACACCTCGGCGTCCAACGCCAAACGCTGACCCACCACCAGCTTCGACGCGCGGTGGTTGAGCACGACTCGCGCTGCGGGCTGAGCAAGGATCCGCACGCTGATCGGCGTCGGACGCGCGGGCCGTCCGTCAACGCTCGGCACCGCGTAGGCGACGAACGTCCCGACAGCGCCCGCTTTCACCAGTCCCGTCGAATCGATTCCGCCCTCGAACGAACCGCCAAGCCAGCGGATGCGCGCATTCGGTACGGGACGTCCCGTGGAATCGCGTACCTCTCCAGCTAGCCTGATCGAGTCGCCGACGACGACGGTGGGGTTGGCTGGCCGAACGGAAACGGTCAGCGCCGGACGCTGAGCCGCCGGGGCCTGGGTCACCTGAACGGCGAGGCTGAGCAACACCGACAGCATTGGCACGGTCTCCGCATATGAGGTTGCTCATCCAACGACGGGCGACCACCGTTGTCAATGGCGGGGCACGCCGGGTGTAAGGGAAGACCGATGCCGGCCCTCCTCGCCAGGTGGAAATGGTAGTGGCCCGTCGTTTGAGCCGAGGCTCAGCGTCGTACAACCCTTCTACGCGGTGCGAGGCCACCATGTCGATCCTCTGGACCATCATCATCGGACTCATCGTCGGAGCGCTCGCCAAGTTCGTCATGCCTGGCAAGGATCCTGGCGGGATCATCATCACGATCCTGTTAGGCATCGTCGGCGCGTTCGTCGGGACGTTCATCGGGCGCGCGCTGGGGATGTACGGCCCCGGGCAGGCGGCCGGATGGATCATGTCCGTCATCGGCGCCGTCGTCGTCCTGGGCATCTATCGGGCGGTCATGGGGCGGCGCGGCCCTGTCGTCTGAACGGCATCGGCGGATCGAAGGGGTCAGAGTCGTTTTAATTCGAGATCTATGTCAAACCATCTCGCGAAAATAAAAAGACAATTTCCCCATACATAGCCCCTCGATAGCAACCGGCGCACGC
>JBKOYV010000129.1:0-4180 GCA_046725585.1 Gemmatimonadota bacterium | reverse complement strand
GTTCTCCCCATCGTTACCGACGGGCGCGTTCGCGGTCTCATTACGCTCGCCTGGACTCGGGTCCACGAGATCCCGGCAGACGAGCGCGAGTTCATGGAACGATTCGCCGCCCAATCGGGCCAGGCGTTCGCGCGTGCGCTCGCGTTCGAGGCGGAGCGCATCGCGCGCGAACGAACGGAGCGGCTGCAGCACCTCACCGCGGCCCTGGCCGACGCCGACAGCGAGCGGGACGTCGCGCACATCGTCGTGTCGAGTCTCCGTGATGTGCTGCAGCCGAAAGCCGTCGCGATCTTCCGCGTCGAGGAGGATGAGGGCCGGGCTCCGGCACTCGTGATGATCGACGAGAGCGGAGTCGATGAGCCGAGTCGCGCAAGGTTCCATCGGCTGCCGATGGATGGCGACCTGCCGCTGGCCGAACTGGTGCGCCAACGAGAGACCGTGTTTCTGGCCGACGCCGCGGAGTTCGAGGCGCGGTTCCCCGATTGGCCCGCGAGCCAACGTGCGTACGGGCAGCAGGCGTGGGTCGGGATCCCGCTCGTCGCGTCGACCGGCAAGCCCCTCGGCGCCTTCGCGTTGAGCTTCTCCGAGGCACGCTCCTTCGACACGGACCTGCGTCGCTACGTCGAATCAATCGGTGATCAGGCAACGCAGGCGTTCGAGCGCGTGCGGCTGCTCGAGACGGAGCACGCCGCTCGTCAGGCGGCGGAGGAGGCGAACCGCGCCAAGACCCAGTTCCTGGCGACCATGAGCCACGAGCTGCGCACACCGCTCAACGCCATCTCCGGCTACGCCGAGCTCCTGAGCCTCGGCCTCCGCGGTCCGACGACGCCGGAGCAGCAGGAGGACCTGGGCCGCATCATGCGAAGCCAGCGGCATCTGCTGAGCGTCATCAACGACATTCTGAACTTCGCACGCCTCGAGGCTGGGCACGTCGAGTACCATGTCGCCAACGTTCAGGCAGCCGATCTGCTCGGCGATCTCGAGTCGCTCATCCGCCCTCAGCTCGCCGCGAAACGGCTGGAGTTTTCGTGTGAGCCGGTGAGCGACGGGATCGTCGTGCGCGCCGATGGCGAGAAGGTTCGTCAGGTCCTGCTCAATCTCGTGGCGAACGCGGTGAAGTTTACGGCTCCGGGTGGGCACATCCGGATCGGGTGCGACTACGATGACTCACACGTGTACGTTCGCGTGACCGACACCGGCATCGGGATTCCGACGGATCGCCGCGGCGCGATTTTCGAGCCGTTCGTCCAGCTGCACCGAACGCTCGCCCAGCCGTCGGAGGGAACCGGGCTGGGTCTCGCGATCAGTCGGGATCTCGCGCGCGGAATGGGCGGCGAGCTGACGGTGGAGAGCGAGCCGGGCACGGGCTCCACATTCACGCTCGTTCTGGAGCGCGCGCGGACCCACGCGGACTGACTTCGATGTTCGCCAACCCTTTTCGGGGAACAACGATGAGGCGGATCTGGCGGAAGCGGCCGGATACTGCCTAACGGGCCAGCCTGCTCGCACAACGAGCCAATTTTTCTTGAGAATGGCCTCGGGACGCCAGTGCGTCCCGAGGCCGTTTGTTTCAAGATCCCAGCTCGTTGCGTGAGCCAGCGTGGATGCCAAGCCGGATCCGGCCGGTTCTGCTTCATCCGCTAAATCGTTGTTCCGCTAAGAGAGCTTGCCCCGCACCGAAGTCGTACGCGGCGCCGAAATCAATCCGCCGGTGTTAGTGAGGCCGTTCTCCGCGTGCGTCAGCGATCCCGCTTTGGTCAGATGACTCACCTTACCGTTCGTCTACCCCGGATCGGAGAGCGGTCCCGTGGTCTTTCGCAGCAGGATCTCCGAATGGCCTCGCACGATGTAGTCCGTCAGCTCGCCGACGACGGTGTAGCCGAGGCGTTCGTAGAGCCGGCGGGCATCGGGGTTGAACGACGATACGCAGATGAAGACGTTAGGCGTGTCGCGCAGGATGCGTCGCTCCGCCAGCTCGATGAGCGCCGTGCCGAGGCCGCGGCCGCGGCAGTCGTCGCGTACAGCGACCGACTGGATGTAGCCGACGAACGCGCCGTGCATGATGACGACGATGAAGCCGGCAACGCGCGGGTCCGCGCCCGCTGGGTGCTCCAGCGCGACATACACCTCACGCGTGGGATCGCGCACGATCCGGTACGACTGCTCGAGCGTACGGCCCAGACGACGCCACGGGTCCGACGAGGCCATCAACTCCGCGCACGCCCGCGCTTCGGCGTCCGTCGAGAGAGGCCGGATGACCGGGAGCTCGCGGGGCGAGACCGTTTCGGCGGTCATGGGCTGAACATACCCCGCGCCGGCGATTCAGATAGATTCAACGTCTCGCGAAATCAGCCGCTCACACTCGCCAATGGAAATCCGCCGCGCCACCGAACGGGACGCTCCCGCGATCCGCACCCTGATCGACCTCTACGTCGCCGATGGCACACTGCTCCCGCGTACCGAGGAGTTCATCGCCTTACATGCGGAGCACTTCGTCGTGGCCGTGCGCGGTGGACGCGTGATCGGCTGCGCACACCTCGACGAGTACGCGCCGAGCCTCGCGGAGCTCCGGTCGCTCGCCGTCGCCCGGGACGCGCAGGGCACGGGTGTTGGACGCGCGCTGGTGGCGGCGGTGGAGGAGCTGGCGCGGCGTCGGGGCTACGGAACGGTGTTCGCGGTCAGCAACGACGAGGAGTTCTTCGCCAAGTACGGATTCTTTCCGCGACACATCCCCGAGCTGGATCGCGAGCGGAGCGAGGTGAGCAAATACAAGGGGGTATACGCGAAAGACATGGCGCTAGTCGGGAATCGGGAATAGGGAGTCGGAACTGCCGGGAAGCGGGAGACGGGAGACGGGAGACGGGAGACGGGAGACGGGAGACGGGAGAACCCTCGGGACGCTCATCTCGTGTCAGAGAGGCATCCCGAGGGCGTACGCTTCCCGTCTCCCGTCTCCCGTCTCCCGTTTCGTTAGGCGAGCGCCCCCAACAACCGCTCGGTGTCCGCCATGTCGTTGTACACCGACGGCGACAGACGGATGAAATTGCGACCCACCCGCGCGTTGATGTTCGCCTTGCGCAGCCGCTCGACCACCGGCGCGCGATCCTTGAACGTGAACGTGATCAGCGCGGAGCGCGTCCCCGGCGGCGTGACCGGCTCGAACCCGAGGCGCGGCATCTCCTCACGCAGTCGCGCCAGCATCGGCTGGCGCCACGCCTCGATGTTCTCGACCCCGAGCTGGGCGATGTAGGGCAGCGACTGGCCGAGCGCGTTCATCGGCCCCCAGGCATTGCTTCCTGTCTCGAAGAAGGCGCTCGCGTCGTGACCGAGCTCCCACGTAAACGGTGTGGGCGCAGGCGGATCGTATGGCAGGAAGTGCGTCGCGATGTCGCGTGACGAGTGATAGCCGCGCTGCGAGCGGCGCACCACCCGGTCGAGCAGCTCCTCCTTCGCGTACAGGAAGCCGAGGCCGAAGTCCGCCATCAACCACTTGAAGCTGGCGCACGCGGCGAAGTCCACCCCGGTCGCCTTCACGTCGATCGGCGACGCACCGGCCGCCTGGATGATGTCGGCGTACACGTACGCGCCGTTCGCGTGCGCGAGATCGCACACCGCCTTCAGGTCGTGCTGGAACCCGTTATACATCGCGACGAGCGACACCTCGACGAGCCGGGTCTTCCTGTCGATGACCTTTTCCAGGTCGCGGAGGTCGATGCGCGAGCCGTTGTCGCGCGGCATCACGATCCGGAGGTCGAGCCCGCGCTCGCGCTGCAACAGCTGGAGGTTGAGAATCGAGCCGTCGAAGTGCAGCGCGTCGGTTACGACGTTGATCCCTCGCCTCGCCTGTTCGGCGATCTCGAGCCCGTTGACGACGAGGTTCTCGCCGCTGCTCGTGTTAGGCACGAACGCGATCTCCGAGGGCTTCGCGTTGATGAGCGACGCGAACGCCGCTTTCACTCCCGCGCTGAGCGTGCCGCTGGTCGCTTCGTCGGTCTGGAACGAGGACCGCGCATCGGCGTACTTGCGCATGGCGGCCGCGGCGACGATGGGCATCGGGTGCGTGTACGCGCCATTGATGTACGTGAGCCCCGCCGGGATCGCGAAATCTTCCTTTCTCGGGAAGCCCGCCGGCGGCACTCGCGTGCCTAACGTGTGGTCCATCGGGCGCTCCGGTGAGAGC
>JBKOYV010000171.1:0-15674 GCA_046725585.1 Gemmatimonadota bacterium | reverse complement strand
GTGTGGGACCGGGTACTCCATACGTCGCGACCGAGTCGCCGGCCTTTCGAGATGCGCTGACGGTCGTCGACTTTGGCGGCGTCGGCCGGACCGAAGCGCTCGATCGAGTCCTCGCCGGCGCGAGCACAAAATCCACGATCACGCTGTGGCATCTGCTGCCGCGCGTCGACGCGCGCGAACGCGCGCGCATCTACGATCGCCTCGCGGCGCTTTCCCCGCCGCCGAACGGCGTCACGCGAGCCGCGGTAATGTCGCTCGACGAGCGAGCCCTCGACCGGTGGCGCAGTGTGCTCGAGCCGTCATGGTCGACTGAGCGCGTTCAGCTCTGGAAGCGTGCGTGGCGCACCGTCTGGTCCTATGCGAGGGGGCGATGACCCCCCTCGGGGTGTGGCTGTGGTGGGTAGCCGCGAACGTGGTCCCGTCGCTCGTCGTATCGGCGCTGTTAGTGGCGATCGTGGACACGTTAGGCGTCAACCGGTCGGTCGTCATCGCGTACGTGGTGCTGTTCGGCCTCGTCGCCGCGCTTCAGTCACGAGTCTGGCTCCGTTGGCGCGGCGCGACGTCGGCCGGCACGTCTGCGACGTGGGGTCGGTGGGCGGGTTGGACCGTCGCTGCGCTCGTCGTTGCGATGTTCTTCGGCGTTGGGATCGTCGCCACGCTCGACGGGCTTGGTCACGAACACCTGGGCCTCGTTGCCGGCTGGAGCGTCGCCGGGTGTGTGGTTGGCAGCGTGCAGGCGGCGACGCTCGGTGTTTCTCGACGCTGGGTGTTGTGGTGGGTCGCCGCGAGCGTCGCGGGCTGGATGATCACGGCCGCCGCGTACTCGAGAGTCGTAGACGCCTTGGCCGGGGTCGGTCGGTCCGGGTTCGTTAGATGGCTGGTAGGCGGGCTGTCCGTCGACGGGAACATCGAGCTCGCCATCACGGCCATGACTTTCGCGGTGTACGGCGCCCTCACGGGCCTCGTACTCGCACGTCTTGTCGCTCGTCCTGTGAGGTCAGCGTCATGATCGGGCGTCGCCGTTCGCGGTTCGCGAACCCCTGGGTGACGCGGCCCCCCGAGGGCCACAACAACGTGCTGCGTTGGGCGCTGGCCCATCGTTTTCTGCGCGCGCCGGATGCTGGACGCATGCTCGCCCCCGCCACGCCGAGCTTCGCGATGCCGGCCGCGGGTCGTGATGAGCTCACCGTTACGTGGATCGGTCACTCGACGGCTCTCATCCAGATCGGCGGGCTCAACGTCCTCACGGATCCGGTGTGGTCCGAGCGCGCGTCCCCGGTGTCGTTTGCGGGGCCGCGACGCCGCCTGCCTCCGGCGATCGAGCTCGACGCGCTGCCGCCGATCGACGTCGTCGTGATCTCTCACGATCACTACGACCATCTCGACCTCGCTACCGTCGCCTGGCTCGCCTCCGCTCATGCCGATCTCCGGTGGCTTGCGCCGTTAGGCATCGGCGTTCGTCTGCGCAATGTCGGCGCCCGACGAATCGATGAGCTCGCGTGGTGGGAGGAGCGCACCGTCGGCGCGCTGTCATTCGTGTGCACGCCAGCGCAGCACTCCAGCGGCCGTGGCCTCGCCGACCGAAATCGCTCGCTCTGGTGCGGATGGAGCATGGCGACCACGTCGGAACCACGGCGCGCGGTCTATTTCGCGGGTGACACCGCATACTGCCCGGCCTTCGTGGAGATCGGCGCCCGCCTCGGCCCGTTCGATGCCTGCCTGCTGCCGATCGGCGGGTATGAGCCGCGTTGGTACATGCGCTACGTGCACATGGCTCCCGAGGAGGCCGTACGCGCGTTCGAGGACCTCTGCCAGGGAAACGTCGCGCGGTCATCACTCGTGCCAATTCACTGGGGCACGTTTCGGATCGCCGACGATGCACTCGATGAGCCGCCACAAAGACTCATTGCCGAGTGGGGCGCAGCGCACTTCCCGCGAAGCTCGCTCGCGATGCTCGCGCACGGCGAGACGCGGTGCTGGCCTGCCACCGCACCACTCACCGCGAGTGGGGCATGACTGTGCTCTCGGACCTGCGTCGCGCAGCGAGGTCGCTCGCGCAGCGGCCGTGGTTTTCGCTCGCCGCGATCACCTCACTCGCGTTCGGGATCGGAGCGAACACGACGGTGTTCACGATCACGGCGCTTGCGTTCGTCGCGATCGCACTGCTTGCGGCGTACGGTCCTGCGCGTCGGGCAGGACGGGTTGAACCGACGGTTGCCATGAGCGACGACCGGTGAGGCTCGCGTCGGCGCTCGTCACCGCGGCTGCCTGCGCGATCGCCGCGTGCGATCGCGTGGCACCCGGCTCGACGCTCCGCAGCACTGGTCGCGACGGCGCGAAAACGCCTCGAGCGTCGTTAGGTGTCGACACGGTCGCACGTGGGCTCGAGGTCCCGTGGGCCATCGCGTTCGCGCCGGACGGCCGTGTCTTCGTCACGGAGCGCGTCGGGCGGATTCGCGTGATCGAACGTGGGACCCTGCGCGCGGATCCGTGGGCCACCCTGCCGGTCACGGCTCAGGGCGAAGCCGGGCTCATGGGGCTCTCGCTCGCTCCTGATTTCGGCACGAGGCGCGAGGTGTACGTCGTTGGCACGTTCGCCCGAAACGGGGGACTGGTGAATCGGGTCATTCGCCTCACGGAGGAGAACGGGCGTGGCGTTAGGCCGACCATCATTCTGGATGGGATTCCCGCCGAGGTCTTCCACGCCGGCGATGCGGTGGCCTTCGGTCCGGATGGGTTTCTGTACGTCGCCACCGGCGACGCGCGCGAACCGAGTCGTGCGCAGGACGGCGCCTCGTTGGCGGGCAAGATCCTTCGCATCCGCCGCGATGGCTCGCCAGCGCCGGGCAACCCGCAGGCAGGGTCGCTGGTCTACGCACGCGGCGTCCGGAACCCGCAGGGCCTTACGTGGGATCCGGTGACGGGCCAGGCCTTCGCCGCTGAACATGGGCCGAGCGGGTTTCCTAACGAGTTCTTTCGTCGCGACAGGGACGAGCTCAATGTGGTGAGTCGTGGCGCGAATTTCGGTTGGCCTTACGTCTCGGGAGCAGGAGGAAGTCGCCGGTTCACGCCACCTCTGGTAGAGTGGAGCAGCCCGGGGATCGCGCCGTCGGGGGCTGCGTTCTACACGGGGCCAGTCCCCGAATGGCGCGGCAGCGTCTTCGTCGCGGCGCTCAAGGGCGAGCAACTGCGTCGCGTCGCGGTCGAACGTGACCCCGCTTCGCCCGCGGGATGGAGGGCGGTCGCCGACGAGCGGTTTTTCGTAGGGAGGTTTGGCCGGTTACGCGCGGTCGCCATGGGCCCGGACGGATTTTTGTACTTCACGACGAGCAATCGCGACGGCCGCGGCGTCCCGCGCGCCGGCGATGACCTCCTGCTTCGGGTGCGTGTCCAAGGGCTCTGACCCCTTGATCCCGTATGTCCTGGCCCTCATCTGAGCGCCATGAAGATCCTGTGCTGCCTCAACGCCGACGTCGTGAGCAACGTCGCGCTCAATCTCCTGCTCCACGCGCTCGCCCGGCACGAGGTCACGGTGGGACTGACTAGCAGAGTCGGGGCGGCGCCGGATGCACGCGAGCCGCACGCCCGTCGCGAGCTCCGCGCAGCCGAGCAGCTGCTGCCGCTCGACGTGATCTTTCCGCTCATCGAACGCGCGGCGCTACCCGACGACGGACGTTACCTCACGTTCGCCGAGGTGGAGCACCACCGCGGCATTCGGGTGAGCCCCTTACCCAATCCCAACGGCGACGCAGGGCTTGCGTTCCTCGAGGCCTTCGCCCCCGATCTCATCCTGTCGATTCGGTACGGCGCGATCTTCAAGGCCGCCGCGATCGCCATACCGAAGCTTGGCGTACTGAACCTGCATGCGGGGCTCCTACCTGACTATCGTGGCGTGCTCGCGAGCTTCCGCGCGCTCATGGCCGACGAACGGGAGATCGGCTGCACGCTCCACTACATCACCGACGCGACGATCGACACGGGTCCTATCGTTGGGCAGGCAGCCGTCACCGTCGATCCGCAACGGTCGCTGTTCGCGCACGTGTTGTCGCTTTATCCGTCGGGCGTGGCGTTGATGGCGGACGCCGTGGCGCGACTCGACGCCGGTGAGCGTCTCGAGACGCGAGTTCAATCGGGCGGAACGTACTACTCGTATCCGAGCTCGGACGAGTGGGACGAGTTTCTTCGGAGAGGTTGGCGAGTCTCGGACCCGAGCGACTTTCGCGACCTGTACGCGAACTACCTGCATGCGGGATGACAGAGCAGGGTCTCCGGGGGTACATTCGCGTCAACCTCTCGAGCCCAACCATGCGCGCTTTCTATCTCGCCCTCGGATTCGCCGTGCCGGCCACCGCACAGACGCCCACGTCGCCGCAGTCGGCTGACTCGGCGTCGGTCGCCATCGTCCCGCGCCCGGAGAGCGTGACGGTTGGCCGCGGCCGGTTCGTCATCAACGCCAACACGGTCATCTACACTGACGCCGCGTCGGCCGATATCGCGCGCCGGTTCGCGGCGTCGCTGCTCCCGGCGACAGGGCTGTCGATCCCGGTTCGTGTCGGCGCCGCGCCAGCCACGGGCATCGTCGTCTCGCGCAACGCGCGCCTAACGCGACTGGGCGATGAAGGGTACGAGCTGTCGGTGACCGCTCGCCGGGTTTCCGTCCGCGCTCGTGAGCGCGCCGGAGTGTTCTACGGCCTTCAGACCATCCGGCAGCTCCTGCCGCCGGAAGTCTTCCGCGAGGCGAAGGTCGACAGCGTCGCCTGGACGATCCCCGCGGTGCGTGTCGTCGACCGCCCCCGGTTCGCCTGGCGTGGCGCGCACCTCGACGTCGGCAGGCACTTCATGCCGAAGGAGTTCGTGAAGAAGTACATCGATCTCATCGCGCTGCAGAAGATGAACACCTTCCACTGGCACCTCACGGAGGACCAGGGGTGGCGCCTTGAGATCAGGAAGTATCCGCGCCTCACGCAGGTGGGCGCATGGCGAACGCAGACGGTCGTGGGTCGCCAGAACTCTCGAACGGATTCCACCACGTGGCAGTTCGACGGCCAGCGACACGGTGGCTTCTACACGCAGGACGACGCCCGCGAGATCGTCGCGTACGCGCGCGACCGGTTCGTCAACGTCGTGCCCGAGATCGAGATGCCAGGGCACGCGCTCGCGGCGATCGCATCGTATCCGGAGCTCGGCGTCACCGGCCAGCCGGCGGATGTGGGCACACGTTGGGGCATCTACGCGAACATCCTGAACGCCGAGCCATCCACCGTCAGTTTCATGCAGGACGTGCTTACGGAAGTGATGGAGGTGTTCCCGAGTCGCTTTATCCACGTCGGCGGCGACGAGGCCGACAAGGCTCTGTGGAAGACGAGCCCGCGCATCCAGGAGCGCATCAAGGAGCTCGGACTGAAGGACGAGCACGAGCTACAAAGCTGGTTCATTGGTCAGATCGACGGGTTCCTCACGGCGCACAACCGAAGCCTCGTCGGGTGGGACGAGATTCTCGAAGGCGGGCTCGCGCCCGGTGCAACGGTGATGTCGTGGCGCGGGACCCAGGGCGGAATAGACGCGGCTCGCGCCGGGCACGACGTCATCATGGCGCCGACAAGTCATACCTATTTCGACTACTATCAGTCGCAGAACACGGCCGGCGAGCCGCTGGCGGGCGGCGGGTTTCTGCCCATCGAGACGGTGTACGCGTTCGACCCGGTGCCGGCTGAGCTCGAGCCGGAGCATCGCGCCCACGTCCTGGGCGGCCAGGGTCAGATCTGGACCGAATACATGGCGGGACCGAAGCAGGTGGAGTACATGGCGTTTCCCCGCCTAACGGCACTCGCCGAGGTGCTGTGGACTCAACCGCAGCGAAAGGATTACCGGGACTTTTTGCGTCGGCTGGGGGTCCACTTGGAGAGACTGGCTATGCTCGACGTAGCGTTCCGGCCGTTGGGACCGTGACTCGGGGACTGGGGACTAGGGACTGGGGACTCGGCAGTTCAGCATCTCTCAAGCGATCTTCCGTTCGCGCCGCACGTCGAACATCGTCACGCCGAGTCCCTAGTCCCTAGTCCCCAGTCCCCGTTCAGATGCACCTTACCGTCCGTCATACGCTCGCTGCGCTCACGCTCCTGGCCGGCCCGCTAACGGCGCAGGAGAAAATCGACACCGCCGCCATCAGCCGCATCAAGGCGGAAGAACGCGACCGCTCGCAGGTGATGGAGATCGCGAGCTGGCTCACCGACGTCTTCGGCGCACGCCTCACCGGTTCGCCCAGCGCAAAGGCCGCCGGCGACTGGACCGTCAAGAAGCTCAACGAATGGGGCATGACGAACGCGAAGATGGAAACGTGGGGCCCGTTCGGACGCGGCTGGTCGAACGAACGGATGGTCGCCCAAGTCGTGTCACCACGCCAATTCCCGATCATCGCCTATCCGGCGGCGTGGACGCCGGGCACGACGGGGTCGGTGAAGGGCGAGGTCGTGATGATCAAGGCCGACAGTGCGCCGGACCTCGACAAGTACCGCGGCAAGCTTCGCGGCAAGATCGTCTTTGCGCAGCCGGCCCGGGATTCGGTACCACCTCACTTCGTAGCGGACGCGTCGAGGCTTGCGGATACGTCGCTGTCGCGGCTCGCCGAAGCGCCGTTCACGGCCGACCCGCCGCGAGGCGCCGGACCTAACGCGGGGGCGAACAACCCGCAGGCAGCGCGGTTCCGCGCCGCACAGGAATTCCAGCGCAGCCTCGCGTCTTTCCTCTCGGATGAAGGCGTCGTCGCGATCGTCACCCCTGGTCGTGGCGATGACGGCACCGTCTTCAGCGGCGCCAGTGGCTCCCGCGACGCGACGAACCCGACGAAAGTGCCCGGTCTCATCTTCTCCACCGAGCACTATGGACGCATTGCGCGAATGGTGGAGAAGGGCGTGCCGGTGACCGTCGAGCTCGACGTGAAGAACACGTTCTATGACGATGACCCGAGCTCCTTCAACATCGTTGCCGAGATACCGGGCACCGACCCGAAGTTGAAGGGCGAGGTGGTGATGCTTGGCGCGCACTTCGACTCGTGGCACACCGGTACGGGCGCGACGGACAACGCCGCGGGGTCGGCGGTGATGCTCGAGGCGCTCCGCCTCATCAAGGCAACCGGTCTCAAGCCGCGCCGAACGATCCGAATCGGTCTCTGGACCGGCGAAGAACAGGGCCTACTTGGCTCGCGCGCCTACGTGAAGGAGCATTTCGGCGACGCACAGACGATGCAGCTGAAACAGCCTGCGCACGGGCAGTTCGCGGGGTACTTCAACGTCGACAACGGGACCGGTGCGATTCGCGGCGTCTATTTGCAGAAGAATCAGGCGGTGGCGCCGATCTTCAACGCCTGGATGGCGGCGTTCAACGATCCACGGATGCGCACGCTCACGGCGAACAATACTGGCGGAACGGATCACCTGGCCTTCGACGCCGTTGGCCTGCCGGGATTCCAGTTCATCCAGGATCCAGTCGACTACGGCTCGCGAACGCACCACTCGAACATGGATGTCTACGAGCGACTCGTGCCGGGCGACATGAAGCATAACGCGGCCGTCGTCGCCACCTTCGTCTATCTCACCGCGAACAGGGACGAGAAGCTGCCGAGGAAGCCCGCACCTACGGTGCAATAGTCCACCGGTCGCTCACATCAGCCGGAGCGCATCCGGCCGCTAGTTGTAATACGCCTTGATGCAGGCCGTGACGAGCTCGTCGAGTCCCCTCGTGTTCGACGAGCTCGCGTGCGGAGCGTGCGGACCGTTTGGAGCGCCGCCTATTTCGAACCACGTGGTCTTGAGCGCTACCAGGAGCTCCTCGGCGTGAATGCCGCGGTCGCGCGCTTCGCGGGCGACCGACTGGAGCGCATCACGCAGCGCGGAGTCGCTGCTGCCGGCGTCTCCGTCGACCCACTGCTTCAGCGCGTCACGAAGCTGCGCGATGCCCTCGGCCGACAGACGGGAGTTCGCTCCGTTATCGTGAGCAGGTTCGTTCACCAAGGTCGGTTCTAAAGCAGGTCGGAGCCGTGGGGAGTGCGTCAACGATCCAGCCGCCGCGTTGACGAGTTGTGGCGCGTCGTCGCGCCTGGGCAAATCCCGCAAACATATGGCTCAATATCCTGGCGACCCGAACCTGCCGTCGTCAAGTCGGCAGACCTTTCGAGTCCCTCCCGCAGCGCCCGGCAGTGCCCGCTAAACCTTGCCGATTGACTTCGCGCGTGGAGAGGATCTCAGGCCGCTCGAGCTGCTTCCTGCGCGTGTCGCTTCACGCGCATCAGCATGGCATTGAGTCCAACCTCACGCGTGCCGAGTCCGAGGCTGTCCATGATCGTCCGGACAAAATCCTCGGGGATGGCGAGTGCTGTTTCTGGTGGCTGCTCGTTGATCGCGCTGAAGAGGATGCTGAGAAACGCCGCGATCGTTGGAGACTGCCGCGTGTTCACGTCGGCATAGAAATGAATCTTCCCGTCCCTGTATTCGGGGAAGAGATCGACGCGCGTCTGACATTCGGGGACGGTGAATGCGGCGCGATCCAGAGCGAGGAAGCGCTCCGGAACTGGTTCGAGCTTCTTCGCGTACCCGACGAGCGCCTGCATCTTCTCCTCGCGCCCGAGCGACCGGAAACGGCTCAGTACGCGTTCGATTGATGGCGGGACGCCCTGAGGCGAGTGGTCCGTGCTCACGCGGAAAAGATAAGCAATTGGATGGTCGGCGGTTAAGATACTGCTTGACGTCGCTAATTGATCGTTTAATTAATTGTCTGTGTCAGATCCGTCTTCTACCCAGGACTCGATTCTCGACGCCGCCGAGCGGCTGTTCGCTCGACAGGGCTTTGCCGCGACGACCGTCAAGCAGATCGGAAAGGAGGCGGCGGTGAACCCGGCCTTGCTCTACTACTACTACGACAGCAAGGAAACGCTCTACCGCGCAATGCTCCAGCGAATACTGGGGCAGCTGCTCGCCCGCGGCACCGACGCGATAGAGCATGCGTCCAGCCACGCGGACCGCATCCGCGCCTTCGTTCGCGCGCAGGTGAGGCTCCTCGGCGACCATCCACACTTTCCGCAGCTGCTCGTTCGCGAGCTCGTGGATCACCAGGCCGCTCACGCCGAGCAGGCGATCACCAGCACGGCCGCGGGTGCGTTCCGACGCTTGTGCGAGGTGATCGAAGCGGGACAGCGGGACGGTGCCTTTCGGAAATCGCTGGACCCGCGCTTCACGGCGATCTCGATCATTGCGCAGGTGGCGTACTTCGCGATCGCGCGGCCGGCGGTGGGGCTGCTGCTTGGACACGGCACCTCGGGTCCGCCGCGCGCGCTGTCCGACGAGTTCTTCGCGCACGCGGAGGAGTTCGCACTAGCCGCCCTCGCGGAAGGACGACCGTCATGACGAACGGGTCGTGGTTCTGCGCGAAGCGCGCGGCGGGAGGCGCGACGAACGGAAGGCTCGTAGCGCCGGTCGGGAGGCTCGTCGCGTTAGGCACGGGGGCAATCCTCGCGGGGACGGTCGCCTGCACTCGCGAGGCCAGCAACCAGGTCACTGCCGACGGGACCGTCGAGCTGACGCAAGTCGACGTCGCGCCTTTCGTGTCCGGCCGCGTCGTGCTCGTGGCCGTCGATGAAGGCGCGACGGTCCGGCGTGGCGACACGCTCGTGGTGCTGGCACAGTCGGCGCTTCCCGCGGACCTCGACCAGCGGCGTGCACGGGTGTCCTCCGCGGAAGCGCGGCTGCGAGACCTGCAAGCGGGCGCCCGGCCCGCGGAGATCGAGAGAGCGCAGGCGGATCTGAGGTCGGTGACGGCCGAAGCGGATCGAGCAGAGCGCGAGCGCGCTCGCCTGGAGTCGCTCGTCGCCGCCCAGACAATCAGCCGGTCGCAGTACGACGCCGCGGTGACGGCTGCTCGAGCGGCCGCCGCTCGGCGCGACGCGGCGGCTGAAGCGCTTCGCCTGCTGCGTGAAGGCGCGAGACCGGCGCAGGTCGCCGGCGCGCGTGCTGAGGTCGAAACGGCGCGCGGCGCGCTCGCCGCAGGCGAGGCAACTCGGGGTGACCTTGTCCTCACGGCGCCGATGGATGCCACCGTGCTCGGACGGTACGTCGAGCGGGGCGAGATCCTGGGTGCCGGCGAGGTGGCAATGACGTTAGGCGACGCCAGGCGACCGTGGGTCCGCGTGTACCTCCCGGCGCCGGTGGTCCCGTTCGTCAAGGTAGGTCAGCCAGCGCGGGTGACCGTGCAAGGAATGGGGTCGCGTTTCGCTGCCGCGCGCGTCGTGTCGGTGGCCACCCAGGCTGAATTCACGCCGCGCGTTGCGTTGACCGAGAAGGAGCGTGCGGATCTGCTGTTCGGCGTGAAGCTCGACATCAGTGACACGACGGGCACGTTCAAGCCTGGCCTTCCGGCCACGGTCACGATCGACACCACTGCGGCGGGGCGGGGCTTGCCGTGACGGACCCACGCCCGCGCCGAGAGCCCCGCGCACCTAACGCGTCGAACGGCCCTGCCGTACGGGCCGAGCGGCTGACGAAGGCCTTCGGGTCGCTGATGGCGGTCGAAGGTCTCGATCTGACGATCGACCGTGGCGAGGTGTTCGGCCTGCTCGGGCCTAACGGGTCCGGCAAGACCACGACGATGCGCATGCTGTGCGGGCTCATGGAGCCGACGGCGGGACGCGCGCAGGTGGCGGGCGTCGACGTCGCCGATGATCCCGAAGGCGTACGACGCCGCATCGGCTACATGTCGCAGAAGTTCGGCTTATACGATGACCTGACGGTCGAGGAGAACCTTCGCTTCTATGCGTCGGTATACGGCCTCCGCGGCACCGTGCGGGCGAACCGCATCGCTGACCAGCTCCGCGACCTCGGTCTCGAGGAGCGGAGAACTCAGCTCGCGGGCACGTTGAGTGGTGGCTGGAAGCAACGGCTCGCGCTCGCGAGTGCAACCTCGCATGAGCCGGAGGTGTTGTTCCTCGATGAGCCAACAGCGGGCGTGGATCCCGCGTCGCGGCGTCTGTTCTGGGACTGGATCTACCAGCTGGCTAAGGGTGGCACGACGATCCTCGTCACGACCCACTACATGGACGAGGCGGCACGGTGCACGCGGCTGGCGTTCCTCTCCCGCGGTCACCTGATCGCCGTGGGCACGCAGGACGAGATCACGCGTCAGTTCGGTCAGGAGAGCATCGAGGATGTGTTCATCGAGCTCCAGCGGAGGGATGAGAGGGACCAGACGGGAGACGGGAGACGGGAGACGGGAGACGGAGAACCCTTGGTAGCCCGGCGGACGCGAGACGAGCATCCCGCAGTTTCCCCGTCTCCCGTCTCCCGTCCCCGCCCTGTCACTTCACCCGCTCCACGATCGCTCTCCCCGATGCTCTGGAAAGAATTCGTCCAGATGCGCCGTGATCGATTCACGCTCGGCATGATGATCGGACTTCCGGCGATTCAGCTGCTGCTGTTCGGCTTCGCGATCCGCACCGAGGTGCGACATCTCCCGACCGTCGTGCTCGACCAGTCGCGAACGACCGAAAGCCGGGCGTTCGTGGACGCCGTGCGCAACACCGGGAACTTCGACATCGTCGGCTCCATCGGCAGTCGCACCGATCTGCAGAAAAAGATCGAGCGTGGGGACGCGCGCGCGGCGGTCGTGATTCCGCCGGATTTCGAAGCCGACATCAAACGCCATCGCACCGCTCAGGCGCAGGTCATTGTCGACGCTGCCGATCCGCTCGCGTCGTCCGCCGCCATCTCCGGCGCGGCGCTCGCTGGACAGGCGCGGTCCGCCGCGCTCGGGCCGCCTGGCTCGCGCCGCGTGCTGCCAATCGATGTGCGGGTCCGGCCGTGGTACAACCCGGGGCTCGAGAGCGCCATCTACATCGTGCCGGGGATCATCGGCCTGTTGCTGACCCTAACGCTGCTCATGATCACGGCGATGGCGCTCGTGCGGGAGCGAGAGCGCGGCACGCTCGAGCAGCTCATCGTCACGCCGATCTCGAAGACGAGCCTCATGCTCGGCAAGGTGCTGCCGTTTGCCCTCGTCGGTTACGTGCAGGTCACCGTGATCCTCGTGTTGGGTCGCCTCGTGTTCGACGTGCCGATTCGCGGCAACCTCGCGCTGCTCTATCTGATCACCGCACCGTTCATTGTCGCGAGCCTTGCCCTCGGCCTCTTCGTGTCGACGGTGGTGCGCACGCAGGTGCAGGCGATGCAGCTCTCCTTCGTGTTCATCCTGCCGACGGTGCTGTTGTCCGGCTTCATGTTTCCGCGCGAGGCGATGCCGGCGTTCGCCCAATGGCTCGGTGCCGCGTTTCCGATCACGTATTACCTGCGGGTGCTGCGCGGCATCCTGCTAAAGGGCGCAGGGATCGATGCGCTATGGCGCGATACGCTCGCGCTCGCTGCATTCGCGGTCGTGCTCATCGCGTTCAGCGTGAGACGATTCCAGAAAAACATCGAGTAGCGGGCCGCGAATCGTGACATTTCCCGCGGATTGTTCCGTGCGCCGCGTCGGGCTTTGGAGATAAGCGAGCCTTTTTTCGGGAACGGCGATGAAGCCGATGTTGCCGAAACTACCAGACAACTGCCTAACGGGATGACGCCTCACCCAACGAGCCGAAGTGCTTTAGGAACGGCCCCAGGACCCAATTCGTCCCGAGGCGGTTCCATTCACGATCCAGGCTCGTTGCGAGAGGCAGTGTGGATTCAAAGCCGGATCCGGACGTTTCTGCTTCTTCCGCCAAATCGTTGGTCCCGGAAAAGGCTTGCATAAAATGGAAGGCTGATCTGCGAGCATCCTTGGGTTCGACGAACCAGGATGTTTACTATTCGCCAGACCTCGAAACGGAGAGACGAGAATGCCGGACAGACGGGCGAGCGCGGTGTGGGAAGGGGGGCTCAAAGGCGGAAAGGGCACGTTCAAGGCAGAGAGCGGCGCCATCAGCGGCAACTACTCATTCTCATCGCGCTTCGAGGAAGGAGCCGGGTCGAACCCGGAGGAGCTGCTCGCCGCGGCGCACGCGGCGTGCTTCAGCATGGCACTGAGCGCTCAGCTGGAGGGTAATGGTACGCCGCCGACGCGCGTGGAAACGAACGCCGTGTGCACGGTCGAGAAGGCAGGCGCAGGCTTCAAGATCACGACCATGCGACTGACAACGCGCGCGACCGTGCCCAACATCGCCGCCGCCAAGTTCCAGGAGCTCGCCAACGCTGCGCTCGAGGGCTGCCCCGTCTCGCAGGCGCTGAAAGGCAACCTGAAGTTCATCCTCGACGCGAGCCTGGGGTAAGCTCCCGGGGACAGGCTCGGCTCCTCGCGCAACCGAACCTGACGCCCCTGATCAGCACGTCGCATTACCACGCATAAAGGGCGCGGTACATCGCCTGGTTGCGAAGCAGAATCCGCACGTAGTCGCGGGTCTCGTCGTAGGGGATGCGCTCCACGAACAGCTCCGGATCATCGGCGCCGGGCTTCTGCCGCCAGCGACGCACCGGCGCCCCGCCCGCATTGTACGCGGCAAGCGCGTACTCGAGGCGTGGGTACTGGCGGAGCATCGCATCGAGATGCGCCATGCCTAACCGCACGTTCACGTCGGGCTGATACAGAAGCACCGATTCGTACGACGCCATCCCCTGCGCTTTCGCGATACTCGATCCGACGCTCGGGAGGACCTGCATGAGCCCCACCGCTCCCGCGCGTGACGTCGCGCGAGGATTGAAGCTCGATTCCTGGTGGATGAGCCCCGCGACGAGTGCCGGGTCGATCCGGCGCGCCGTCGCCTCGACGCGGATGGCGTCACCGTACACGAGCGGGTACATGAGCCGGAAGAAACGCGTGTCGCGCGGAGCCGACGCCGCGAGCGCACGACGTGCGAGCGCAATCGCGCGAGACGTCTCCCCGCGATCCATCAACACCTCGGCTGCGGCACGGATGGAGTCGGGCGAGCTCGCGGTGGAACCTAACGCATCGTACTCGAATCCCTCCTCGGTGCCCATGCCAAGGATATCGAGCAGCTCGGTGCGATCGGCTGCCTGTCGCAGCGTGAGCGAGCGCGTCAACGAATCCGTCGATTGCGCCGGCTTCCACGGTGCGATGCCCAAGCGGCGTGCACTTTCGAGAGCGTAGTAGGAGAGGGGATCGGTTGCCATGACTTCGCGCCATCGCTCCGCTGCCCGCTTGCGATCCCCCGCACGCTCGAGCGCTCGTCCCGCCCAGTAACGCGCGGCCGAGGCGTCAGTGCTTCGCGGATACCGCTCGACGAGTCGGTCGAATTCGCGAGCCGCGATGCCGAATGCGCCCGCCACGTAGGAGATAGTTGCCGCCCGAAACAGGGCGGCCGGCGCAAGGTCGTGGCCCGGAAAACGGTTCGCCACTTCGCTGAATCCCGCACGCGCGTTCGAGTCGCGACCCTCATCCGTCGCGAGATCGGCGAGGAGGAACAGCGCCGGAACGACCGCGTTCGTGTCGCGCGGGAATGCCTGCGCCACGCGGCGCAGCCCGGCGCGCGCGGCCGATGTCTGGCCCGCACGTAGAAGCGACCGTGCCCGCTGGTACGCGGCGAGGGCAGCCAGTGGCGAGCTCGCGGGAACCCGCGCGAATTGAGCGGCCGCATCGACGTCGTGTCCGAGACGCGAGAGGACCGTCGCGTATGCATAGCGATCCTGCGCGTCGAGCTCGCGGTCCGCGCGAGCGAATCCTGTCGCTGCCCGCGCGTACAGGGCCGCGCGACTCGCCGCGCGTGCCACGGCGAGGTTCTCGCCCGCCGACAGCGGCGAGAACGACGAATCGATGAGGGTGATCGCGATTCGCGCGTCGTTCGCCGACGGGCTTCCGGACACGAGAGCGAGGGTGCGCGCCCGCACGCTCGCTCGCGTGGAGCTGTCGCGCGCCGCGAGCAGCTCGAGACGCAACGCTTGCGCCTTGTCGCCCAGGTCGGCGTATGCTCGCGCCGCACCGGCGAAGTCGCGCCAGCGCTCGCGTGCCTGCGCTTCGGTAGGCGCGATGCGCGCGCGAGCCACGGCGGTGCGCACCCGGCTGTAGCTGCGCTGGCGGCGCGAGGCATCTGACGTTGCGCCGGCCGCTCTCAGCTCGAGCCAGTCGGCCACCGATGGAAGGCGACGCGCCGCCCGGAGATACACGGCCGCCGCACTGTCGCCCAGGGCCTGTCGGTCCAGCGCCCGTGCCAGAAGCACCTCGCGAATCCCGCGATCGCGTTCAGTCCGCGACTCGGCGACTGCGCGCTCGGCGTGAGATCGCGCGACGGAGTCCGCGCCCAGAGCAAGTGCCGCCCGCGCAAGCAGCTCCCGGCCGCGGCCATCGAACGTGGAATCGAGCCAGGGGACGGCCGAGAGCTCGCGCTCTACGCGGCTCCAGCCACCCCAACGGGCGGCAGCCATCGCCGAGAGCAGGACGACTTCGGGGCTCCGCGTCGTCCGGCCTCGATAGGCCGAGTCCAGAGTCTCCGTCGCTCGCCACGGATGTCCGGATTCGAGCAGGGCTGCCGCCGCTCGCACCGCAGCCTCCTTGCTCCCGGCAAATGGCAAGGCGGAACCGTCGAGCTGCGCTGGAGCTTCGGCAGGCCGCGAGCAACCGACCGCGACCACCAGGAGCAGCGGTCGAAGCAAACCAGATCTCATGTACGCCGACCAGTCAGCATCCATACCACCGGGACATTGAAC
>JBKOYV010000475.1:0-12519 GCA_046725585.1 Gemmatimonadota bacterium | reverse complement strand
CGTTTACCAGGTTCGGATCTACGGTCGTCGCGCCGAGCGACGAGACGTCGGCAACGAGCTTCGTTTCCTCGTACGCGGTCGGCAGCCTCGGGGTGGTTGCGTTGTCCGAGCACGCTGCGACCGCGACAATGAATCCCGAGGCCGCGGCGAAGCGACGAGCGGCTGACACGGAGCAATACATAGGCGCCTCCATTGAATGCCTGTGCGCGGTGGCATAGCTCGCCGTGACGGTAGGCGAACGTGCCCCGGCGCCGCTCCGAGGATACGGTCGCGCATCCTTACGTGCGCGTGACAAAACCGGTGAAAGGAAGCTCCGCTGCCGAGCTCGGTGCGTGGTACCTACCGGGCGCCGAGACCCACGGTCTGGATGCGCACCAGGCGATCCGCCAAAGCGTCGTCAAGCGCCGGCACGCTCTCGTGCACCGAGACGCGACCATCGCGAACGAGCTTCAACGGCTCCCGCCGCGCGTTAGGCTCGGGCGCGCGCACGCGCCGAGGCCACGTCCCGGAGTTGTCGATGGTGAGGCGAGGCACCGTCTCCACCGCCCGCCACCCGGCCGTATGCGACTCGTGGATCTCGGCACGCTCCGGCTCTGCCAGCGGCTCGAGCAGCGACCGCCCGGCGTCGCTGATCGTGATGCCATTCGCGACTGCCTCGCCGAGCATCCAGCGAAGGGCGATGCACTCGGTCTTCGGATCCCCGTTGCCGCCTCCCACATCGGAGTGACACCCGCGGAACCACACTTCCTCGATGTCCTGGGCGTCGATCGCCGTGCGCTCCGCGTCCGACAGTCTCGACCAGGCCGCGCCCGGCTCACGATCCAGATCGAGTCGCCCCCACGTCGTAACGTCGAACCAACCCCGCTGCTCGTCGAGCGCGACCGCGTGCCGAACGGCGCGCACGATCGGGTTGTGTCGCAGGTGCGGGAGCATGACGGGACGCAGCCCGCCGTACGACTTCACCGTGTCCCAGACGCCGAGGAAGTGAACGTCGCATTCGCGTTGGCCCTCGGCCGACCTGAGCTGCGCGATCTCGTCCCGTGCGGGCTGCATGGGTTGGTACAACGCCCAGGCGCGGTCGAAGAGCTGCCGGTCGTCGTGGCGGTCGCGCGCGGGGAGACCGCAGCGATATAGCAGTCCGACCACCGTGCGCACGGTGAACGCACCGCGGCTGAAGCCGAAGAGGAAGACGCGGTCGCCCGACTCGTACAGCTCGGCGAGCGTCTGATACATCTGCCGCACGTTTTCGGCGAGGCCGTAACCGAACGCGAGGCCGAGCACGAGCGAGGTCCACTCCGCCGGACGGAGGCTGGACTCGTTAGGGGCGTGGAGCACCCGGAGCGCGGCCGGGTCGCGAACCGTGGTGGCGTACTGCTCGATCTCTCGCCACCGCCGGTCATCCGTGCCGATGCCCTGGTCGTAGACGACGACCTGCGCGTCGTGGTTGTCGAGCGCGAGGTGCTGCACGAGCCGCGCGACGTTCGACTCGTGTCGCTGAAAGGAGTTTCCAGTTCCGTCGGAGCAGATCACGATGCTGCGTGTCATCGATCCCTCAGCGAAGGCGCAACGTCATAGTCGAGAAATCGATCGTCAGCGCGCCGGTTTGGAGGAGCAGGTCGAGGCCGACGTTGCCCACGCAGCACCGACCACCCATCACAGACGCCTGTTGCATCGTTACGTGCGCCGGGCGAAGAGCGACCCGGGCGCCTCCGATGTCGAACCCGACGTTAGGGAGCACCACCGACTCGAAGGTCGTCGTTCCGCCAGAGCCGGTGATGCTCGTCGTGTCTTTCACCCCGTTCCGCCCGATGGTTTCGGCGAACTGTTGCGCGAAATTGGCGTTGAGGTCAGTGGTCTCGGCACCGGTGTCCAGCGTGCCGAACACCCGTGTGCCCGAGATCGTCGAGCCGACGAGGAGACGGTTCTCGAAGAACACGAGGTTCGCCGAGTCGCGCGTCCCGGCGCCGGCGCAGCCCAGCTCCCACGTTCCTCCGCGCGCCCAGTGGAGACAGCCGACGTCGAGCAGGATCGGGATACCGAGAATCCCACCCCGCCCGGGCGGCATCGAGCGCCACGGCTCCACGTCCGGCAGGATGGCGAAGGATACGTTGCGAAACGACATCGCGCCTAACGACACATCGCTCGCGACTGCCGTACTGATCGGCGTTCCCTTTCCCGACGGGTCGGACAGGACGCCCGCGCCGGTCCGAATCGTCAAGCCGAGCCGCGTCGCTTCGGCTTCGGTCATTACCGACATCCAGGCGCCCGTATCGAGGAGGTACGTGGCCGGCTTGCCGTTGATGGTCACCGGGGCGGCAAAGTCGTTGCCCAGCCCATGCGGCAACGACGAGAGGCGACGCGGACCGGCGATCTGGTCAGGCAAACCGCGGAACTGCTCGATGTCGGCTCGCTCCTTCTGCACGTCCTCTCCCCCAGGGAAAAGGCGCGACCACTCATCGAGATTCGCGATGAGGCGCTCGTATCTGCCCTGTCGGAGGTAAATGCGCGACAGCAACAGGTGTGCGCGCCGAGCCGAGTCCGACGTGGGCTGCGCGCGGATCACTTCGAGGAGAAGGTTTTCGCTGACCGCCACCTGGTTGAGCGCATTGGCAGCGGCGGCGCGAAGGAGCGCGGGCGAGGTCGGCGCGGGGATCGCCCGCGCGTCGAGCCACTGTCGGCCGTCGTCGAGCGACTGCGCCTGCACGTCCGCATCGGACTTTCGGCAGGCCGAAATGATCGCCGACCATGCGACCGCCAGCGCGGCCACCATACGCCGCATTGGCATCATGCCCGCACCCTCCACCCGCGCGTGCCGAGAATCTGACGATCCCGTAGCGATGCGTCTACGGCTCGAACGCGTTCCATCGTCGCCGCGCCTCATCCATCAGCTCAGCAAACCGCGGCTCGGAACGCAGGCTCGCGAAGAATGGCTCGTACTCCGCGAGGAACGGGTAGTTGACGATTCCCAGGTCGATCATGCGCTCTACGGAATCGAGCGCGGCCTCCGTCTCACCGACAAGCGCGAAGGAGTCCGCCATCCACCAGGAGAAGACGTCATCCCACCGGGCGGCATCGCGCAGGTCTGGCGTGAGCACATTCAACACCTGCTGCCGGTCGCCCGCCAGCGCGAAGCCTAACGCCGCCGCCAGTCGCGCCCAGGCCATTGCTGGCGCATCGCCCGCAACACGATGGAGGATGGCGATCGCCTCCGACTGCTTGCCGTTCGCGGCGAGCGTCTGCGCATGCAGCATGCGATGCGTCGGGTTGCCCGGATCGACGTCGACCGAGCGCTGCGTCCACCGCATCGCTTCGGCATAGTCGCCGTCGCACATCGCCACGATGCCGTACATCGCCAGGTTGATCGACGTCAGCGGATCGACCTGCTGCAGCCGATCCATCAACGCGCGCGCCATGGGGATGCGCCCGGCAACGGCATAGTGGTAGCCGAGCCAGAGGAGCGCCTCCGGATCATTCCGGTCGAACACCAGCGCTTTCTTGAAGTCGGCCCTCGACCCGGCGGCGTCGGCGCGATTGTTCCGAATGGCGCCGCGAAGCCCGTAGGCCTTCGACGAATTCGGGTTCAGCTCGAAGATCCGGTTCGCGCACGCCTCGGCCCTGCTGAGATAGTCCTCGTATTGATCCACCGACACGAGACCGACGTTCACGTGCTGCCAGTAGATCAAGCCCTCCGCAGCCAGCAGCAGCTCGTTCTCGCCCACCAGGTCCTGCGCCTGGCGAATGAGCTGCAGCGCCCGGTCGAGCGACGGCTTCGTGAAGCTCCAGATCTGCTGGCGGGCCAACAGGTAGAACTCGTACGCCCGCATGTCGGCGATCGGACGCTCGGCGATGCGGCGATCCTCGTCAGGCGTTAGGCGAAGCCGAAGCGCATCGACGATCTGACGCGAGAGACGCTCCTGGATGTCGAAGACGTCGTCGAGCGTGCCGCTGTACTTGTCGGCCCAGAGCGGGACATCGGACGTGGCGTCGAGCAGCTGCGCGGTCACGCGTAGGTTCGAGCCTGACGTCCGGATGCCGCCGGTGAGCACGTATCGCGTGCCGAGCTCGCGCGCGATCGTGCGAACATCCTTGTCCGTTCCCTTGAGTCGCATGGCGGACTGACGCGAGATCACGCGCAGGGTCCTGAGCATTGACAAGTCCGTGATGATCTCGTCGGTCAGGCCATCCGCGAAATGCTCACTCGCTGGGTCGGCGCTCAGATTCGTGAAGGGCAGCACCGCCACGCTCTTCAGCTCGCCAGCGAGTGCGATGGTTGCCGCCGTCCCGCTCGCGGTCGTCGACACACCGTCGAGGATCGCGAGCACGTCACGCGCGCCGGGCGGCCGATTGGCGGGATCCTTCGCCAACATCCGCTCGATCAGCGTGCATAGCGTTTCCGGGACATCTCCCCGTTTCGCGCTGACCCGTTCCGGATTCTGAACGAGGTGTGCGCGCAGGAGCGCGGTCGGTCCGACGCCGGCGAAAGGCGACTCGCCGACGAGCATCTCATAGGCAACGCATCCGAGCGAATAGAGATCCGCGCGATGGTCGACGTCCGGGTCCGCCGAGATCTGCTCGGGTGCCATGTATTGGGGTGTCCCCACGGCGAAGCCCAGCTCCGTCAGGGTCCCCGTGTGCCCCGAGGCCCGCGCCGCATCCAGCGCCTTGCTGATCCCGAAGTCGGTAACGGTCGCGCTGTCGCCGGCGAGAAGAATGTTCTCGGGCTTGATGTCGCGGTGGACGACGCCGTGTTCGTGCGCGAAGTCGAGCGCTCGCGCGACATCGCGCAGGATTCCGACGGCCTCGGCCACCGGCATCGCGCCGGTTCGAACGAGACGCACGCGCAGCGATTCGCCTTCGACGAACGGCATCGTGTAGAACGGCAGCCCGTTCATCTCTCCGGTCGTGAGGACCGGCACGATGTGCGGGTGCTGTAACCGCGCCGTCAGCAAAATCTCCCGCTTGAAGCGTTCGGCGCTGACTCCCGCGGCAAGGTCGGGTGAAAGCACCTTGACGACCACGCGCCGCGCGAGTGCGCGCTCCTCTGCAACGAAGACGCGGCTCATGCCGCCGCCGCCGAGCTCTCGCTCGAGCGTGTACGCGCTGGACAGCGCGACCTGGAGTGAATCCTGAAGGCTCGTCGTCACGGGCGGACCGCGACGATGTGCGCCTGAATCTTCCCGTCCACGGAACCGGTCCCGAACTGTTGGGCTATGGCGTGCGCGGCGACGTCCGTCGCATCGGCGAGTCGGCCGGCATCGCGCGACTCGATCTCGGTCCGCAGCGGCGTGCCCTGGCAGTACGCGAGCGCCGGGACATCCGGGGACATCGCTCGGCTACGCGCCTCGAGCGTCGTGATGTCGGCAGCCGATTGAAACCCGGCGAGCGCGAGATCTCGTTCGATGGCCTGTCGGTCGAAGTAGCCGTGCGGCGTGCGTTTCAGGAACTGCGGCGGATCGTCGGAAAACATCGATGCCACCGCGTTCGTCACCGTGTCCGCGAACTCGTTCTCCTCGATGCGGTCCCACACGCTGAAGAGAAATACACCGCCGGGTCGCATCACGCGCCGAGCTTCCGCGAACGCCTTTGGTTTGTCGGGGAAGAACATGACCCCGAACTGACAGACGACCGCGTCGAACTCGCCGTCGTCGAAGGGCAGGGCCATGGCGTCGGCTCGGCGCCATTCCACCGGACGTGGCGTGCCCGTGGCGGCGGCCTGGTCCAGCATTGCCTGATTCAGGTCCGTCGCTACGATCGAAACGGAATCAGGAAGGCGGGACGCGAGGGCGCGTGTGAGAACACCTGTGCCGGCCGCGGTCTCGAGCACATGACCGAGCGGCCTTCCGACGAGCCGAAACGCGAGCGGGGTCGCATAGGGCTCGAAGATGAGCGGAACGAGATGCCGCTCGTAGATCTGCGATATCGCGTCGGTAAAGACGCTGTCGCCGGTTTTTCGGTTCACACGCGTGTCCGGTGTTCCACGCCCGTTCCACGGCCTAACGAGAGCGCTCGCAGCCCATGGGCTGCGAGCGCCTCACGACCTTTCGCCTTCGAGCGTACTGAACACGCGTGGGCGCGTCAACGCCTCCCGACCACCGAATTGATCTCGTCGAGGACGGCCTGCTCGGACTGGCTGACGAGTGTGCCTCCGATGCCGAGGATCCCGCCCTCCTTCGACGCGTTCGCCACATTCTTCGCGACGTCGGCAACGAGCTGGCGGTAGGTGGGTCCATCCGCAGGACTGTTCCGATCGACGACGTCGATTGCCTCGCGCACGATCGCGATCGCATCGGCGTGCGACTTCCGGTCCTTCGCGTATTTCGTCAGCTCATCGGTCGAAAGCTCGGTCTCGAACGCGAGGTTGAGCACAGACGTCGGTGCCGTCTGCTTCTTCGCGTCATCGATGGCGCTTGCCGCGGCACTGATCTCCTTCGCCGCCCCGATCGGGCCGGACTTGTCGGCCGTCATGACGAGGTGCGCGGCCGCGACAGGAGCGAGGCGGACGCTTTCCCATTGCACCGACGAGAATTTGGCCTTGGTATCCGCGGCCTGGCGACCCGTGTCGACTGCCTCGCGAACCACGCGGACCGTCGCACTGCCCGTTTTCTCGAAGTCCGAGGCTTCACTGGCGAGCAGCCGGGCGACGCCGGCCGAGTCCAGCTTCTTCTCCCGCGCGATTTTGCCTACGAGACCGAGCACGAGCGGTGCCGCGATTTTCAACAATGAGCTCGCATCGAAACCGAGCACGCGGTTGAGGGACGTCGCGACCGCGTTCGAGCCGCTTCCGAAGATCGATGTGAGTACAGATGTTCCGGCGCCACTCTTCACGAGGCCCGCGAGGTTGCCCAGCACGGAGCTGGTATCGTCTTTCGGCAGAACGCTCATGATGTCGGCCAGTCCACCGGGTGTCGACGCCTTCTGCGCGAGCGCAGTCGTGATGAGCGGCCCCACCACCGCAATCCCTTTGGAGACGAGATCGGGCTTCAGTCCGACTGCCTTGCCCAGTCGTCAGGAACCCCCTCCGGCGGACCGGCTCGCACCGTCCCCCCGGGAGGCCGAGCGGGCCATCGAGGCCTCGGCCCGCTGCTGGCTTCTGCACCGGTGGAGCCGGTGGACGCTCTACGAAACCGTCCGGCCCGTTCGCGCCATTGGCCCGTCCCTGCGCCACGTCGCCGCGGTCGCCGAGCTGCGCCGTCGGCGACTCTGCGTCCGTTGCGGCAAGCGCGACGACCGATACGTCGGCCAGAAGTCCGTCCCCGCGGATCAGCCGCAACCCAAAGCGCCCCGCGGATTCGCCGAGATCGACCCCAGGGACCGCCCGCTTTCGGGGCGCCGGACCGCGCCGACTGAGAGCGCCACCGGGCAGCGACAAATCGGAAATTCGGAAACCGTGGTCTGAGCCGTGCAACTGGCTCAGCGCATGGCGATGCGCGAATTCGAGGACCAACACGGTACGCGGTGGACGGTGTGGGACACCGCGCCAGCGAACACGACAGGCCTCAGGGTCCAATACCGCCGAGGCTGGCTGACCTTCGACAACGGAACCATTCGCTGCCGACTCGCCCCGGTTCCGCCGGACTGGGAGGAGCTGTCAGCCGAGCGCCTAACGCTGCTCCTCCGCGCCGCTCACGCGACGACGCCGGGCGACGCCGACGTGACCCGGCTCGAGAACGAACGCCGCGTCGCCGATCGGCGCGAGGTGGACCGGCGGCAGCAGGAGCGACGGGTTCAGGATCGCCGTCACAACCCGGTCACCGAAAAGCCAGCTTGACCTAGGCCGCCGGTCAGGCCGGCACGCGATTCCCCGGCAGCGCCGGAGCGGCCGGCAACCCGGTGACCTCGAGAATCTCGCGCTCGTCGAGTGTCTCCCGCTCCAGCAGGGCGTTCGCGAGGGTTTCCAGCGCGCCGCGATGGATGCCGAGCAGTCGCCGCGCTTCGTCGTAGCACTCCTGGATGATCCGCTGCACTTCGGCATCGATGAGGCGCGCCGTCTCCTCGCTCACCGTCCTGGCTGTGTTCATTCCGTCGAGGCTCGCGAGGTAGGGGTTCTCTCGCGGGGCGAGCTGCACCATCCCGAGGCGCTCGCTCATGCCCCAGCGCGTGACCATGTTGCGCGCGAGCGTCGTTGCCTGCTCGATGTCATTCTGTGCGCCGGTGGTCTTCGTTCCGTACACGAGCTCCTCCGCGGCCCGCCCGCCGAGCATGCCGACGATTCGCGCGCGGAGATATTCCTCCGGATAGTTGTATCGATCGCTGTCCGGCCGCTGGTACGTGACGCCTAACGCCTGGCCGCGTGGGACGATCGTGACGCGGTGCACCGGGTCGGCGCCCGGCACCACCAGGCCGAGGATGGCATGGCCGCCTTCGTGGTACGCAATGCGTTCGCGGTCCTGGCGACTCATGAGCAACGGACGCTCCGGGCCGAGCACGATCTTCTCGAGCGCGTCGAAGAAGTCCTTCTGGCGCACCTCGTTCTGGTCGCGGCGGGCGGCGAGCAGCGCCGCCTCGTTCACGAGGTTTCGCAAGTCCGCGCCCGTGAGCCCCGGTGTCGCCGCGGCGATCTCGTCGAGCCGGACATCCGGCGCGACGGGTACGCGGCGCGTGTGCACTCTCAGGATGGCCTCGCGTCCATTCTTGTCCGGCAGGTTGACGATGACGCGACGGTCGAACCGACCAGGTCGAAGCAGCGCCTTGTCGAGCACGTCGGGCTGGTTCGTGGCAGCCAGGACGATGATGCCCTCGCGGCTGGAGAAGCCATCCATCTCCGTGAGGATCTGGTTGAGTGTCTGTTCCTGCTCGCTCGAGCCGCCAAACACCGTCTGCCCTCGCGCTCGTCCGATCGAATCGAGCTCGTCGATGAAGATGATGGCAGGCGCGTTTTCGCGTGCCGTCTTGAAGAGGTCGCGAACGCGAGCGGCGCCCACGCCCACGATGATCTCCACGAACTCCGACCCGCTCATCGAGAAGAAGGGCACGCCAGCTTCGCCCGCGACCGCACGGGCCAGCAGGGTCTTCCCGGTGCCGGGCGCGCCAACGAGCAGCACGCCCTTCGGCGCGGTGCCGCCTAGCCGCGTGTATTTCGCGGGATCTCTCAGAAAGTCGACGAGCTCGACGAGCTCGTTCTCGGCCTCATCGATGCCGGCGACGTCCTCGAAGGTCACCCGCGCGTCCTGCTGCTGATCGAAGCGACGGGCGCTGCTCTTTCCAATGCTGCCGAGCACGCCACCGCCTCCCAACCCGCCTGCCTGCTGTGCGCGGCGAAACAGCCAGATATAGAAGGCGAAGATCAGGATGGTCGGGCCGAAGCCGAACAGGAACGTCGTCAGCGGATTGCCGCCCTCATCGATCGGCTCAGCGCTAATCTGAGTACCGTTCTGGATGAGCAGCGACTCGAGTCCGGGGTCGACGAACGCCGGGAGCGTCGTCGAGAATGTCGTGACCGGCTTCGGCTTGGCTCCGGCCGCGCTGTCGCGCGGCGAGCGGTAGGTAACGGGTGTGCGGAAGTGGCCGGTGAGGCTTTCGCCGCGGCTGTAGATGTCCTTGACGTTTTTGCTGGTGACTTCCTGCTTGAAGAGCGTGTACGGGACCTTCACCGCCGCGTTGGAGGACGGGAAGAAGTACCGCATCAGGAGGAAGTTCGCGGCCAGGATGGCGAGAAAGGTCAGCCACGCCCGGCGGGGCGGCATCGCTGGCTTTGGCGTGCCGGGCTTGGGTGCGCCGGGCGTTGGGGAGCCCGTGGGCGGCGTAGGTGGACCGCTGCGGCGCTGCGGGGTGGTATTCGGAGTCGCCATGCCTAACGGGTAAAGCGCGGGCGCGCGTGGAGCTGGCGGCCGGTTCGCGTGTCTGTGCCGGTCGCCAAGCCCGATCCTTCAAATGTAAGCGGCAGAATCTGCGCCTACGGCTTGCGGGCGGTGGGCGGCGGAAGGTCGTCGAGGATGAGCGTATTCCCCACCGCGATGCCGTGTCGCGCGAAATAGCCCGCGTTCACCTCGAGCGCGTACTGATACGGCACGTCCGGCGTGTAACTGGGGCAACCCTGGGCGAGCGACGTTGGGCAGGGAACCATGGAGCGAATGCTCCGGATGACGCCGGCCGAGTCGACGAACGCGATGTCGAGCGGGATGCGGGTGCGGTACATCCAGAAGCCGGCGTCCGGCGGTTGGGTGCTGTCGTAGACGAACAGCATGCCGGCGTCCTCGGCGAGTCGGTGTCGCTCCATGAGGCCCATGCTCATCTGCTCCGGCTTGACGGCAAGCTCGACGCGTAGCGGAATCGTGTCGCTCCCGCGGGCGAGCCGAACGCGTGCGCTGTCGAATGACATGACATGCTCGTAGGCGTCGTCATCCTTCGCGTTCTCGTTCTCGCCGCGGCAGCCTGCGAGCAGAGTCGGAGCAAGAGCAAGGACCGCTGCGATCGCGGCCTTTGGCAGACATTTCATAAGGAAGGCGCTGGGCACCTAACGAGTTCCGTTAGTCGTGTGGAACGTGAGCTCACAGATCGAGGACGGAGTCCAGGCCGCGATGAACACCCACGAGGGTCGAGACGCGACGGATGGCGATGAGCGCGCCGTCGACGTACGGACGAGCGCTGCTGCCCGAATCGTGCCGAATGCTCAGGGTCTGATCGGGCATCCCGAAGATCACCTCGGCGCTGATCACGAAGCCGGGCAGGCGAATCGCGTGCACCTGCGACCCGGCCAGCGTCGCCCCTCGTGCTTCGCGGGGACCAATCGTCTGGTCGATCGGCACGGTCGGCTCCGGCGCACGTATCTTCGCCAGCCGGGACGCCAGCTCGCGAGCCGTCCCGCTCGGCGCGTCGGCCTTGTCGGCGTGCGCATAGTCGATGATCTCCCACTGCGGGATCAGCTTCGCGGCCGTCTCCGCGAACTTTTGTAACAAAACGACGGTCAACGCAAAGTTGCCGCAGGCCAACACGGCCCGATTCTGCCGGTGGGCAATGACGTCGAGGTCGGCGAAGTCGTCATCGGTGAGGCCCGACGTACCGACCACGACGTGCACGCCGCGCTCGAGCGCCGCGAGAACGTTGTGCTTCGCGCTGTCGGGCTGCGTGTATTCGACGAACACATCGCAGGGAACGACCAGCGCTTCTCGCGCCGATGCGTAGATCGGGCAATCGACCCGCGGATCGGCCAGGACTTCGGCCAGATTTCGCCCGGCATTCGTGCGGGAGACGGCCGCGACGAGGGTGAGATCTGCCTGTCTGGCGATGGCGCGCGCCAGCTCGGAGCCCGCCCAGCCCGTGGCACCCGCGAGACATACCCGGATTGGCATCGCGATGGTCGGTGGAATGTCGAAGCCTAACGCCGTAGGTTGAAGCGTCCACGGCGACCAAACGTCGCCACGAACGACTGACGAAAGATGAAGATCGTCGCCCAGACTCCAACAGAGCTGATCATTCGCGATTCCGCGATGACGCTTCGCGTCGTGGGATGCTTCCTCGCCGCACTCGGCGCGTTCGCGATCTTCGTGGGCCTGACCCAGGACCCCGAAGGACGCGTCGGAGCGGCGCCGGTCGTGATCGGGTCGCTCCTCATCCTTGCCGGTCTCTCGCTCGTCGCGTTGCCGGCCCGCAAGACGTTTGCGTTCAGCCGGGCGGAGCGGGTCTTCATCCTTGCCAAGGAGCGATTCGGTCGCGTCGAACGTCAGATCATCCCGCTCGACCAGATCGCCGACGTGTTGCTCGAGGAGTCGGCGTCGAGCGACGGTGCAACCTATCGCGTGTCGATGACGCTCGCCGACCAGCGTCGTATCCCCTGGACGTCCTACTACACGAGCGGGCACGCATCGAAGCAGGCAGTTGTGGATCTCGTGCGCGAGTTCCTGCGTCTCGAGCCCGCCCCGATGCAAGGCTCCGGGGTGTTGACGGCGAAGGATGAGCGCGATGTTCGGCGCGGCCGTGTCGGACTGTTCATCATGGGCGCGTTCTGCTGCGTGTTCCTCGCGGTTGGCGCGACGATGCTGGCCAAGGAGCAGCGCCGGCTCTCGGTGTATCAGCCCGTAGAAGCGACTGTCCTGAGCACGCGCGTCGAAGAGCACAGCGACTCCGACGGCAGCACGTACGAGCCGGTGGTGGTCTACCGCTATCGCGTGCGTGACCGCGAGTACACCGCGAGTCGCGTGACGCCGCTCAAAGAGAGTCGCAGCGGCCGCTGGGCCCGACGAGTCATCGAGCGCTATCAAGTCGGAAGCAGCTACACGGCATTCTACGATCCCGAGAATCCCGCGGAGGCGTTCATCTTGCGGAAGCGCAGCGTGCTTCCCTGGGCGTTCATCGCGTTGCCGCTGATCGCGATCCTGTTCATCGGCGCGGGGATTCGGGGGACGCGCGAGATGACGAGGATGGCGTACCGCGCACGCACGTTCGGCGCGAAGAGCGCGACGTAGGAACGGGCCAATCGGCGGAGCGACATGGCGAGTTGGTGTGCGGGCGCCATATCATACCCGACCCGAACCCGCATCGCCCGTGTCATTCACTGTTGGCGCACGTTTCACGCTGATCTGT
>JBKOYV010000143.1:0-18679 GCA_046725585.1 Gemmatimonadota bacterium | reverse complement strand
ACGGCATACGAGATAAGCAGATATGTCTCGTGGGCTCGGAGATGTGTATAAGAGACAGGCTACGAGTACGTCGGCGAGTGCGACCTGGTGGGGAACGCGGGCAAGTGGGCCGAGGAGGCAGCGCAGAAGCTCAAGGCGAAGCCGGTGGACGTTGGCCGCTATGACCTGGTGCTCCACCCGACGCACCTGTGGCTCACGATCCACGAGTCGATCGCGCATCCGACCGAGCTGGATCGGGCGATGGGCTACGAGGCGAACTACGCAGGCACGAGCTTCGTCGCGCCGCCGGACCAGTTCCTGGGCAAGTTCAAGTACGGGCCGGCGTTCATGAACATCCGCGGCGATCGGTCGCAGGCGGGTGCGCTGGCGACGATCGGCTACGATGACGAGGGCGTGAAGCCTGATGACTTCCTGATCATCAAGAACGGCGTCGTGAACGATTACCAGACGACGCGCGAGCAGGCCAGCTGGCTCAAGTGGTGGTACGATCAGCAGAAGGTGCCGACGCGCTCACACGGCTGCTCGTACGCGGACTCGTGGTCGAGCGTGCAGTTCCAGCGCATGCCTAACGTGTCGCTGTTGCCGGGCGACAGGGACCTCAAGTGGGATGACCTGATCGCCGCGACGGATCGCGGGATCGCGATCATGGGAGACGGGTCGTTCTCGATCGACCAGCAGCGGTACAACGCGCAGTTCGGGGGGCAGGTGTTCTACGAGATTCGCGGCGGGAAGATCACGGGGATGCTCAAGGACGTCGCGTATCAGATGCGGACGCCGGACTTCTGGAACGCGATGGACATGATCGGCGGGAAGTCGTCGTATCAGCTCGGCGGGAGCTTCTTCGACGGGAAGGGGCAGCCGGGGCAGGTGAATGCGGTGAGCCACGGGGCGGTGCCGGCTCGGTTCAAGCAGATCAACGTGATCAACACGGGGCGGAAGGCGTAGTGAGAGACGGCAGAGGGCAGACAACTGCAGACGGCAGTCGGCAGACGGCAGAGCGCAGACGGCAGAGACTGCACGACGCATCCCGTTTCCCTCTGCCTTCTGCCAACTGCCGTCTGCAGTCTGCCGTCTTCGGTTCGCTGCCGTCTGCCCTCTTACACGGCTCGTTGAGATACCCATTTCGACAGATACACGACCATGAGTTTTCCGAAACGCCTTTTCGAACCCGCCGAAGTGCCCGATGGCGCAATCCTGTCGCGCGATGAAGCCAAGGCTCTGGTCGATCGTGTGATCAAGATGTCCAAGGCCGAGTCCATCCAGGTGAACCTGGGCGGCGGGTACTCGGCCAACGTGCGGTTCGCCGACAATCAGATGTCCACCGCGGGCGGGGTCACGGATTTCACCGTCGTGATCCAGAGCTCGTTCGGGAAGAAGCACGCGGTCGTGACCGTGAACAACACGTCCGACGACGCGTTGCGAAACGCGGTCGAGCAGTCGGAGAAGCTCGCGAAGCTCGCGCCGGACGATCCGGAGGCGATGCCTGCGCTGCCGCCGCAGCAGTACAGCCAGGTCAACGCCTTCTTCGACAGCGTAGCGAACCTCACGCCGGCGGATCGGGCGAAGGCGGCCCTCACGGCGCTCGAGCCGGCGCGCAAGGCGGGCGACATCACCACAGCCGGGTTCCTCGTCACGAACGCGTCGTCCAGCGCGTTAGGCAACGACAAGGGCATGTTCGCCTATCATCGCTCCACGAACGCGAACTACACCCTCACCGTGCGCACGAGGGACGCCACCGGGTCCGGGTGGGCGGGCGGCGAGCATAATGACTGGAACCGGGTGGACATCGCCGGGATCAGCCAGCGGGCGATCGAGAAGGCGAAGCTGTCGCGAAGCCCGGTGGCAATCGAGCCGGGCCGCTACACGGTGATCCTCGAGCCGCAGGCCGTCGGCGACCTCGTCCAGCTCGTGGGCGGCTATGTGGACGCGCGGTCGGCGGACGAGGGGCGGAGCCCGTTCTCGAAGCAGGGCGGCGGCAACAAGCTCGGCGAGAAGATCCTCGACGAGCGCGTGAGCCTTCTCGCCGACCCGGCGGACCCGCAGATTCTCGCGCGGCCGTTCGACGGGCAGGGTTTCCCGTTAGGCAGGCAGGTGTTCGTCGAAATCGGGGTGCTCAAGCAGCTCTACTACTCGCGCTTCTGGGCGCAGAAGCAGGGGAAGACGCCGACGGGTGCGCCGACGTCATTCATCATGAGCGGCGGCAACGCCTCAGTGGACGACCTGATCAAGTCCACCGAGCGCGGCGTGCTGGTGACGCGACTGTGGTACCTGCGCGAGGTCGACCCGCGGACCATCCTTTACACAGGCCTGACACGCGACGGGACGTTTCTCATCGAGGGCGGCAAGATCACTAAGGCCCTCAAGAACTTCCGGTTCAACGAGTCGCCGCTGTTCATGCTTAACAACCTCGAGACGCTTGGCCGACCGGTCCGTCTCGCGGGCACGGAGGCGGGAGGGTCGATCGTCGTGCCGGCAATCAAGGTTCGAGATTTCAATTTCACGAGCCTGTCAGACGCTGTCTGACACGCGGGAAGCGGGAGACGGGAGACGGGTTAACGGCGCTGTTTGCTGCGAGCTGGAACTGGGTGCTGCAAATGAAAACCCTCGGGTATGCCTCACTCAATCAGAGTGACACCCCGAGGGTTTCCCGCTTCTTACCCGCTTCCCGTCTCCCGTCTCCCGCTTCCCGGCTTTTCCCGTCTCCCGTCTCCCGTCTCCCGGCAGTTAAGCGGCCAAGCCGATCGGCCTCCAGTTCACTGCATCAACGGCATCCGAAGGCACGAAGGCGAATCGGGCCGGGGGGAAGCCGGCGACACCGATCTCCAGCGTGTCGCCTTCCTGTACCGACACATTCTTGCTCACGAGCGAAAGGGCGTCGTTGAACGACTCGCTCTGAACGACTCCCGCCTGACGAATCTCGTCGGGGCTCTTGAGTGCAAATTCGAACCGCGTCATGACATCCTCCATCGCCGGAGGTCTATATGAAAACGCGTGGAATCCCACGCGACTGATCAGGAGAGTCGGAACGGAACCCCGACGTGGGTCGCTTGCGCTCGACGGCGGCGAAGCGCCGATCTCGTCCTGGATGGTACTACACCACTATCGCAACTTTGAGCCCGTACGGCTGGGCCGCTGACAGGTTTCGCCCCCTACTTTAGGTACGCCGCGGCCCCCCGTTTGGATCTTTAAGGAAATGTCAGAACATCAACGTACGCGCCGCCGATTTCTTGCCACCTATGCGACACTCGTCGGGCTGCCGGCGTTGGCGCTGCTCGTAATCCTCCGTGTAGGAAACGGCGTCGTAGCCCGTGATGGGGCCATGACCGCCGCCGCATCTCGCCCTGCCGATCCCGTGACGGGCGCGCCGTCGGCGACGGCGTTCGATCTGCGGCTCCTCCTGATACAGATAATCGTCATTCTGGTAGCCGCACGGCTCATCGGCGCGCTCGTGCGTCGGATCGGCCAGCCACAAGTCGTCGGCGAGATGCTCGCCGGCATCGCCCTCGGACCGTCGGTCCTCGGGGCACAGGCACCCAGTGTGTCCGCCCTGCTCTTCCCCGCGGGCAGCCTCGGGTTTCTCAACACGCTGAGCCAGATCGGCCTCCTCGTGTTCATGTTCCTCGTCGGCCTCGAGCTCGACCCCAAGGTCGTTCGCGAGCGCGGACGATCGGCGCTCGTCATCAGCCACGCCAGCATCGTGGCGCCGTTTCTCCTCGGTGCCACGCTGGCGATCGTTCTTTACCCCGCGCTGGCCGGGAGTAGTCACGTGACGTTCACCGGATTCGCGCTGTTCATGGGCGCGGCAATGAGCGTCACGGCGTTCCCGGTGCTCGCGCGCATTCTCGCGGAGCGTCGGCTCATCCGGACGCCGATCGGGGCGGTCGCGATCGCATGCGCGGCGATCGACGACGTCACCGCCTGGTGCATCCTCGCCGCGGTCGTGGTCATTGCCCGCGCGAGAGGAGGCGACGCTGCCGGCGTGCCACTCTGGGTCACGCTAGGCGGGTCGGCGGCGTTCGTCACCCTGATGTTGACCGTGGGCAAGCGCGCGCTTCGGGTCCTCGAAACTCGTTATGCGGCGTCCGGGCGCGTTACCCAGGACATGATCGCCGTGCTGATGCTGGCCACACTCGCCTCGGCGTGGATTACCGAGCGGCTCGGCGTCCACGCGTTGTTCGGCGCCTTCCTGGTGGGTGCGGTGGCCCCGAAGAGCGAAGGTTTCGTCCACGCGCTGCTCGAGCGCTTCGAAGACGTCATGGTCGTGCTTCTCCTGCCGCTCTTCTTCGCGTTCACCGGCCTCCGCACCGAGATCACGCTCATCGACGGCGCGAGCGGATGGCTGGTCTGCGCGCTCGTGATCGCCGTGGCCGTGGCGGGCAAGGTTGGCGGGTCTGCCATCGCCGCGCGGGCCACCGCCATGCCGTGGCGCGATGCCGCCGTGATCGGCGTTCTGCTCAACACACGAGGCCTCATGGAGCTCGTGATCCTGAACGTCGGTCTCGACATTGGCGTGATCTCGCGCGAGCTCTTCGCGATGATGGTGCTCATGGCGCTCGTGACCACGTTCATGACGACGCCACTCGTGACGTGGCTGCTACCGGCCGGGCGGCGCGAGCCGGCCGACTCGCGTGTCGCAGCCGCAACCGCACGCTGAGGCGGCGTAGCAGCCATGGAGAACGGCTCGACGTTGGGGACGTGGCTCGCGTACGCCGCGATCGTCGTGTTCCTGCTACTGCTGCTCGCCTTGGTTCTCCGCACGATGTTGATGTTCGCCACGCTCACGATCATGCCGCTGTCTCGCGTCGGTCGTTGGCTGTTGCGGCTCATCGGGCGCGGCCAGGCGTGACGACCGCGCCGGACGCGTATCCGCCTCCGCGATACGCGTGGTACGTCGTCGCGGTGCTCACGCTCGCGAACACGTCGGCGTTCATCGACCGCCAGATCCTCGGCCTGCTCGTCGGCCCCATCCGGCGCGACCTCGGCATCTCCGACGCGCAGATGGGCATCCTGTACGGGCTCGCGTTCGCGCTCTTCTACACGCTGCTGGGGATCCCGTTAGGCAGGACGGCGGATCGCACGAGCCGGCGCGCCATCATCGGCGTCGGCATCGCCGGGTGGAGCGTCATGACGGTGCTCTGCGCAATGGCACGGAGCTTTGATCAGCTCCTCCTCGCTCGCTTCGGCGTCGCGATCGGTGAGGCGGCGCTCGCCGCACCTGCGCTTTCGCTCATCGCCGACTATTTCGTTCCCGACCGCCGCGCCACCGCGCTCAGCGTCTACGCGCTTGGCATCTATCTCGGCGCGGGACTCGCGAACCTCGTGGGCGGCCTGCTGCTCGGTCGCCTCGATGGGACCGCGATCGTCGTCTGGCCCTTCATCGGCCCGATGCGGCCGTGGCAGCAGGTGTTCGTCCTGGTGGGGTTGCCGGGCCTCCTCGTGGCGCTTCTCATGGCGACCGTCCGCGAGCCGAGCCGACACGAGACGGGACAGCGGGATGAGCGCGCGTTCACGGTGGCGGAGGTCCTCGTGTATCTGCGCGCGAACGCGCGCACGTTCGTCTGTCACGGCCTGGGGTACGCACTGTTCGCGCTCGTCAACTTCGCGACGGCGGCGTGGCTGCCGACGCATCTCATCCGGAGCTACGGCTGGACCGCGGCACGCGCCGGCATAACGCTAGGCACGCTCACGAGCATGATTGGAGTCCTGGGCGTCGTCGTCGGCGGGCGCGTGGCCGACGCCCTGCTGGCGCGCGAGTACACCGACGCCAAGCTCCGCGTGGGGATTATCGCCGCACTCGGCAACCTCGTGTGCGGCGTGATCTACACGCTGGCGCCTAACGCATCCATCTCGGTGGCGGCGCTCGTGCCGTACAACTTCTTCGCCTCGTTCGCGTTCGGGGCCGCCACAGCCGCGGTGCAGGAACTCACGCCGAACCGCATGCGCGCGCAGGTGGGCGCGCTGTACCTGTCCGTCGTCACGCTCGTGGGGCTCGGGATCGGGCCGAGCGTGGTTGGCGTCCTCACGAGCATGGTGTACGGCAGAGACTCGGCGGTTCGTTACTCGCTGCTCTGGGTCACGCTCATCGGGCTCGCCGGCGCCGCCACGCTGCTCGCCGCGGGCCTCGCGCCGTACCGGCGCAGCGTCGCGTATCGAGCCGCTTGGACCGACCCCGTCAGCGCCAGCGAAACACGCTGAACACGTTCGAGAAGTCGTCGGTCCACAGCGCGACCGTCGACTTCGGCGGGAGCACTCGCCATCCCGGCTGGCGCGCGAGCTGGGCGTGGTCGGTCGCCTTCCGCGAGAGCACCACCCAGCGCGAATCCATCTTGTACGAAGCGCGCTGGTTCGGCGTCACCGCCGTGTCGGCGCCGACGATCGCCGCCAGCTTCGCGTCGCGCGCGATCTCGACGAGCACCGGCTCGAGGTTCAGGTAGCGGTTGCTGATGTGGAACGCGATGGAGCCGCCGGGCGCGAGCTTGCGCAGATAGAGCTGCACGGCCTCGCGCGTCATGAGGTGCACGGGGATCGCGTCGGAGCTGAACGCGTCCAGAATGATGAAGTCGTAGCTCGAGTCGGGCGCCTGCTGCAGCGACAACCGCGCGTCACCCAGCACGATGCGCTTCGCCGGCGGACAGTCGCGCAGGTAGGTGAAGTACTTCGGGTTGAACGCAATGCGCTCGATCAGCGGATCGATCTCGTAGAACGTCCACGTCTCGTTCGAGCGCCCGTAGCACGCAATCGTCCCCGTTCCGAGACCCACGATCGCGACGCGGCGATCGGGGTTCTTTCGCATCAGCCATGCGAACGATTGGCCGAGCGGGCCGTCGCGGTGGTAGTACGTCAGCGGCTCGGTGGCGAACTGCGGGAAGACGCTCTGGCCGCCGTGAGTCGTCGTCCCATTCTGCAACGCGTGATGCTTCGGATACTTCATCACGCGGTACACGCCGAAGAAGCTCCGACCCTTGAAGAGCAGCGTCTGGTCCGTCCCCCTGCCTAACGTTGCACCGACGAAGATCGCCGCGATGCCGAGCGCGAAGCGAATGGGGTGACGCTGGAAGCCGAGGATGATGATCGCGTAGCCACCAAACACCCACACCGGGGCCTTGTCCCCCCACGACGCGGGCGGGAACCCCGAGCGCATGAGCACCACGATGGCAATGCACAACACCGTGGGCAGGATCACGTCGAGTTCGCGCGCGAATGGGCCGCGTTTCGCGAGCGTGGGACGCAGCGCCGCCGCGAGGACGATCGCGATCGGGTACTCGACGACCGTGTCGAAGACCTGCGGCGCGACGATCACGTTGAAGATCCCGCCCAGCACGCCGCCCACCGACAGCCAGAGGTAGAACTCCGTGAGGTGCGCGACCGAGGGCCGATCCCTGGCGAGCTCGCCGTGGCAAACGAGGGCCGTGAGGAAAAACGCCGCCAGGTGCGTGGGCGCGAGCGCCGTCACGCTGCGCTGCATCATGAGCGCGATGGCCACGGCGAGGATCAGCAGGAACGGCGGCTGGAGCCATACCGCGAACGCGTGGCGGATGATGACGACCTTCCGCGCGAACACGATCACGAACGTAAGCAGGTAGATCGCGAGCGGCACGATCCAGAGCAGCGGGATCGACGCCACGTCGGTCGAGAGATACGTCGTGACGGCGAGCAGCATGCTCGATGGCACGAACGAGAGCAGCACCCAGCGGACGCGTCGCCACACCGAGAGCGTTTCGGCAGCGGTGCCCGATGGGGCGATGGGCAGGGCGCTCAACGAGTCGATGTCCGCGGCGATTGCATCAGCGGCGACAGTGCGCCTCGTCATATCGCTCGCGCTCAACGAACCGCGGACGAGGCGATGCCTCACGACGAACGCGCACGTCGCGATCAATGCCGCGAGCACCACGTATCCGGCGGTCCAGAGGTGACTCTGCTGCTCGAGTCGCAGCGTCGGCTCGATGAGGACCGGGTACGCGAGCAGCGCCACCATGCTTCCGAGGTTGCTCGCGGCGTACAGGAAGTATGGATTCGCCGCCAATGGGTGGCCGCTCTCGCTGAACCAGCGCTGCAGCAGCGGCGCGCCGGTGGACAACATGAAGAACGGGGCGCCGAGCGACACGGCCAGCAGCCCGGCAAGCCACCACACCGGCATCTCGGATCCGGTGGGGCGCCATCCCGACGCGACGGCAACCGGCAGCGTCAGGAACGTGAGCGCGAACAGCGCGATCTGCAGGATGGACTGCTTGCGGACGTCGAGCCACCGACTCGTGACGTGCGCGTAGAGATATCCGCCAAGCAGCGCCGTCTGGAAGAACAGCATGCACGTGTTCCATACGGCGGGCGTTCCGCCGAGCATCGGCAGGACCATCTTCGAGAACATCGGCTGCACGGCGAACAGCAGCGCGGCGTTCACGAACAGCGTCATCGAGAACAGCACGACGACGGCAGCGGAACGGGTGATAAGTCTGTTCACGCCCGGATGATATGACGCGGTCCGCATTTCGACAAAGCGGTCAGGCCATCATTTCTCGGCGTCCACCCGGGGACAAGAGCGACACTGGTCCACCTCGCTGTTACCCCGGATCGCCTGGCTGTCACATGAACCCGGTATCCGTCGGTTGCCGGACGGCGGGGTTAGCCGTTGTACACCCTTGGGCATGTAGCCTCCCGTCAGTGAGTGACGCAAAGTTCGTACGGCTCGTCACGCTCGACCCTCGCGGGCGGGAATCCGGACCCCTATATCCCAAGCATGAGCGTCCCCCATTACGATCTCGCCGTCATCGGCAGCGGTCCCGCCGGGCAGAAGGGCGCGATTGCCGCGGCGAAGCTCCGGAAGAAGGTTGTGGTCATCGACCGCCGCGAGATGGTCGGCGGATGTTCCCTGCACCTGGGCACCATACCGAGCAAGACCATGCGCGAGGCGATCCTGTATCTCACCGGGATTCGCCAGCGCACGTTCTACGGTGCGGACTATCGGGCGAAGGAGGACATCTCGCCGCGAGACCTGTCGCAGCGCGTGGATATCGTGCTGCAGCGCGAGATCGACGTGGTGAAGGCACAGCTCAAGCGGAACGGGGTCTCCGCGATCAACGGGATGGCGCGCTTCGTCGATGCCAACACGATCGAGATCGAGGGTGCCGAGGGGGCGACGTCGAAGATCACGGCCGACACGATCCTCATCGCCTGCGGGACGCGGCCGGCCGAGAACCCGCTGATCGTGACGGACGGGGAGCGGGTGTTCAATTCGGATCAGCTGTTGCACCTCCCGCTCATTCCGCGCGAGCTGATCGTGGTGGGCGGCGGGGTGATCGGGCTCGAGTACTCGGCGATGATGACGGCGCTCAGCACGCGCGTGACGTTGATCGACCAGCGGCCGACGCTGCTCGACTTCGCGGACCACGAGGTGATCGAGTCGTTGTGCCATCATCTGCGCGAGGACGGCGTGACGTTCCGCCTCGGCGAGAAGGTGCTGTCGGTGTCGCGGAACGGCGAGCGGGTGATCGCGCAGCTCGAGAGCGGCAAGACGGTGAAGGGCGACGCGCTGTTGTACGCGGTGGGGCGTCAGGCGAACAGCGATCTCCTCCACCTGGAGGCGGCCGGGATCAGCGCCGATGAGCGCGGGAAGATAACGGTGAACGAGAACTTTCAGACGTCGGTGCCGCACGTCTACGCGGCGGGGGACGTGATCGGCTTCCCCGCCCTGGCGGCGACGTCGATGGAACAGGGCCGGCTGGCGATCTCGCACTCGTTAGGCCTGCCGATGAAGACGGCGCCGCATCTCCTGCCGTTCGGGATCTACACGATTCCCGAGATCTCGATGGTCGGCCGGACGGAGCGGGAGCTGACGGCAGGCAAGATCCGATACGAGGTGGGCCTGTCTCGATTCGGCGAGCTCGCGCGCGCGCAGATGATCGGCGACGAACGGGGGATGCTGAAGCTGCTGTTCGACCCCGACACGCTGCGGTTGTTAGGCGTGCACGTGATGGGAGAGAGCGCGACCGAGATCATCCACATCGGGCAGGCAGTGCTCTCCATGGGCGGGACGATCGACTACTTCCGCGACACGGTGTTCAACTATCCGACGCTGGCCGAGGCGTACAAGGTGGCGGCGCTGAATGGGATGAACAAGGTGGCCTGAGGCGCTCCGGGACGCTCGCGGCAGAGGCCCGCTGAGCACACGAAGTGGCGACCCCACCCGTGAGTGTGCGCGGGCAGGTTGCCCGCGCCAAGCCAGGCAGGCTCGAGAGGCGACTTCCTCCGTCTCGCCCGCCGCCTTCATGCCTCGCGGCACGCGGCGTGCGCCTAACGCACCCGAGGCGTCGGGCGGTGGTCGCCTGGGCAGGGAGCGGACTCATGGCCGCAATGAAGCAGGCGCTGGGCCTGGCGAAGGACACGTTCAAGGAATTCTCGCAGGATGAGGCGACGTGGAAGGCCGCGGCACTCTCGTACTTCACGGTCTTCGCGCTCGCTCCACTGCTCGCCATCCTCCTCCAGGTCGCGAGCCTGATCTGGGACCCGGGGCAGGTGCGCGATGCACTGACGGGTCAGTTTCAGGCACTGATGGGCCGAGACGTCGCGCGCCAGGTCCAAACCATGATGATGAGCGCGGAGGAGAAGACGACATCGGGCTCGGGTTTCCGCCTGATGTTGAGCATCGCGGGCCTCCTGTTCGGCGCAACGGGTGCGTTCGTGTCCCTGCAGACTGCGCTCAACCGCGCGTGGGAGGTCCAACCCGACCCGAAGCGCGGCGGAATCAAGAACTTCATCACGAAGCGCTTCCTGTCGCTCGGCATGTTGCTCGGCGTCGCGTTCCTGTTGCTCGTGTCCCTCGCGCTCACCGCGGCGCTCGGGGCCGTCGGTGACACGCTCTTCGGCGGGTTCGGCGCGGTGGTCGCGCAGGTGCTCAACTTCATCCTCTCATTCGCCGTCATCTCGCTCCTGTTCGCGGCAATCTTCAAGGTCCTGCCTGACGCGAAAGTGGCGTGGCGGGACGTGTGGGTCGGCGCGATAGCGACGGCGGCGTTCTTCGTCGTCGGGAAACTCCTCATCGGACTGTACATCGGCCAAAGCGACCCGGGCAGTGCATTCGGTGCGGCGGGGGCGCTCGCCGTGCTGCTGGTGTGGATCTATTACGCCGCGGTGATCCTGTTGCTCGGCGCCGAGTTCACCCAGGCCTGGATGAGGCACCACGGGCGTGAGATCGAGCCCGAGGCAGGAGCGGTGCGGATGGTCGCGGTAAAGGAGCGGCTCCCCGACGCACGCGCGGCATCACGTTAGGCATTCGGCCGGCGCGTCGAGCACCTCCCGCACCTTGGCGCTGAGCTCCACGGCGGTGTACGGCTTCTGCAGCAACGCGAGGCCAGGCTCTAGCACGTCCTGGTGCACGATCGTGTGGTCGGTGTACCCCGCCGCGTAGAGCACGCGTACGTCGGGCTGCCGCTCGCGCATCCGAGTCGCGAACTCGTGGCCACTCATGTGCGGCATCACGACGTCCGTGAACAGCAGATGTATCGGCCCACCGAACGCCGACGCGTCTCGAGCGCCGTTGGTCCGTGGGGAGCCTCCAGCGCGCGGTACCCGAGCCGTTCGAGCGCAGCTCGAGCCGCTTGCGCGCCGATGCGTCCCGCGCCACGACGACGATCAGCTCGCGTTCCTGCACGGGGACATTACCTCCACGAGCCGTTCCTCCCAGCTCATTCGCGGGTGCGGGCACACGTGTCGATCCACCTAACGTGGCGCCGTGGCTGCATTCGAAGCCAGCACCGCCGGTTTCGACGCGAATCCCTCGATCCGTGACATTAGAACCTTTGCACGTTCAGCGAACGGCTGTTTGTGACTGCGGCTTGGATCACTGCCGCCGAGCTGGTCCGTTGTACATCTTTTTGCGCCCCAACTCGTCCAACGACTGACGCCGGCGCCGCGCCGGCGAGCCTCACTTCACGGTCTCCCAGGACAATCATTCCCCATGAGCCGCATCGTCGCTCTCTCGGCGAGGATCCTCGCTGCATGCATCCTCGCCGTGCCGTGCGCAGCATCGCTCGGGGCGCAGCGCCTCGGGCCCGAGGTCCCGCGTCCCAAGGGCGCGGTCGCCGACACGAACGACGCGCAAGCCTACTTCGACTACGGCGTGCAGCTCTTCGAGGTCGATCCGAAGGCGGCTGCCGCCGCGTTCTACTGGGCGGCGCGCCTCAATCCCGGATCAGCCGACGCGTTGTACGCCCGTCGAGCGGCCCTCCTCATGACGGACGATGGTTTGCGGAGAACCTTCATCAACGGCGGCCGGCCTGCACGAGACTCGAAGAAGCTCCGCGCGCTCGATTCGCTGTACCTCCACGCGCTGAACTTGAATCCGCTGTTGTACCGCCGACTCGACAAGCGCCTGCTGGCGGCGCACATCGCACAGGAGATGATACGCGAGGCGCGACAAAGCGGCACTGATGTGAGCCGGGGTGAGGTGGACTTTATGATCGAGTCCTGGCTTAGGCTGAACGGTGCGCGCCCGGAGTTCCGGGCATGGGTCGCGTACGGCGACGGCCGATTCGACCACGCGCTCGGCTTGTACGCTTCGGCGGAGAGATCCACGAAGTTCAAGGCGGGCATTCGCATCGAGCGCGGGCGCATTTTCGGGATGATCGGGCAGTTGGACAGTTCCCTCGCGCAGCTTCAACTCGCGTTGACGGAGATGCGGTCGCGTGACACGAAGGATCTCGTGTACTTCTATGACTCGAAGGCGCTTTTCGAGCACACGATCGGCACGTTGCTGGAGCAGAAGAGCGACTTTGCCGGTGCGCGCGAGGCGTACGGCAGGGCGCTGCAGGAGGACCTCGCGTTCTACCCGGCCCATCAGCGGCTTGGCATGTTGGCGTTAGGCATGCACGACACGACGACGGCGCTCAGTGAGCTGGATCTCGCGGTTCAAATCGCGGGCGACGAGCCCTTCCTGCGCTATGTTTACGGCTGGGCGCTCGCCGCGGCCGGGAAGCATCAGGAAGCGAGCGAGCAGTTGAAGAAAGCCGTGACGCTCGAGCCGTATTTTGCCCTGCCTCAGGTCGCGCTCGGTCAGGTGTACGAGCAGCTCGGCGACGGCAAGAACGCGCAGGCGGCGTACACCACGTATCTGGCGCGGGCGAGCCTGAACGAACCACAGCGTCAGTTCGCGACGACACGGCTTCGTGTGGTCACGGATTTCCTCCAGAACATGCCACCAAAGCCATGAGTCGAATGACGCTGGCGTGCCGCGTCACGCACGTCATCGCCGCCGGGCTGATCGCGTTGCCGATCGCACCTGGGGTGTCGCCCGCGCAGGATGCACCCAAGAGTCCGGTGCGTCCGCGAACGACGTATGAGGACCTGCAGATGTTCACACAGGTGCTCAACCAGATCCGGGTGAATCATCCCGACTCCGTCGATACCCATGATCTGCTCATGGCGGCCATTCAGGGGATGGTGCGGGCCGCGGACCCGCACTCGTACGTGATTCCGGCCATGCGACTCGACCCGGCGAAGGAGGAGCAGCTGCGGTCGGGGAAGCTCCATCCCGTGCCGGTTTCGTTCGTGTTCATCGGTGGCGCCCCGGTCGTCGTGAGCGTGGCCCCGGGCACGGCGGCGAGCCGACTCGACATCCTTCCGGGGGATGAGCTCATCGCGGTGGACGGAGCGCCGGTGATCGCGGAGAGCGCCGAGGAGCTCGAGATCGGCCTGTCGGGCCCGAAGCAGAGCACGGTGGCGCTTTCCCTCGAGCGGCGTCGCCAGGATGGATCGATCGTTAGGCTGGAACGGCGCGTTGCGCGCGAACGGTTCGACGCGGCCTCGGCCGTGCCGGTGGCGATGATGATCGACTCCGCAGGCACTGCGTATGTGCGCATCACGACGTTCATGGCCGAGCGTGTGGCGGACGATCTGCACGATGCGCTCGACCGTCTCGAGAGGCGCGGGCTGAAGCGGCTCGTCCTGGACCTGCGCGACAACGGCGGCGGCAGCGTGAAGGAGGCGGCGGACGTCGCCGGCGAGTTCCTGCCAAAGGGCGCGATCGTGTACACCGCCGAGGGTCGGAAGAAAGAGGTGACGGACACGGGGCGCGTATCCCGCTCGTTCTGGCGGAGCGAGCGCCGCTACCCGATCGTGGTCGTGACCAACGCCGGAACGGCGAGTGCGTCGGAGCTCGTGGCGGGCGCCCTGCAGGATCACGACCGCGCACTGATCGTCGGCCGCCCAACCTTCGGGAAGTCGCTTCTCATGCGCGGATTTCCGCTCGCGGATGGGTCCGCGATCGTGCTCGTGATCGGGCACGTGAAGACTCCGTGCGGGCGCGTTGTCCAGCGTCAGTACCGATCGATCACGACGCACGAGTATTACCGCCTGGCGCGTGCGGATCGAGATACGGCCGGCCGACCTGCGTGCGTTACCAAGGCCGGGCGCCGGGTGTTCGGCGGCGGCGGGATCTATCCCGACGTGCTGCTCGATGAGCAGCGGACCGTTCCGCTATGGCTGGCACGACTCGAGGAACAGGACGTCGTGTTGTCCTGGGTCGGCGGGTACGTGAACGCCAACTCGGCATCGTTAGGATCGCTGGACGCGTTCCTGCGCGCGCCGGGAGTACCGCCGGCTGGTGTTGCGGACTTCCGCGCCTTCGCGGCGAAGCAGGGAGTGGTCGTGCCCTCGGACGCGGAATCGGACGTATTGCTGCAACGGCTGCTGGCCGAGGCCGTGGCGCGTGCGCGGTGGGGCGACGTCGGCGGGTATAGCGTCGAGGCCTTGCTCGACGGCGAAGTTCGTGCGGCGGTGGGAACGTTGGACCGGGCGGCGACGCTCCTGGGGTCAGCGCCTACGCGTTAGGTTCGTGATCGTGCACGACGATCCATGCTGAAGCGTTCGGTGCTGACCGCCGGTGTCGCGGCTACGGTGCTGCTCGCTGCCGGTCTTCGTGTGCTGGCCCGCTCGCGGACGTTCCAGCTTTTCTCGGGGCCCGTTTCGCGGGTCGAGACGTCGGACTCCGTCGTCGCCCTGACGTTCGATGACGGGCCGACCGACGCGCGGGCCGACACCCTGCTTCGGATCCTCCGGTCGCGGAACGTGCGCTCTACCTTCTTTCTCATCGGTGGAGCGATCGCGTCCGCGCCGGCCGCTGCTCGCGCCCTGGCGGCGAGCGGCCACGAGCTCGGGAACCACACCTACACGCACCGTCACATGGTCTTCAAGACCATTGGGACGTATCGCGATGAGATCGTGCGCACGGATTCCCTCCTGCGCGCGGCGGGCGCTCACGAGCCGATCTTCTTCCGACCACCATACGGCTACAAAGTGCTGGGGTTGCCGTACGTGCTGTGGAGGACGGGCCGTACAACCGTCACGTGGGACATCGAGCCGGAATCGTACCCCGAGGTCGCGCGAAGTGCCGATCGAATCGTGAGGCACGTGCTGGATCGGGTGCATCCTGGGTCGATCGTCCTGTTGCATCCCTGGTATGCGAGCGGAGCGCCTACGAGAGCGGCAATCCCGATCCTCATCGACAGCCTTCGCTCGCGCGGGTATAGAATGGCAACGGTCGGGGAGCTGCTCGATTCTCGACGCCATTGAGGAGAAGTCTTCGAATCACCCCCACGCCGAATGACTGACTTCACCGGACGCGTCGTCATCATCACGGGAGCCGCGCGCGGACTCGGGCGCGCTGCCGCCCGGCGGTTTCACGAACGCGGCGCATGTGTGGCGGTGAACGTTCGCGACGCCATCCGTGCCGAGAGCCTGGCGAAATCGCTCGGCGACCGAGCCTTCGCCGTCCCCGGAGACCTAACGAGCGACGGTATGCCAGACGAGATCGTGCGGCGAACCGTCGACGAGTTTGGACGAGTGGACGTGCTCGTGAACAACGCCGCCGTCGCGTACTCGACACGGATCCTCGACATCCCACCGGCCGAATGGCGCGAGACGCTCGAGGTGAACCTGACCGTGCCGTTCCTCCTCACGCAAGCCGTGGCGCCGCTGATGAAGGCACAGCAGTACGGCCGGATCGTCAACATTTCGTCCAAGGCCGGACGGATGGTGAGCACTCTCGCCGGCGCCCACTACACCGCGTCGAAAGCCGGGCTCCTCGGCCTAACGAGAGGCACGGCGAAGGAGCTGGGGAGCTTCGGCATCACGGTGAATGCGATCTGTCCCGGCATGATCGACACCGAGCTCGCACGCCAGAATGCGACGCCCGAGCGGCTCGCCCAGCTCGCCGCGGGGTATCCGGTGCCGAGGCTCGGCAAGCCGGTGGAGGTCGCGGACCTGATCTGCTTCGTTGCGTCCGAGGCCGCCGGCTACATCACCGGCGCTACGCTCGACATCAACGGTGGCGATTTGATGATGTGAACATGGCGCAGCCGAGCAGCCGAATGAGACTCTGAGCTATGAGCCCGTTGACTCCGCGCGGTCCCTCCAGCAGAGTGTCGAGGTGACGTCTCATTCGGCGCGAGGAACCAATGAGCGACGAGTACAAGCCTGACAGCTGGGACCCCGCGGACGAGGATTGGGAGGAGCTTTTCCCATCCACCGAAGCGAAAGGCGAGCTCATCCCACCACCGCGTGAGCCGCCGACCGCGGTCGGCTCGGCCACATCTGGGCCGGAGCCGCGCCCGCCACGTTCCGAGCGCGGTTGGGCCAGACCGAGGCGGAGCGACCTGCCACGCGCGGTCGCGCAGGCAATCGACGCCGTCCTCGACATCCTCGATTCGATCGGCGACACGGTGCGCGCGTGGGGTACCCGCGGCACCTAGTCCGGCGCGGCCAGCGACTGAACGCTGGTTCGGCGCTCTGCGCCAAGTAACGTCGCACACACGCTGCCGCGGGGTCAGATGAAGGGTCAGATGGCCGGTCCCGCGAGATTCTGTGTCCAACACGAGCATACCAATGCGAGGGTTCATGTGGTGACGCCCGTGCTCGTGGCGCTTTTTTGCTGTGTAACCGCGTGGTCACCCCTGCCGCAGCCGGTCACCCGGCCTGCCGGCGTGAAGCTGTTCGCCATGCAGAGCAACTTCTGGGTCAACCTGCATCACTTCCTCTACGTCAGCGCACGTGCGCGACGTGGATTCGACGCGACCCGACCGGCTGTGACCAACGCGCTGGTCGACACGGTCGGCTTCGGCGCGCTGCCCGAGTCTCTGCGAGCCGACTGGGAGGAAGCGGTCGCGCACTACGGTCGCGCGGTCGCCGAACGCGACATCCTGTTCGACTCGGCGCTGGTCGTCGTGAACGTTGCACTCTCGAGGCTGACCGGTGAGTCGTTAGGTGCGACGAGGCTCGACACCGACCTCGCTCGAGCGCTCGATCGCGCGGCGCCCGTGTACCGCAGGCTATGGTGGCCGAGACACGACGCGGCGAACCGGCGGTGGATGGCGGCGGTGCAGCCGCTGCTCGTCCAGCACGGAGACTCCGCCGCCGCCTGGGAAGCCCGCGCGTTCGGCGTGACCTGGCCTAACGAGCCGGTGCCCGTGGACGTTACCGCCTACGCAAACTGGGCCGGCGCGTATACCACGGAGGGTCCCAGTCACGTCACGATCTCGAGTCTCAACGCTGACAATCAGAGGACCGCCGCGTTCGAGACCCTGTTCCACGAAGTCCTGCACACGATGGATCGGCCCTTGTTCGAGCGATATCGCTCAGCGGCCCGCGAGCAGGGCAAGCGCATGCTCCGGAACCCGACGCACCCGTTCATCTTCTACACGGCCGGCGAGGTGTCTCGGCGCCTGTTCCCCGGGCACGTGCCCTACGCCGAGGCGGTCGGGCTCTGGCAGCGGGCGCAGGACCTCGGCGCGATGCGCCCGCTCCTCCAGCGTCACTGGCAGCCCTGGCTCGACGGGCAGATCACGCTCGATGAGGCGCTTCGTCGGATCGCGGCGGATCTCTGACCGTCAGCCCATCACGGAGACGACGAGGAAGCGCACGCGGCGCAAATTCGCCATACTCCCGTGCGTGAGCCCGGTGTCCGAATCCCTCTTTCACCTTTCTCAGGCCGTGCGGTACGTCGCCGTATACCGGCACGGCGTGCTGACCATGACCGAGCGTCCGAACCTGCGCGTTCCCAGCTCGGCCGAGTCGGATCGCTATGAAGAGTTGCTCGTAAACCCGACGGTGCTCACGCTCACCGAGCAGCGAGGCGACATCGACTGCGGGGGACTGGAGTTCGTGCTCATTCGTTACGGCCGGTTCTTCCAGCTCGTGCACCCGGTGCCGGGCGGGCACGTGTCGATCTCGATTGAGCCGGAGGCGGATCCGTTGGCGCTCGTGCCGGAGGTCCGCCGTGTCCTTGCCGCCGCCGGACTGCTTCCGACCTGACGGGGTCGCGGTTCTCGATGTCGGACCGGCGCCACGGTCGACATCAATGGCGGGGATCTGATGATGTGAAAACGGCGTAGCCCAGCAGCAGGAACGCGAGCGACGCGAAGTCTGCCTGGATGTAGCCGGCCATTCCGCGACCGTTACCGGCGCCGAGTGCCATGAGCGCGAACAGCATCGGGATCTTGAGGCCCGGCAAGAACGGCGCGATCCGACGCCAGCCCCGCCACACACCGGCACCGATCGCCAGCCCGCCCGTCACGAGCATGAACGTGTGGCTCAGTGGCCACGCGAGGTCGAGGGCCTGAATCGGTATTTGCTCGAGCGAACCGTACGCGAGCTCCTCGAGAGAAAACAGGCCAGCCATGACGACGAGCGTGAA
>JBKOYV010000263.1:0-7217 GCA_046725585.1 Gemmatimonadota bacterium | reverse complement strand
GACGCTCCGCCAGTCGAGGTGCACCTCCCTCAGGCGCGGGATGCCATCGGGGGCTCCGGCTACCAGCAGGTGCAGGCCCGCGTACGAGAGCACGACGCCTAACGCCGCGGCCGTCAGGGCGAGGACAAGTCCTTCAGCCAGGAAGTGCGCTGCGATGTGCGATCGACCCGCCCCGAGCGCGAGACGCATCGCGAGCTCGCGACGCCGGGCGTCGAGGCGCACAAGGAACAGGTTCGCGACGTTCGCCGCGGCGACGAGGAACAGAAGCCCGACGGAGCCAAGCAGGATCCACAGCGCGCGCGTGACGACGTCGCCTACCACCCAGCGTGCGAGCGGCCTCACCGCCGCACTGAAGCCGGTGTTCCTCATGAACTTCTCGGAGTAGGCGGTGGGGAAGATCTCCGGAAATCGCCTCACGAGTGGGGCGAGCTCTCGCTCGAGATCAGCCGCCGTGTATCCCGGGCGCAGGCGCCCGATCCCGCTCCAGGTGTGATTGTTCCGCGCGGGCATGCCGGTGTCGATGTACGCCGGCACCCAGATGTCGACACGCTCGTCAGGCAGGCCAGCGTTCGGTTGCAGGACACCCACGACCTCGAGAGGAAAGCCCTCGACCGGGATCGCCTTGCCGACGATCGCTCGGTCGCCGCCGAAGCGCCTCAGCCAGAACTCGTAGCCGAGCACGACGACCCGCGGCTCCTGGGCGAGATTGTCGTCCGGCATGAGGAGTCGGCCCGCGTAGGGCCTGAACCCGAGGACGTCGAGCAGGGTCCAGCTCACGTTCGCGGACTTCACACGCTCGGCGGCGCCGCCGCCGTCGCCAAGGATGGTCACCTCACCGCGCTGGTACAGTCCGAGGTCCTCCAGCGCGCGCGCGTTCTGCTTGAAGTAGAACATCTCGTGGCGGCCGAGCCACCAGCGCGTGTCCTTGCCCATGCCCGGCATGGGCGAGTCGATGTAGACGACGCGGTCGGCGTTCCGGTATGGCAGCGGCCGCAGGACGACCGCGTCGAGCACGGTGAAGATTGCCGTGGTGGCGCCGATGCCTAACGCGAGGGTGAGAATGGCGGGGATCGTGAACGCGGGCTGCCGGGCGAGCCGGCGGAGCGCGAGGCGGATCTCGTCCTTCATGGCGCTTCTCCATTCCGTGCGCGCACGGTTGGTGAGGATGCGCTGGTCGATGTCACGGAGGCCGGCGCTGACCTGGTCGATGTCACCGAACTCGGCGCCGGCCTGGCGGCGTGCGTCGGCAGGCGTTAGGCCGGAGGCGACGAGGTCAGCTGTCCGCTCCTCGAGGTGGAAGCGGAGCTCATCGTCGACATCGCGGCGAATGTCGGGTTTCCAGAACGCCAGGTAACGCCGCCAACTCGGAGGAGACATAGCGTGTTAGGATGCTGGCTGGTCGCCGCTGCTGGCTGCACGCAGCTGCGGGCTGCATGCAGCTGCGGGCTGGTAGCCGACGGCTGCGGGCTCCTGCCGCTTGCTTCTGGCTGCTGCCATTAGCCCCAACGAGCCCGACCGGGACAGCTGGTTGTCAGTCGTGAGTCGTCCGTCGTTAGTCCAGTCTCCCGTCTCCCGTCTCCCGCTTCCCGATTCCCGATTCCCGATTCCCGATTCCCGATCAACTCGCCATGATACCCGCCACCGCCGCCACATACTGGTTCCAGCTCTCCGTCTCGGCTTTCAGGGCTCGGCGGCCGGCCTGGGTGATGCGGTAGAACTTGGCGCGTTTGCCTTTGTCCGACGTGCCCCACTCCGATTCCACCCAGCCGCGTTCTTCCATGCGGTGGAGTGACGTGTAGAGCGCACCATCGAGGACCTTGAAGGCCTCCCTGGATCCTTCGCGGATGAACCGAGCGACGGCGTAGCCGTGCTTGGGTCCCCACGACAGCGCGCGCAGCACGAGCACGTCGAGGGTGCCCTGAAGGAGCTCGAGCTCGCGAGACGTCATGCCGCAGCATAGCCTCAAATGTTGAGACAATCAAGGGACCGGGAAGCGGGACGGGAGACGGGAGACAAAAAAAACGCTCGGGATGCTCATCTCGCGTAGAGAGGCCTCCCGAGGGTTCTCGCTTTCTACCCGCTTCACGTCTCCCGTCTCCCGTCTCCCGCTTCCCTTTTCCGCGGGCACCTCGTACGGATCCGCCTCGTCGGCGATCGCGAAGCTTGCGATCGAGTCGACCCGGACTGAAGCAGCGGGCGCTGCGTTAGGCGACGGGCTACCGGGTAAGGCCGAACCAGATTGCGCCGACCGTCAGAACTACCGCAAGCACGGTCAGCGTGATTCCGAAAACAGTGCCATCCCTACGCACAGGGACCTCTCGTCACAACCCAGTTCCATGGCTCGCGCGATTGCGCGCGATAATCGAGCCCGCAGTAATCTGCCTATGTGTTGTGTGGCGAACAGCGCCCGCGGTGTGATCTTGATCACCTGGGCTGGCTGGGGGGTCAATTCCGGTCTGCCGGCGCGCCTAACGAGAACGCCGAGCCTCGCCACCGCCCGTGACGGGCTCGTGAGCACTCCGTGAGAGTTTCTTAAGCTGCCAGGGCGTGGTAGAGGCCGCACGGTCGCGCGGCTCGCCGCGGCTAGAGCGTCGCGAGCTCGGTTTCCGACTCGGCCTCGATTGCCCGTCTCGAAGAGACCGATCCTGCACTCAGCGCCGAGTGGCGCCGTACAATGTTGCCGACGACGTACAACGGCCTCCCCTTCGACTCCTCGTAGATCCGTCCGACGTACTCGCCGATCACGCCGAGGAAGAAGAGCTGGACGCCGGCCAGAAACGTGGCGACGACGATGAGCGCCGTGAACCCGCGCGGGGTCGTCGAGAACAGGAACTTCGCCACGATCGAGTACAGCGCGAACGCCGACGACGCGGCCATGGCCAGCGCACCGACGACCGCCGCCATGCGAAGCGGCACGGCCGAAAAGGCGAACAGGCCGTCCGACGCGAGCTTGAGCAGCTTCAACGCACTGTACTTCGTCTCACCGTGCGCGCGGGCCGCGCGCTCGACTTCGATGCCGATCTGCCGGAACCCGACCCACGAGCGAAGGCCGCGAAGGTACCGGTGCTGCTCCCTCATGCCGCGCAGCTGTTCGACCACGCGATACGACATGAGGCCGAAGTCGCCGGCGTCGAGCGGCAGCTCGATGCTCGACATGCGCGCCGCGAGACGATAGAACAGCCAGTAGCACAGGCGCAGCGCCAGACCTTCCTTCCGCTGCACCCGTTTGACGTACACGACGTCGTAGCCCTCCTTGTACCGCGCGAGCATCTCCGGGATGGCCTCGGGCGCGTCCTGCAGGTCGCCGTCCATCACCACGACCACGTCGCCCGACACGAAATCGAGCGCCGCCGTCAGAGCCGCCTGGTGCCCGAAGTTTCGCGACAGACCGACGACGACGAGGCGTGGGTCGCGCGCGGCCGCGAATTCCAGCCGCAGAAACGTCCGATCGCGACTGCCGTCGTCGACCACCACCATCTCGTGCGGACCGCCCGGCAGCGCCGACAGGACGTTGCCGACGCGTTGGATCAGCTCATCGACCCCTCGCTCCTCGTTGTAGAGCGGGATCGCTACCGAGACGCGTGGCGCGTCGCGCCGCTCGGGCGTCGACGGCCTTTGAAATAGATCATGTCCCATAGCGATAGGCCGAGGGCTTTGATGGGGTGCGGGGTACAGACGACCGGCTCGAAGTGAGACGAGAAGATCCGCTGCCAGGTCTCGAACGGACGCGGGTAGTCGCCCCGATCCAGCTTGGCGAGCGCCCACGGCGCCGAGAGGCGCGGGGGCAGCACGAGCTCGATGATGTGAATGGCGCCGTCGTCGGTGAGCAGCGTGGCGAGGTGTCCCAGCAACCGGTCGACCTCGGGCGTCGGGATGTGATGGAGCAGGCTGTTGACGAGGATCGAATCGAACCGCTCGTCAGGCTCCGCCTCGAATGTCGTCACGTCCGCGACGAGGAACTTGCCGGGATGCCGCTGCCGCGCGCTCTCGATGTACTGCGGATTGATATCGATGCCGAGGTAGTCGGTGTGCGCGAAATGGCCGGCGTTGGTGCCGGGGCCGCACCCGACGTCGAGGATCCGACGCACGCCGTAGACGCCGCCATTCGCCTTCACCGGTTGCAGCTTCTGCTCGGCGAATGGCGCCATCCACCAGCGGTAGACGATCGGCTGCTCGAGAAGCCGTTCGACCAGTGCGTTCATTCGCGCCACCGCACTTCGAATATTCCGATCCCGACAGAGCTCGGGTACTCGTGCTCGAGCGCCACACGCAGGTCGCCATCGACCTTCCGCGAAAACTCGGGTGCCCGGTTGATGGCGACGACCTTCACATCGTGGTCGCGAAGCGAGGCGAGGAGGCGCGGCGTCCGCGCCTGCTGATCGTCGAAAAAGTCGTACATCGTGCGCGTTGGATTCTTGAGGCCCGTCAGGAAGTAGACCTCGGGGCAGTCCGGAGCGGCGTAGATGTAGCGCGCATTGGCGCCTGCATGGCGGCGGACGACGTCCACCAGCTGCGAATACTCGTCGGAGATGTGAGCCAGGATTCGCACGTCACCGCCACGCGGCGAGGGGAGCGGAGCCAGTGGCTGATATCGCGCGTAGCCGATCCCGATGTTGTAGAGATAGCCGGGGTACATGCGGACGATCGCGAACGCGATGAACGTCGCCGCCAGCGCCGCCGGCACGGCGAGCGAAGGCAGCTCGACCTCACGCACGACCGCGAGCGCGACGAGAGCCAGGAGCGGTGTGGCGTAGCAGAAGTAGATCGGCGCGGCGAACGGGAACTGAATGAGCGAAAAGGTCGCCAGCCCGGCGGCGACGATCATGAGCTGCTGGCGCCGAGTGGACGATACGGTCCCTGCCCGACCGATGAACACCGCAGCCGTGACAACCGTCGCGACCGGCAGCAGGGCAGCCGCACGGAACACGGCGCGGTAGGTGGGTGACGACACGGCGGCGATGACGACCATGTACGCCCCGCCGATCGCAAGAAGCACGGCGAGACGGACCGACGTCGGCACCTGTAGCCGCTTTGCCAGGTATACGAGCGCGACCACGACGAGCGTCCACGCCCCCTGCGTCCACGACACCGGCGTCATCGTGGCGTACGTCAGGCGCCTCGCGGGAGCGATGAATACTCCACGCGCGAAGTCGCCCAGCGCGCCTGACGCGGCGTACGGCACGAGAAACAACGCGATTGGAATCACCACCCCGGCGAGAAACGGGGCAGCCAATCGGGCGAGCGTTGCGAACCGGGATACCGACGGTCCTCTCCGGCCGTTGACCGCGCGCTCGTTATAGACGACCGCGCCGGCGATTGCCGCGCCCGGCACGACGAAATGCATGATGTAGTCGGCGCCGCCCGCACCGTGGACGAGCCGGGCGAGCGCCGCCACGAACAGCAGGAGCCCGGTCACCACGAACGCCGGATAGAGGACGGCGCGCGTGCTCTCTCGACCGATGGTCTCGTCCGCGACAGGTGACGTGCTGTCGGCTTCCTGCTCGCGGAACACGAGAAAGAGCAGCCCGGCGGCTACGTAGTACAGACCGACGAGCTTCATGAGGAACGAGAGGCCGCCGCAGACCCCCGCGATGAACAGCCACCGCCGGTGGCCGACTTCGACGAAGCGCAGGAGCGCAGCCGCGCCTAACGTCGCGAACATCAGGTTGTACCACGACGGGAGCGACGCGATGTAGTTCGGAACGCTCCACGCCACGGCCGCGAGCGTCGTGAGAGCCGCCGCGACGGGCGACCCGAAGCGCGTCGCGGCATAGAACAGCGCCGGCACGCACAACAGGAACGCCGCGACGAGCACAATGCGCGGGGACCTGACGTTCACGCCGAACGCCCGCATCGCGCCGGCGTTCACGTACGCAAGGCCGCCGGTGTATACGTCGTCGAAGTCGCGATGCGGCAGCTCGCCGGCGAGGACTCGCTCGGCCGTCTGACCGATCAAACCTTCGTCGTGTGAAACCCACCCCCGGTCCATGTGTCCGACCAGGAGTGCGGCCGATACTACCCACACGATGAGGAGGAGGATGACCGGTTGGCGGCTGGTGTCGCTCACGGTAACTGGACGCGGGCGCGACGCCTTCCGTCACGTCGGAATCGACAACGCCGCGCGTCAGCGCGGCCCCGTGGGTCCCCCTAAGGCCTTCTCGCGAGCACCATGTATTCCCCACCCAGCTGAATCGGCGCCAGCAGTGGCTCCAGCGGCTCGCACCAGCTCAGCGACTGCGGAAAGAAAAACGGCGACGTGGTGTGAACGATGTCGAAGCCCACGCCGCGCAAAAGACGGCGCGTCTCGCGCGCACTCACGGCCCTCGACCCATCGCCAGTGGCAGCCCGCGCGTTCCAGGCCACGCTCGGCGACCAGGGATTCGTCTGCCATACCGAGAACAGCCCGCCCGACGCGAGCGACCGGTAGACCAGGACCGCCGCCGCCGCGCGCTCACGTTCGGGCATGTGATCGAACACACCATGCGTGAACGCGAGGTCCGCCGATTCCGACGCGCGGTAGTCGGACACGTGGACCAGCGTCGCCTTGCCATCGGCCGATCGCAGCACACCGGCGTGTGAGCGTTCGCGCGCGACGTCGATCGTGACGAGCGACTTGATGTGCAGGTTGCCGAAGAATTGCGAGTTGGTGGACCCGCGATCCCGGCCCAGGGCGACCATGTGAGTCGGCCGTTCGCCGAGTGCGTCGAGGCACCGGCGAAGCCATCGCGCGCGGCCGCGCGCAAGAAAGGCGTCCGGGTCACCGTCCGGGCGCCTACCGTCCAATCGTGGCTGAAGTCGCGAGTCAGCCGCGCCTTCCACTTCATGCTTCACCGGTTCGTACGACTCCATCGCTTCCCGACCAGGAGGGTTGGAAGATAACGTCATGTCCATATGGATGGGATCGCAACAAGCCTGCCGCAACGGGCATCAGCAGAGATGGACCGCCATCGCTTTGAATGATGCATAGGCTTCGACGCCGACCGCCAACGCGAGCTCCTGCGCCGAGCGCGTCGTCAGCGCGGCGACGAGCACGGCACCCTCCACGTCGATCGAGACACGCGTGAGGGCACCGAGCGTCGAAATCTCCGCAATGCGGCCACGGAAGTGGTTCCGCGCCGACGATGCCGATTGGGGCTCGAGCGAAAGGAGCACCTCCTCGGCTCTAATGACCGCATACCCCGGGTTCTCGACCGCATTCGCGACCGCGTAGATCGTCA
>JBKOYV010000331.1:0-30201 GCA_046725585.1 Gemmatimonadota bacterium | reverse complement strand
TACACGCTGCACCTCCAATCGAAAAGGCCGGCGCGTCGAGCGCCGGCCTTTCGTATCGCGGGTGAACCAGGGTGTGCTGGAACGGGCTCGCCTAACGACCCCTGGTGCTACCTCGTGAACGCGAAGGGCGCGGTTCCGTGGCCCGCTCCCTCCCGCTGACCGCGGCGAAACGGCCGGCATGATTGTCTCGAGATTCGTTGCACGAGTAGGGGTTGTGGGTAAGTGGACGCCTCCTATCTTGGAATCGACATTCGGCCGGCGATCGGCTCACGCCGCCGTGAGCCCGTCGCGCCCCCGCCGCGCGCGCGATGCACGTGTCCCACCGCGAAGGTGCGGCCGTCGAACTCCCGAGGTGCTTCCGACGGTGCCGTCCGACACGTCCCGGTCCGTCACCGAGCTGCTCGCCGCATGGAGCCGCGGCGACCGTGCGGCCCTCGACGCGCTCGTGTCGCGGTCCGCGCGTGGCTCCGGGAGCTTCCGAGCGCCTAACGGGGAACAGGGCGTGCGGCGCCTGGACGGGCCGGTCAGCGCCGGGCGGTGGGGCGCGATGATGGACCTCTTCGGAGCCGCGGTTGAGCTGCCACCGGGCGAGCGGTCAGCGTTCATCGTCCAGGCGTGCAACGGCGACTCGGAGCTTCAGCGGGAGGTCGAGTCGCTGCTGCAGGCCCACGAGGGCGACGCCCAGTTCCTCGAGGCGCCGGCCGCCAGGGCCCCGGCGGCGAACGCGCCGGACCTTCCCGCCCAGCTGCAGGCCGCGTTAGGCACCGCCTTCCGGGTCGAGCGCGAGCTTACTGGCGGCGGCATGAGCCGCGTGTTCGTCGCCGAGGAGGTCAAGCTCGGCCGGCAGGTGGTGGTGAAGGTGCTTCCCCCCGAGCTCGGCGCGGCCTTGAGCATCGAGCGCTTCCACCGCGAGACCCGCCTCGCCGCCGCGCTCCGTCACCCGCACATCGTCCCGCTGCTCACCGCCGGCGAGTCGGCCGACGGGCTCGTGTACTACACGATGCCGTTCATCGCCGGCGAGTCGTTGCAGGGCCGTCTCGAGCGTGAGGGGCGGCTCGAGCTCGCCGACGTCGTGGCGATCGTGCGCGAGGTGGCCGACGCGCTGGCGTACGCGCATGCCAACGGCGTGGTGCACCGCGACGTCAAGCCGGCCAACGTGCTGACCGAAGGCGGCCACGTCGTCGTCGTCGACTTCGGTGTCGCCAAGGCGATCGCGCTCGCCCGTGGCGAGTGGGAACGCGCCGAGCAAACGGAGAGCGCGCACGACCCCACGTCTCCGATCACCGTGGCCGGTCTGGCGATCGGCACGCCGGCGTACATGAGCCTGGAGCAGGCCCGCGCCGTGGACGTGGACGCCCGGAGTGATGTCTACAGCCTCGGCTGCATGGCGTTCGAGATGCTCACCGGGCAACTGCCGTTCGGCAGCGCGGGGGTCTACGGGATTGCGGATCCCGAGGCCGAGCCACCGCCGGCGCCGAGCGCACACTGCGCGGAGCTGTCGCCCGCGGTGGACGCCGTGGTGGCCCGGGCGCTGGCCCACGACGTCGACGCCCGGTTCCAGAGCACGACCGCGTTCGCCGAGGCGTTAGGCGCGGCCGCGGCCCCCGCGTCGCTGAGCGCCTATAGCGGAGCGCAGGTCATCCCGACGCCACTGGCCTGGCCCCGGCGATGGATTGTGGCGGCCGCCGCGGTGGCCACCACGGCTGGCGTGGTGGCCGGCGTCGTGGCGCTTCGGCGGGCATCGACCTCGGATCCGACAACCGCCTCGCTTCCGGCCGGCGCGCCTAACGCCGGTCAGCCCGGTGGGGTCGCGGCGCCCGCGACGGGCCCGACGCTCGCCGTGCTGCCGTTCGAGAACGTCGGCCCAGCCGAGGACGCCTACTTCGTCCAGGGCGTGAGCGACGAGCTGACAAGTCGCCTGACGAACGTGGCGGGCGTGCGCGTGATCTCGCCGGCCAGCACGCGCGAGTACCGCAACACCACGAAGTCGCGGGTCCAGATTGGCCGGGAGCTCGGTGCCGACTACCTGCTCGACGGGCACGCGCGGTGGGACCAGGCCGGCGCGGCCGCGCGCCGCGTGCGCGTGACCGTCGAGTTGGTGCGCGCACGGGACGGGAGCGCGGTGTGGGCGGACCGGTACAACGCCACGACGGGCGACCTCTTCGCCGTGGAGGGCGCGATCGGTGAGAAGGTCGCCGAGGCGCTGGAAGTCGCGCTCGGAGAGCGCGAACGGCGGACCATTTCAGCCCGCCCGACGACCAGTTTCGAGGCGTACTCTTACTTCCTGCGTGGGGAGGCGCTCCGCACTACGTGGGAGGACGAGTTCAAGGCATCGACGAACGCGGTCACCATGTACGAGCGGGCCGTCTCTCTCGACCCAAGGTTCGCGCTCGCGTTCGCGCGGCTCGCGGAGACGCACGGCAACCTCTATTGGCAGAACGCGGATCGCACGGCGAAGCGTCTGGCACTCATGCGCGACGCGGCGGAGACGGCGGTGCGCCTCGACCCCGACCTGCCCGAAGCGCACCTCGCGTTAGGCTACTACTACTATCGGGCGCGGCGTGACTACGAGCGGGCGCTTCGCGAGTTCGCGGCGGGGCTCGAGCGGCAGCCAGGACGAGGTGAGCTCCTCGTCGCGCGCGCGGCGGTGCTCCGGCGACAGGGGCGATTCGCCGAGGCGGCGGCCGACTTGGTGCGCGCCACCGAGCTGGACCCGCGCTCACCGGAGACGGCCTGGACCCTCGGCATGACGTATCACTTGTCGCGCGCGTACCCGGACGCGGTGCGCTACTTCGAACGTGCGCTGGCGCTCAACCCACGCTGGCCGGGGCTCTATGCCGACGTCGCGATGGCCCTCGTCGCGTGGCGCGGCGACGTGACCGCCGCGCGGCGTGCGATGCGGGAGGGGATGGCGCTACCGGACGCCGGGAAGATCCTCGACCGGCTGCGCTTCGAGGCGCCCCTGTACGTCGGGTTCAGCGCGCGAGACAGCGCGGTGGTGCGGAACGCGACGGTCGACATGTTTCGCGGTGACTCCGGCCAGTTCTTGGTGCTGACCGCCGACTGGGCGCGTCGACACGGCGAGCCAGCGCGCTCGCGCGCGTACGCCGACTCGGCGCGGATGATACTCGCGCGGCAGGTGGCCGCAGATCCCGGCGAGGCCGGGCGCCGGATGCTGCTGGCGGTCGCCTACGCACTTCTGGGCCGCAGGGCCGACGCCCTGCGCGAAGGCGCGCGCGCGGTCGAGATCCTGCCTGTGGCCCGCGACGCGGTGGACGCGCCGGATATTCAGGAAGACTTCGCCTACGTCGAGATGCTCGTCGGCGAGACCGATGCCGCGGTACGGCGGATCGCGTACCTGCTCTCGATCCCGTCGGACATGTCGGTCGCACAGCTCCGCGTGGACCCGATGTGGGATCCGCTGCGAGCGAACCCGCGCTTCCAGCGGTTGGTCGGCGCGGCTCAGTGACGCGCGAGGCTGTGTCATCCTGAGCGAAGCGTTGTCATCCTGAGGCGTCAGCCGAAGGATCATCATCCTCCCGGTAGAGGCCCTCTGTCGGGACGATGAGGATCCTTCGGCTGACGCCTCAGGGTGACAGGATCACAGAACGCCCCGCCTAACGAGCGCGGCGTTTGCTATGCGTGGTCGGCGGGCCCGTGCATGTGCGGTGCCCGGTGCATCGGGCGTGAGCCGATCGGCGGCTGATTGTCGATACCCAGGATGGATGGTGCTCGTGGCCGCAACGCCGGCGCGTCGCCTCCCTCCACCGACAATCTCGAGGTTGTTATGTCGATCTCGCTTCGCTGTACCGTCGTCCTGCTCACCGCGGTCGTCGTATCTGGCTGCGACCGCGACATCGACTCCGCGACCGCACCGTCCGCCGTGCGCGTGCCGGACGGCGCCTCACCCCTGGCGGTCGCCACCACCGCCGCCCCGCAGGTGAGCGCTGGCGGGCCGTTCAGCTGCGCCCTCCGCGCGGAAGGCACCATCGCCTGCTGGGGCTATGAACCCCACGGCCAGACGTCGCCGCCACCCGGGATCTATACGCAGATCGACGCCGGCGACGTCGCTGCGTGCGCCATCACGTCTGCAGGCGGAGTCGCGTGTTGGGGACGGAACGACTACGGTGGGACGAGCCCACCCGCTGCGCCTGCCGGTGTCACGTATCTCCAGGTGAGCATGGGTACCTTCACCGCGTGCGCGCTTCGCAGCAATGCGTCCCTTGCGTGCTGGGGCTACAGCGGAAAAGGGGTAACGACTCCTCCGTCTGGCAGCTACACCAGCGTCGCCGTAGGGTACAGCCACGCCTGTGCCGTGCGCGACACTGGCGCCCTGGCGTGCTGGGGCACGGACGATTTCCAGCAGCTGAGCACCGTCCCGGTTGCGCCGTCGAGCCGGCGCTTCACCCAGGTGGCCGCCGGCATCGCGCACAGCTGCGCGGTCCTCGACGACGGCGCGATCAAATGTTGGGGCGCCAACCAGTTCGGGCAGCTCAATGTTCCCACTCTGCCGACCGGGGTACGCTACACGAAGGTCGACGTGAGCACGAACTGGCCCGCCGACCAAGCGTTAGGCTTCCACAGTTGCGCGCTCCGGAGCGACGGGATGGCCGTGTGCTGGGGGAGCAACAATTTCTTCCAGCTCGGCCCCGCAGCTACTCCCCCGGCCGGCGCGGGGTACACGGGCGTGAGCGCGGGCAGCCTTCACACATGCGTCTCGCGTACTGACGGCGTGGTGCAATGCTGGGGATTCAATGGCGTGGGACAGGCATTGGTGCCCTCGACGCTCAACCTGAACAAGCGCACGCAGGCGATCACCTTCACATCCAACCCGAACCCGGCGTACATCAACAACGTGTATCAGCCGACCGCCACCGGCGGAGGGTCCGGGAACCCGGTGGACATCACCTTCGAGGCGTCCAATAACTGCATGGAGCTGACCCCCGGGATCGTCGTCTGGCGCAGCGTTGGTACGTGCACCGTGACCGCCAAGCAGGCCGGGAACGCGGACTACGAGCCGGCCAAGCCGGTGACGCAGACCGTCACCATCTTGCGTCGCCCTCAAACCATTACGTTCACCCCGCCGCTGCCGGCCGAGGCGTTCCTCGACAGTACCGTCACCGTCGCGGCGACCGGAGGCGAGTCGGGTAACCCGGTCACCTTCAGCGTGCTCACGCCCGCGACGTGCAGCCTGAGCGGGACCACCGTCCGCATGACGAGTGTCGGTCCGTGCACGGTGGCAGCCGACCAGGCCGGCGACGCGATCTACCAGGCCGGCCGCCAGACGGCCACCATCGCCGTGCGGTACAAGTTCACGGGCTTCGTCGCGCTCGCCGCGCCGCCGACGGTGAACCAGGTGACGGCCGGGCGAACGGTCAGTTTGACCTTCACGTTAGGCGGCGACCGCGGCCTGGGGATCTTCGCGGCAGGCTCGCCGTCCATCGCGCTCTACACCTGCGGCGCGGCCCCGCCGGCGCCCGGATCCGGCTCAGCAACGTCCGGGACGCTCGACCACCGGGAGAAGACGAACCAGTACACCTACAAGTGGGCCACGAACAAAGCGTGGGCGACGCAGTGCGGCCAGCTCTCCGTGCGGTTCATCGACGGCACCGTCCGTACCTGGCAGTTCCGGTTCGTCAAGTAGCGCTCAACTGATCCGCCGCATCGCCGGTCAGTCTGTGGGCTCGAGATGACGCATGAGCTTCGCTCAGGATGCCACGATATACGGAACGCCCCGCCTAACGAGCGGGGCGTTTGCCATCCGCGCCCGGCGGGCCGTGCGTTTGGGAGTCGTACAACGCGCGTGAGCCAATCGGCGCCCGATTGTCGATATCCAGGATAGAGCGTGCTCGCGCCGTCGCATCGCGCGACGCTCGATCCTGAACCGTCAGCCTCGAGGTTGTCATGTTGATCTCGCTTCGCTGTACCGTCGTCCTGCTCACCGCGGTCGTCGTAGCCGGCTGCGACCGCGACGTTGACCGGGCTACCGCACCTTCCTCGCCGCGCGACGTGCATCCCGCGCTCGCCCCCAGCGGGCCAGCCACGCCCATCGCGTATGTGAAGTCGGGCGGGTCACATGCTTGCGCCCTGCGCACTGAGGGAACAATCGCCTGCTGGGGCAACGACGTCCAATACTGGAGCCAGCCCGGGTTCGGCGGCTCGCCTCAACCAGCCGGGGTCTTCACGCAGCTCGACGCCCACGGCCGGAGTGCCTGCGCCGTGTCGACAGCAGGGCAGATCTCCTGCTGGGGCGTCGCTGGATGGGGGCAGAATAATGCGCCGCCGGCACCAGCCGGTCTCACGTTCCGCCAGGCAAGCATGGGCGCCCTGACCGCGTGCGGACTGCTCAGCAACGGCGCGATCACTTGCTGGGGTGACTATAGGAACGGCCTGTTGAGCCCGCCCACCGGAGTCTTCACAGAGGTCGCGGTGGGATACACGCACGCCTGCGCCTTGCGCGAGGACGGCACGCTCGCGTGCTGGGGCATCGGGAGCATGAGTAACGCCCCGGCGCCCCCGGCGGACCGACGATTCGTTCAGGTGGCCTCTGGCAATCTGCATAGCTGCGTGCTCGCCGACGACGGCGCCGTCCAGTGCTGGGGTGACAACTCGCAGGGCGCGCTGAACGTCCCGGCGCTGCCCGCCGGCGTAACCTACACACAGGTCAGCGTAAGCAATGAGGCCCGCGCCGACCCAGCGTCGGGAATGGTGAGCTGCGCGTTGCGCAGCGACGGCGCGGCGGTATGCTGGGGATCGGGCGGACGGGGTCAGCTCGGCGTCCCTGCTCTTCCCGCCGACGTGGTCTACACCAGCGTGAGCGCATCCTACCTGAATGCGTGCGCCTCGCGCTCCGACGGCGCGGTGCTCTGCTGGGGCCTCTGGACAACGGGACTGAGTAACGTTCCCGCGACGCTCAACCTGCTCAAGAAGACGCAACCGATCGCCTTCACCCCGGCGGTGCCCAACCCGGCCGTGGTCGGGAGGATGTTCGCTCTCGTGCCTAACGTGGGGTCCGGAAACCCGGTGGCACTGAGCTCGCTCACGCCAGAGACCTGCGCGATCAGCGAAGATCAGCATTCTGTCTCGTTCACGGCCGAGGGAAGCTGCAGCTTCACCGCCGACCGCGAGGGGAACGCCGACTATGAAGACGCGCCACAGCTCACCGTGACGGTGAACGTTACCGCCGGGATCCAGTCGATCACGTTCACCTCCGCGCCGCCGAGCCCCGCGTACTACGGCGGCGGGTACGCCGTCAGCGCCGCCGGTGGCGCGTCGGGTAACCCGGTCACATTCTCGTCACTGACGCCGGCAACGTGCACGGTGGATGGGAACAACGTGACCTTCGTCGGCATCGGCGACTGCACCGTGGCGGCCGATCAGGCCGGGAACGCGAGCTACAATGCGGCCGCGCAGGTCACGCAGACGTTCGCCATCGGTCGCCGTCCGCAGACGATCAAGTTCACCTCCCAGGCGCCAACTCCGGGTTACGTCGGCGACACGTACACCGTGAACGCCACCGTTGGGGCCAACGGCAACGTGGTGGCCATCGCGGCCGGGCCAGCCGCGGTGTGCACCGCGACCGGCAACGCGATCGCCTTCGTCGCGCCCGGCACGTGCACTGTGACTGCGACCCAGGACGGAAACACATACTACGAGCCGGCCACGCCGAGCACGCAAACGGTCACCGTCGCGCGCCGCCCGCAGACGATCAGCTTCAGCCTGCCTTCCGCGGGCGTGATGGGCTCGCCGCTCACCCTCTCGGCGACGGGCGGCGCGTCGGGCAGCCCGGTCACGTTCACGGTGCTGACGCCGAGCACCTGCGCCCTGAGCGGGAGCACGCTCAGCCTAACGAACATTGGACAATGCACGGTGGCCGCCGATCAGGCGGGGAATACCGCGTACGATGCGGCGCCGCGGGTTACGGCCACGGTCGCGGTGCAGTGGCCGTTCACCGGCTTCGTGGGACTGCTTGCGGCGCCGTCAGTGAACGGCCCTATCAAGCCCGGGAGCACGGTGACGCTGACGTTCTCGCTCGGCGGCAACCGCGGCATGTCGGTGGTCGTCGGCGCGACGGTCGCGCCGTACGACTGCACGACGCCGCCGGCGTCCGGGTCGGGCTCGCCGATCTCGGGGACGCTGTCGTACAGCGCCACCACGGGGCAGTACAGCTACAGGTACAACACGCTGAGGACGCGGCTGCCGAACACCTGCATCCAGCTCACTCTGCCGCTCGCCGACGGCACCATACACACCGCGCTGTTCAAGTTCAAATAGCGCGTCTCTTTAGCGACCGCACGGAGCTCATTCGAGTGGGCTTCGTGCGGTCGCTGCAACCGTTCACCAACATCATGCCATGCGACCTCACTTCCGTACTATACCGGCGATCGCCCTCGCCTCTTCCATGCCGTTAGGCGGTTGCGGGCCGTCCGAGCCCGCCACTCCGACCGCCCCGTCGCGTGCGGTCGCCGCGGGTGCTTCGTTCACCCGTGCGTCCGACAAGGAGTCTCCGCAGGAGCGCGCGGTGCTCGCCGCGATGGAGACCTACAAGCAGGCGATCCTCGCGGGCGACGTCGCGGAGCTCGCGGAGATGTGGAGCGAGGACTACACGTTCATCAACCCGCAAGGCGCGATCGTGACGAAGGCGCAGCGCCTCGCCAATTTCGCGTCAGGCAACACGAACGTCGCCATCATCGACAGCGAGCGTGCGATCACCGTTCGGGTGTACGGCGACATGGCCGTGGTGCAGAACCTGTCCACGCTCCGTGGGACCTTCAGCGGCCAGCCGACGGCCACCGATCTGCGCGGCACCTTCGTGTGGGTGCGCCGTGACGGCCGCTGGCGGCTCGTGACCAACCAGCTCACGCCCGTCCCCTGAAGACTGGGATGCTCCCGACTGATGACTCAGGACGGACGACTGCATCACTCGGAACGGACAACTCAGACTTTCGTTCCATCGCGAGCCTCGCGACGGTGGTCGGCGACAGCGATGCGCTGCGGTTCGTCGATTCCGCGCCCTCGAGCGCACGGAGGTGCGCGACGGGCCGAGCTGCTGGCCGCGCGCGGGGCCGTGCTGTGTCGACAAGGGAGATTCGCCGAAGCGACAGCGAGTACCCTGCGCGCGGTCGAGCTCGACGCGCGCTCGCCGGAAACCGCCTGGACCCTCGCGGCGACCTACAGTGTGATGCGCGCCTACCCCGATGCGGTGCGCTACCTCGAACGCGCGATCGCGCTCGCCCCGCGCTGGGCCGGGATACGCGCGGACCTGGCGGTGCAGTTCGTTCGATGGCGAGGCGACGTCGCGACGGCACGCCGCGTTGTGCGCGAGGCGGTGGCGTTGCCTGAAGGGGCGACCGTCGTGGACCGGTTGCGTTTTTACGCGGCCATGCTCATCGGCTCCGACCCGGCCGACAGCGCAGTGCTGCGGAGCCTGACGGCCGATGCGTTCCGCGGCGACACAGCCGAATACCACCTTTGGACCGCCGATTGGGCGCGCCGTCACGGCTATGCGGCGCGCGCCCGGGCGCACGCGGACTCCGCGCGGACGATTTTCGAGCGACGCGTTAGGGCGGACCCCGAGGAGGCCGGGCGCCGCATGGCGCTGGCAGTCACCTACGCGCAGCTGGGGCGCAAGGCCGATGCCCTCCGCGCCGGCGCGCTGGCGGTTCAAATTCTGCCTGTGTCCCGCGACGCGATGGACGGCCCGGATCTCCAGGAAGGCCTCGCCTACGTGGAGATGCTCGTGGGCGAGGCCGATGCCGCCGTCGCGCGGCTTGCCTACCTGCTTACGATCCCGTCAGACGTGGCGGTCCCCCTGCTCCGCGCAGACCCCACGTGGCATCCCTTGCGGGGCAACGCTCGCTTTCAGCGACTCGTGGCCTCGTCCTCGAGCAGTCGATGAGCGGGAAGCCTATCGTCAACTGATGCTCGCCCGCGCCGGGCATCAGTTCCAACGCAGCCCGCGGAGCTGGTCGAGATTCACGTTGCCGCCGGACAGCACGACGGCCACGCGCGAGCCCACGGGCAACCTAACGAGCCCGTGGAGGAGTGCGGCCACGGGCGCCGCAGCGGCACCCTCCACCACGAGCTTACACCGCTCCATCACCCAGATCATCGCGTCGAAGATGTCGCGGTCGGGGAGCGCGACGATCTCGTCCACGAAGCGCTGCGCCACCGAGAACGTCGTTTCACCCACGCGACGCACGCGAAGCCCGTCGATGATCGTGCGGCAGTCGATCGTCTCCAGTCGGCCGGACTCGACGCTCATCTTCATCGCCGGACCGTCGGACGACTCCACGCCAATAACCCGAACGTTCGGGTTGTGGCTCTTGACCGCCATCGACACGCCCGAGATCAGCCCGCCACCACCGATCGGCACGACCACCGCGTCGAGCTCGGGCCAGTCCTGCACCACCTCGAGGCCTAACGTGCCCTGCCCGGCGATGAGCTGCTCGTCGTCGAACGGATGCACGTACGTCAGCCCCTCGGTGCGAACGAGCTCCTTCGCCTTCTCGTTCGCCTCGTCCCAGATGCTGCCGTGCAGCACCACCTCGGCGCCGTAGCCCTTCGTGGCGGCGACCTTGGCCGGTGTCGCGTTCGTCGCCATGCACACCACGGCGCGAATCCCGTGGATCTTCGCCGCCAGCGCGACACCCTGCGCGTGATTCCCCGCCGACGAGCAGACGACGCCACGCCGTTTCTCCTCCTCGGGCATCTGCGCGAACTTGTTCAGCGGCCCGCGGATCTTGTACGACCCGACCCGCTGGAACATCTCCGCCTTGAGCCGGATGTCGTACCCGCTCGCCTCGCTCAGCTGCCGCGACGTCAGGAGCGGGGTGTGCTTGATGTGCTCGGCGATGCGGGCGCGGGCGTTGCGGAAGTCGGCCAGCGTGAGGACGAACGGAGCGGCTGCGGTCTGCGTCACGGTCTCGTTAGGTTCGGCGTTACGGCGTGGGCTTGGCGGAGTCTACCGATTTCAGAAAATCGCGAACGACGCGATTCGTCTCATCCGGGTTGTCCCACTCCACGAGGTGGGCGGCACCAGGAATGACGGCGTACTTCGCGCCGGGCGTCATCTGCGCGTGCCGTTTCACGGTTGGCGGATCGGCCTCATCGAACTCGCCCACCGTGAACAGCACGGGCACCTTCACGCTCTTCAGGAATGCTGTGGCGTCGTACGTCTTCAGGGTACCCGTGATCGTGAACTCGCTCGGGCCCTGCATGTAGTTGTAGATGCCTTCATTGACCGTCGCCATCAGGCTGTCGAGCTCCGCCTGCACCGGACGGCGCCACACGTACTTGCCGTAGAACTCGCCCAGCGCGGCCTGGTAGTCGGCTGCCGTGTAATTCTTCTCCGCCGATCGAGTCGCTACGGCTTTCTGCGCCGAGTCGGACAGCGTCTTCACCAGTCGGTTCGCGTTCTTCTCCCACGCCGGGAGGTCGAGCGCGGGGCTCATGAGCGTGAGGCTCGCGACGTGCTCGGGGTGCGCGCGATAGTACTCGAGGCCGAGGATCGTGCCCCACGAATGTCCAGCGAGGTGCACCTTGTCGTACTTGAGGTGTGAGCGAAGCGAGTCCAGCTCGCGGACGAAGTGCGCGATGTTGAACATCGCGGTGTCGGTGATCTTGTCCGACTTCCCGCCGCCGAGCTGGTCGTAACGCACGAGCGGCCGGTCGGCGCTCAACGCTTCCATGGAGCGCATGTAGAAGCTGCTGTACCCTGGCCCGCCGTGAAGCAGAATCACCGGGGTCGCGTTGCCGGAACCGACGACCCGGTACCAGATGCGCCCACCGTCGACGGCGAGCCGCGCCTCGCCTGGCGGCAAGACGTCCGGGGCTGGTGCCGCGGCCGCAGCGGACGACGCCGTATCCGCCGGCGGTGGCGGTTCCTTCATGCAGGCGACGGCCGACGACGCCGCGAGTGTCAACGCGAGTGGCAAGCGGATACGCATGCGCGGCTCCGGGCAGAGGTTACGTCCGTGCGGCCAGGCGAAGATGGACAAGTCCCGTTGCCGCGTCGAGGGTACGGCTGCGCGGGGCCTTCGGATTGTCCGGTTTTCTTGCGCGTCGTCGGACCATCATTCCCTGCGCCTCGGCTCCGGCGGTATTTTCGGGCGCGGTTCCTGTATGACCAACCATATCGCGAGGAGTCGAGGAGAATGCGTCTATCGCCACGATTCATGGTGTTCAACGGCGCGCTCGCTCTGGCGTGCGCACTGCCGGCCGCCGCCCAATCAGCGAGCGTGATGTCCGACCTCACGAGCGATGTTGCCGACGCGGAGAAGAAGTTTGTTGCCCTGGCCAAGGCGATTCCGGCCGAGAAGTATGATTGGCGGCCCGGCACGGGCGTGCGGTCGGTCAACGAAGTCCTGCGCCACGTCGCGAGCGACAACTATCTGATCCCGGCGGCGCTGGGCTACGCCGCCGATTCGGCAACCGGCATCAAGGGCGACGACTACAAGACGGCGCAGGCGTTCGAGAACAGGAAGACGAGCAAGGACCAGACGATCGCCGACCTGGAGAAGTCGTTCGCGAGCCTCAAGCAGAACATGCAGAAGACGACGGCCGCGAAGCTGGGCGACTCCGTAAAGCTGTTCGGGCAGCCGTTCACGATGCAGAAGGCCTGGGTGCTCGGCACCACGCACCTTCACGAGCATCTCGGTCAGCTCATCGCGTACGCGCGGGTCAATGGCGTGAAGCCGCCGTGGAGCTGATCGGGAATCGGGAATACGGGAATCGGGAATCGGCGGCGCGCTTCGCGCGCGCCCGGGAGATCCCTCGCTTCGCTCGGGACGGGCAGGGAACCGGGAACTGTAACGCCTCGTGGAGCTTCGGTTCCCGGTTCCCGGCGGCCGCGCCTGCGGCGCGCCGCCTCCCGGTTCCCTCTATTCCCGATTCCCTATTCCCGATTCCCTACTTTTTCGCCGCCGCGATGCATTCGATCTCGATCAACGCACCCGGGACAACGAGGCCGGCGACGCCCACCGTGGTTCTCGCCGGTGGTTCGGTCGGGAAGAACTCGCGGTAGACGCCGTTCATCGCCTGGAAGTTTGCGACGTCCGTCAGGAACACCGTGCATTTCGCGATGTCGGCCATCGTGACGCCGGCGAGCGCCGCCGACGTCTTGATGTTCTCGAGCGCCTGACGCGTCTGGCCCTCGATCCCACCGTCGGCGAGGCCGCCGCCACCGGGCTTCGTACCGAGCGCGCCTGAGAGGAAGACGAGATCGCCGACGCGCACCGCGCTGGACAGCACGCCCCCGGGTCGCGCATTGGGCGGGTTGATCACCTGCTTGTTGCCACCCTGCGCGGTAGCGCGCCCGGTCGTCGTGGCGACGGCCGCGAGCACGAGGGACGCAATCAGTGAGAGCCGACGAAATCGCATGGTCGAACCTCGGTCGGGTAAGGATTGTAAGTGGTTGGGTATCCGGAGGCGTTGCACCGATGACCGATTACGAACGACCCACAACTTACCACTCACGACTCGCCCAGCCATCGCGACCAAGCCTGACGAGTGGTGAGTCGTAAGTTCTGTGTGCTTGGTAATCCGTCATCAGTTCCAAACCCGGCGGTATGCTGCGCTGAAGTCCTTAAACCAGCACCCGCAGCGCGCCGGGGACTACGCGCACGTCGAACTTGGTCCCTTCCGCCACGAGATCGCCGCAGCCGAAGAACGCCGAGTTGCGCTCCGTTTCGATCGTCACGCGCACGGCGCGCCACGCCGAGAATACGTTCGACGCGATCGGGGAGCCACGCAGGAGTCGAGTCAGCGCGGCGAGCAGTCGCACGCGGGCGACGTCGTGGACGACGCAGACGTCCAGCGCGCCATCCGCGTTGTCCGCGGGCACCGGGAGCGAGATGCCTCCGCCCATCGTCCGCTGGTTCGCCACGAACACGCCGTGGGCGCGCACCTCCATCGTCTGGTCCGCGGGCTCGCCCGGCACTCGCCAGGTCAAGCGAACTCGCTCGGCCAGCCCGGGCCGGAGCATGACGTTCGCACCGGCCGCGATGCGGTAAGCCGCGCTGCCTAACGATTCGGTCGCTATCCTCGCGAGCGGGTGGAGCGCCTTGATCCACGGCACCACGAGCGCGGTGTGGGCGCCGATGCCGATGCCACCAGCGGTCACGAACGGCCTGCCGTTCACCACCAGCAGGTCGATCGCGCGCGTGCTGCGACGGACGATGCGATCGAGCGCGCCGGCGACGTCGTCGGGGATCCCGTTCGCGCGCGCGAAATCATTCCCGGTGCCCAATGGAATGACGCCGAGCGGAACGCCGGTGCCCGCGAGCTCCTGGGCGACCATCCGGACGGTCCCATCACCGCCGGCGGCGACGACGACCGCGGGCCGTTGCTCGGCGGCCATGCGCGTACGCACGACCTCCGCCGCCTCGAGCGCAGAGCCGGCGGATACGATCTCGATACCGTATCGGCGCCCGAGCGCGCGCTCGGCGGGCTTGCGCCATTCGCCGCGTCGAACGCGGCGGGCATTCGGGTTCGCGACGACGAGCGCCGCCGCACTGGCGCCGGGTGGGGTTGGTCGGTGTGCCACCGGAATCAGCCTCGACGCGCTGGTGCGCCGACGCAGGAAGTTGATGCGAGCACTCGCCGGTAAGGTAACCTGAGCGGCGACCCTTGCCAGCGGTTGAGGTTGTTTGGTAGGATATGCGCCCGCGCCCGGCGTTCACGCTCCAGCGAATGCCGCGCGGATGCGTCCCGGTACTCAGAAGGGGCGCATGTCTCTCGAGAGCGCACGCTCCGGCGCCTCTCCAACCGCAGGCCTGCAGCCCCGCGTGCGCTCGCGCGCCGCGCGGCATAGGCCATCCCCTTGAGGAGGGCAGGCATGTTTCCACGCGAAGCGCGAGTAATACTCGCGACCGTCGCCATCACGGTGACCGGTCTCGCACCCACCCGCTCGATAGTCGCCCAGGCAACGGGCGCCATCCGCGGCACGGTGGTCGAGGCATCATCAAGGCGTCCGATCGCCGACGTGCAGATCGTCGTGGTTGGATCATCGCTCGGCGCGTTGACCCGAAGCGACGGCACGTTCCGCATTAGTAACGTCCCGCAGGGTGACCGCGTTCTGCGAGCGAGACGGATCGGATTCACGGCGCAGGATCGCACGGTGACCGTCCAGCTAGGACAGGAGGCGACAGCGGAGTTTACACTCGTTCCGTCACCGACGGAGCTCGAGCAACTGGTGATTACCGGAACGGCGGGTGCCGCTGAAAAGAAGACCGTCGCAAACGCTGTTTCGACGATCGATGTCGCGGAGCTAACGGATCGGCAGACGATCCTCAACATGAGCGAGGTGCTCACAGCGAAGGCACCGGGCGTCGTCGTTCAGGCAAATACCGGAACGCCGGGTACCGCATCAGAGATCGTGCTGCGCGGCTACGGGTCGCTCACCGCAAACCGGCCTGTCGTCTTCATCGACGGCGTGCGCATCAACACGGACAATCTGGCGAATTTCATCCCGTCGGGTGCCGGGACGTCCAATCTCAGCGGCAACACCACGTCCGCGCTGGACATGATCAACCCTAACGACATCGAGTCGGTCGAGGTGTTGAAGGGCCCGGCGGCGGCAACACTCTATGGGGCCGACGCCGCCGCTGGCGTCATCCAGATCATCACGAAGAAGGGCACGCGCGGCCAGCAGCAGGTCCGGTGGAACGCACGCTCGGAGCTCGGGACGAACGAGTGGGGCGTCGAGACGCTCACGAACTACACGACCTGCACGCAGGCGCTCATCGACGCGAAGGACGCGGCCGGCGTCTCCCTGTGGCCTGGCTGCCAGGGCAAAGCCGTTGGCACGGTGCTCTCCGATGACCCACTCGAGCGCGACCCGCTGGCGATGCGCGACGGCAAGGTTCGTCGTTACTCGGTGTCCGCCCGAGGCGGTGGCGACCGCTTCTCGTACTATGTCTCTGGAGACGCGGATCACGAAGAGGGGGTTTTCTACAACAGCGAGAACAATCGTCGAGCGGTCCGGACGAACTTCACGCTGAACCCGGTGGACGCCGTCGACATCGCCCTCAACGTCGGCTACCTGCACAACAACCTTCGTCTACCGCTGGGAGATGAGTCGTTCAACGGGCTGTTGCTCAGCGCGGCGCGCGGGCTGCCCGGGCGCCTGGTAACGCGGCCGAGCCTCGATGGGTGGGGATCCGTAGAGCCGAGCCTCGCGAATACGTACAACAACCGCACCATCACCGACCGCCTAACGATCGGGACGACGACGAACTACAATCCCTTCTCGTGGTTCCGAAACCGCGTGACCGCGGGGATGGACTGGAGCTCGGGGGAGGCACAGATCCTCTCGGTACCCGGCCAGATCGACGTGCCGGCCGGGTTCATCGCGCAACGCACGCCTCGCGTGTTCAACTATACGCTGGACTATAACGGGAACGGGATCTGGTCGCCTACACACGCGCTTCAGCTGACGACGTCCTTTGGTGCGCAGGTCACGTCACAGCAGACCGAGACGCTGCTCGCGACAGGCACCGGGCTGGCGTCGGGCGACCAGACGAACATTGGGTCCGCGGTCAGCCGCGCCGGTGACAACTCGTTCAGCGAGTTCAACTCAGTCGGCCTGTACGTGCAGGAACAGATCGCGTGGCACGATCGCCTGTTCATCACCGCTGCCGTTCGCGGTGACGATCACTCATCGTTCGGCTCCGACTTCAACGCGGTCTACTACCCGAAGGCTGGTCTCTCGTGGGTCGCATCTGAGGAGCCAGCGCTCAAAGGAATCTTCAGCGCCATCCACTCGGACAACTTCCGCCTCCGGGCAGCGTGGGGGCAGGCCGGTCGCGCGCCGGCTCCGTACTCCGCCATTCGCACCTATGGTGCGGACCGCGTGGCGAAGGGCACTACTGTCGAGGGAGCGATCCGAACGGGGGCGTTCGGCAACCCGAACCTCAAGCCCGAAAAGGGCGAAGAGATCGAGGCCGGACTCGATGCGAGCTTCATCAGCGGACGCGCTGGCATCGAGGCCACGTACTACAACAAGGAGATGCGCGACCTGCTCACGCCACTGGCGCTTCCGCCCTCCACCGGTTTCGCGAGCTCGCCACTCCAGAACCTCGGCAAGACGCGGAACTACGGGCTCGAGCTCTCCGTCACGGGAACGCCCGTGCAGCTCCGCACCGTGACGTGGGATCTCCGACTCAATGGATCGTGGAACAAGAACAAGCTCGTCACGATCGACACACTCATCACTGATCAGTCGCTCGCCGGCGCGTCGTACAACCCGGGCATGCAGCGCAATCGCGTCGGGTTCCCGTTGGGCGCCTACTTCATCGCGTTCCCGCGCAAGGATGCCAACGGCAACTACATCATCGCGAACAATACGCTGGCGCTCGAAACGACTACGCAGTACGTCGGCGCCGCCACTCCAACGCGGAACCTGTCACTTTCGAACACTGTCACCGTGTTCAGAGACCTCAGGTTCTCGGCCCTCCTCGACTATCAGGGCGGCCACTGGCTGTACAACCACAAGGAGTACGACCGGTGCTTCACGCGCGCCAACTGCGAGCGGCTAAACAGCGGCGCGATCAACGACACACTGCGCGCGATCTACCGGACGCAGTCGTTCTATCTCGAGAAGGCCGACTTTACCAAACTGCGTGAAGTCTCGGTGTCGTACACCGTACCTCGCCGATACACGCAGCGGGCATCAGTCGATGCCTTCACGCTGACGCTCACCGCGCACAACCTCTATACCTGGACGGACTACACCGGATTGGATCCTGAAGTCAGCGGGTACGGCGCGAACCAGCAGCGCAACAACCAGTCGTCCGCCATCCGCGCCGACGCATACCCGATGCCGCAGACGCGGCGAATGTCGTTCGCGATCAACCTGACCTTCTGATCCGGTGATGACTGCCATGACCAACCGACCAGCGCCGCGCGTTCGTGCCCTCGCGCTTGCGGCCGCGATCGTAATTCCTGCGGCGAGTGCCGGCTGCAAGGACTTCCTGACCGCCCAGAACCCGGCTGCCATTCCAGCCGAGCGACTGGATGACACATCGTTCTTCAACCTCGTCGTGAACGGCGTCGTCGGCGAGCTTCAACCGACATGGCCTCTCGTTGCGTATTACTCGGGGGTATTCACGGACGAGCTGCGCAACCACCACGTGTTTTCAGAGGAGATTCTGTACGACCGGCGTGACATCCAGCCGGCGAACGGAACTCACAGCTTGTGGTACACGGCGATGCAGCGTTCGCGTGCACTCGCTGATGACGCGGCGTTGCGCTTCAAACGCATCCTCGGCGACTCGGCGAACCACGATCTCCGCACCGCGCGCGTGTATGCGTACGCCGGATACTCGTTGATCCTGCTCGCCGAGACCGAGTGCAGCGCGCCTCTCTCGTTCGGCGACACGCTGTACAGCAGGCCGTACACGCCCGCTGAGCTGTTCGCGTTCGCGGCCGCGCGGTTCGATTCGACGATCAAGATCGCGGCGGCGGCGAAGGCGGCGGCCACGGCCGGGCCGCCAAGCACGCTGCGCACCGCGGTCATGAACGGGGCAGACTCGCTCCGCAATCTCGCGTACGTCGGCGCGGCGCGCGCGTTTCTCGGCGCCGGCGACAAAGCGAAGGCGATCGAGTACGCGCGTCTGGTCCAGCCGATCGCGAGCAACAACTTCGAGTTCCGCATCTATTTCAACGACAACCTGGCGACGTCACGGCTCAACAACCCGCTGCGTGACCGTATGTCCGGAGGAGCGGGCCTCACGAGCGCCTCTGTCTCGGGGACACGGTTCCAGTTCCTGGACGACGCGCGTGTGCCCGTACCGCTCAACGCGCAAGGGCAGCCGCAGGCGGAAGTGGCAACGGGCGGATCGTGGATCGTGCCGAACTCGCCGCCGTCGTACAGCACGTTCGACGCAACGAAGACCGGCGCCGACTTCTCCCTTGGCGGATATATGCGGCTCGCGTCGCTGCTCGAAGCACAATACATCATCGCCGAGGCGGAAGGGCCAACAGCGGAAAACGTCGCGTTCATCGAATCGCGCCGAACAGCGTTCCCGAGCAGCACTGCGGCCGCGGTGACGACCGCGTCGAACTTCATCGACAACCTGCGTGATCAGCGCCGTCGTGACTTCTACCTCGATGGTCATCGCATGGGTGACCTGCGGCGGTACCGTGATCAGTACAACGTCACCACAGGCATTCATTCGTGGGAGACGGGCTCGATGTACGGCACCACGACCCAGTTCTCCAGCACCATGTGTTGGCCGCTGAACTCCTCGGAGATCAACAACAATCCAAATGTGCCAAAGAGCTGAGTAGCAATCCTGGCGTAAGAGCCTAACGCACCGCTCGCGTAGCCGGACTGTCGTCGGCTCGATCGAAACATCAGCGTACAGTTATGGGCGCTCCCGCCAACGGAGCGCCCATGTTGTAACCCCTCCTTCGATCGCCGACACCATGGAAGTAAGCGCGGCCGTACATGGCGACTGCGGTCATCGGAGCTGTCCTCGAAGCTGTCCTCGTCGCCCTCGGGGGCGAGCGCCGCAGTCGCTACGAAGCCGGCGTCGGCGGCGAGCATCAACAACGTGTGGGTAGTCCGCCGCGCGCGGGCTTGGGATTCGTGTCGGCTGTCCACAGGTTCCCGACACCCGTGACCGTGCTCACGCCAAAGAGGACGCCAATTCCCGCCGCGGCGAGGGATAAAGTGGCCAGGTTCAAAGCATGTCGTTCTCCGACGGTGATTGCCGCGCCGGTCCGATGACATCCATTGCGATGTCCAGCCGCGGAGCATGTAGTGAGTGCGAACGACGCACCTACGAGAGCAGAACACGGAGCTTGGCGCGGTCGCGCCGAAGGCGGAGATTGTTGGTGAACCGAGGTTAGCGGGCTCCTTGCGGGCGCAGCGTTCCGCGCGGCTCGATTCCCCATTCCCGATTCCCGACCGTGTACCGGCAACTCGACGACGACCGCATCATTGAAACACTCGAGCGGCTTCGTGACCGGATCATCGAGCGATTTCCGACGTCGAGCCTGGCGCGCGTGAGCGAGGAGCTGCTCACCATCGCGCACGAGTCTGCATCACACGTGGCGTACCTGTCGAAACCGAACTGGCCGATTCGCGCAACCGTCGGACTGGCGATCGCGGTCATGCTGGCGGTGGTGCTGACGGCGGCGTCGCAGGTTCGGCTGGCAGCCAACTTCGCCGGCTGGCCCGAGTTCCTGCAGGCGGTCGAGGCGGCGATCAATGACCTCGTGTTCCTCGGGATCGCGATCTTTTTCCTGCTCACCATCGAGACTCGGCTCAAGCGCCGCCGGGCGCTCGCGGCCCTGCATCAGCTGCGGAGCATCGCCCACGTAGTGGACATGCACCAGTTGACGAAGGACCCGGAGCAGCTGCTCACGAATCCACCGCAGACCGCATCGTCGCCGGTGCGCACGATGACGCGCGTGGAGCTGGGGCGGTACCTCGATTATTGCAGCGAGATGCTGTCGGTGACGAGCAAGGTCGCGGCGCTCTTCGTGGAGCGATTCGATGACCCGGTGACGCTCGCCGCCGTCAACGAGATCGAATCATTGACGGCGGGGTTGTCCAGGAAGATCTGGCAGAAGATATCCATGCTCCTCAACACGGGAGACAGCGGGGGGTGAGAGCTGCTGGCTGCATGCGGCTGCTGGCTGGTAGCCGACGGCTGCGGGCTACTGCCGCGTGCTGCCGGCTGCTGCTATTACCCCAACGAGCCCGTTGTCATCCCGAGCCGACAGGCGAGGAATCCTCATCGTCCCGATAGAGCCCTCTACCGGGAGGATGAGGATCCTTCGCTGCACTCAGGATGACAGGCCTCCGTCTCCCGTCTCCCGTCTCCCGTCTCCCGTCTCGCGCGATTCCCGATTCCCGATTCCCGATTCCCTACCTCGGGTAGGTTTCCGCCAGCCGCTGCACCGGCTTGACCACACGGACCCCCACGCGCGCACTCGCGCTCGGCGGAGCAGCCATGGCAGCGAACATCGCCTCATCGTTAGGCGCCACACCGTCCACGCGCCACTGCCAGATGTAGCGGCCCTCGGTCAACGGCAGCTCCACCACCCACACGTCGCCCGAACGAGTCGCCGGCACCGGCTTGCTGGCAACGTTGCCAGCGAGCTCCACCACCTTCGCGTCCGGCGCCGCGGAGACCGGGAGCTCGAATCGTACGACCTGGCCGAAATGGCGCTGCAGCAGGAAGTAATGGTCGGGGTCCACACGCACGTCGCTCACCACGCCGACATCGCTCACGTCCAGCGTGTCCGCGCGACTCGTGAGGTGGACCTTCCGCGCTACCACGCCCGTCGTCGTCGTGAGCGACAGATCGAGCGGCAGGTCGAACAGCACCTCGGGCTGATTCTGTGTCACGATCACGCGCTGCCCATCGACGCGCGCTTCCACGTCCGGGATGTACCTCCCTTCCAGCCACGGGAGAATGAACCGCGTCATGTCCCGACCCGCTGCGCGCGACATCGACGCGATGAACTCCTGATAGCCGGCGGCCTTCCCTTCCCGTCGCAGCGCGACGTATTCGCGGATCCCGCGATCGAACGCGGCGCCCAACGTGTGCTCGAGCGAACGGAACACCCACGAGCCTTTGACGTAGTGGATGCGTCCGTTGTCCGGGTTGCCCAGGATGCTCTGATGGCCCTCGAAACCGGCGAAGCCGGAGCGATCCATCCCGGTCATGTAGCTGGTGCGCTGCCGCTCCCAGAACGCGCGCTCCACGTCCTTGCCATATACGTCGCCAAGGACAGTGCCCTCGGCGAACGTCGCCCAGCCTTCCTGCAGCATGTTCGCGGCGAAACCGCTCGCGTTCATCGTCCAGCCATGCGACGTCTCGTGCGCGAGCACGTACGACGGCGCGAGCGCCGCGTCATCGAGCCGGGTGGCGCCCGACCCGCCGACGACCAGGTTGTTCATCCGGACGGAGAACCCACCCCGGCCGAGCGCGCGGTTCGCGACCACCGCCACGTAGCGGGTCGGTGCCTGCGGCTCGCCGAAGCGGCCGGCGAGCACCGCATATACGCGACCGACCACCTTCGCCAGCGAATCGTGTGTGAAACGGAAGTCCGGCGGCAGGAACGTCTCGACCCGTACGGGCCCGATCGGGGTCTCGATCGTCGAGGACTCGACGCGCCAATCGCGGTCGTACGCCAGCGCGAGCAGGAACTGCGGGTGGCCGCTTCGCGCGACGACCGTCCGCACACCAGCCGTCACGGTCTCGGTCTGCGGCACGCTCGTCGTTAGGCGATAGGCCGCCGGGATGCGGACCGTCGCCGTCAGGTGCGCGAAGCTGTTGCCGCTGTCGTAGTTGAAGAACGGCAACCACGCGTCGGTGTTGTGGTAGGCGCCAAACGCGCGCACGGAGTCCGCTGAGGAGTCCGCACGCGACGAGTCACGCGCCGGCGTCGCTCCGCCGAGGCGACTTTCGACGAGCATGGAGTGCGCGACGAGCCTGGCCCCCCGCTTCGCCTTCGCCGCGAACCAGAACACGCCCCCACCGAAGTCGTACTTCACGGGACGACTGTCGAGCGTCAGGGAGACGATCCTCGCCGCGTTGTTGAAGCGCGCCGCGAACCCGTATGGGCTTCCGATGTCGACGGTAAGCGTATCGATCGTCTCGAGTCCCTTTCCCGGCGTGATCGTGGCCTGGACGGCCTGGGCGCGAATGTAGTTCAGCGAATCGAGTGGGAGCTGACGACCGAGAAACCAGGTGTCATTCGTTCTCGTGGCTTCGTAGAAGCCGGAGAATCGGCGGACACGATTCGTCTCGTCGCTTCCGGAGGCGGCGTCGAGCGGTTGCGGGCGCGCACGCGAGGGGTAAACCGTCCCTGTAAGGAGTAACACGGCTCGGTCCGGGCTCTGCCAGGCCACGCGTTGCAGATCCGCGCGTCTCATCGACCGCTGCTGCACCGCGGTCCGCACGACGTCCCGGCCCAGCGGATCCACGTACACGCTGTCGAACGCCTGCGGCGTGCCCGTGGAAAACCGGGACATGACGAGTCGCGCGAGCGAGTCCGGGCCGGGGGCGCCGAGAGCCGCGCTCGTCTGCGCGCGCGCAGCAGGCGCCGATCCGAGCGCGCCGAGAATTCCGCCAGCGAGCGCGCGGCGGATGAAGCGAAGGGTCATGATTGATTTCAGGTTGATTCAGCACAGGGAAAGGTGGCGTCCTTACACGCGGCAGCCCCGTCCGTCGTACTATTGCGTTCGTCGCGCCGCAAAAATGTCCGTCTCGAGCGAACCGGAGCCTAACGCATTGCACCCGAGGCTGTCGGGTTCGGGAAAAGTTCTCGGTTGACGGCATCGCCAGTGAGGTGAATTTTCCGTTTGCGTCCGAAGGAAACGGTCAGTCTCGGACGCGATGCTCTCCGATGGGACGCCAGCGGAGAGTCGCCTGTCGGATGTTCGACAACGACAGGCCGGTCGCGGGGTCGCTGGCCGCGACTGTAGCTTCAGCGAATTCGGAAGCGCCTGAGCCGGGACCGTTACGGCAAGGGTAAGGGAAGTCGGCCGGTCCGCGTGCAAGCGCGGTGTCGAACCAAACGAGTCGAATCCCGCCAGCGGAAGAAAGCCCCTCGGATCACGGTTAGCCGCGGTTCGAGGGGCTTTTCACGTCTTGCCTGGCCGCCGGCCGACGCCGAGCTTGCCAGGCATGCGCGTTGCGCTTCCCTCCGCCACAACCGTCCCATCGATCCGATCGCGCGATGAAGAACGAGGAGCCGAGCGAAGTTCTGTCGATCGCTGGCCACGAGGTCCGCATCACGCACCCGGACAAGCCCTACTTTTCGCGCGACATCAAGCTCACGAAGCTCGATCTCGTCCGGTATTACCTGTCGGTCGCGAGTGGGGCAGTCGCGGGAATACGCGATCGGCCCGTCGTGCTGAAACGGTTCGTGCACGGCGCGGAGGGTGAGCCGTTCTACCAGAAGCGCGCGCCTGGCGGCCGCCCACCGTGGCTGCGAACCGTGACCCTGTCGTTTCCATCGGGTCGAACCGCGGAAGAGATCGTCGTCGATGATGCCGCCGGCCTCGCGTGGATCGTGAACCTGGGCTGCATCGAGCTGCACCCGCATGCGGTGAAGACCGGAGACCTCGATCACCCGGACGAGCTGCGCATCGATCTCGACCCAGGACCCGGCGTGGTGTGGGATGATGTGCGCCGCGTCGCGATGGAAGCGAAAGGGCTGCTCGATGAGCTGGGGCTTCGCGGCTGGGCGAAGACCAGCGGCTCGCGGGGCATGCACATCAACGTGCGCATCCATCAGCGATGGACGTTCACGGAAGTGCGCCGCGCAGCCCTCGCGTTCTCGCGGGAAGTCGAGCGCCGTGTACCTGCGCTGGCGACGTCCAAGTGGTGGAAGGAGGAGAGGCGCGGCGTGTTCCTCGATTACAACCAGAACGCCAAGGATCGTACCACGTGCTCGGCGTACTCGGTGCGGCCGCTCCCCGACGCTCGCGTGTCCACACCGGTCACCTGGGAAGAGATCCCCGACTGTGATCCGACGGACTTCACGGTGAAAACAGTGCCGACCCGGCTGTCGTCGTTAGGCGACCCGAACGACGGGATCGATGACGCCGCCGGCTCGCTGGACGCGCTGCTCGAGCTCGCGGCGCGCGACGAAGCGGCCGGACTCGGCGACGCGCCGTGGCCGCCGCATTTTCAGAAGATGGCGGGCGAAGCGACACGTGTGGCGCCTTCGCGCGCCAAGGGGAACGCGGAGGGGAACGCGAAGGCCAAGAAGGCGCCCCGGGCGTCGCGGGCGAAGATGCCGCTCATCGTGGTCGCGAACTCGACGAAGAAGGACGCCGCGCTGGCGGGGCTCGAGCGCTGGAAGGCGAAGCACCCCGAGGCCGCCGCGCATCTCGCGGTCGACGACGTGCTGGTCGACTCGATGCGTGGCCGCTCCTCGACGTGGACCCGCATCCGCGTGAACCTGCGCAACGTTCCGGACGCGATCAGGCCACCGCAGGAAACGCCGGATCCGGACGACGATCCGACGCGCGAATGGCGCGAATGGATGCGGCGGGCGAAGCAGAAGCCGGCCGACGACGGCTCCGCCTAACGCCCGTCATGAAAGTCGCCCTTTCACACGACTGGCTCACCGGAATGCGGGGCGGGGAGTACGTTCTGGAAGCGATTTCGGAAATGTTCCCGGCGGCGGAGCTCTTCACGCTCATTTCCATTCCCGGCAAGGCATCGGCCCGACTGGAAGCGATCCCGACGCATGTCAGCTGGTTTCGATGGATTCCGGGGGCTGAAAAGAAGTACCGGACGCTTCTTCCGCTCATGCCGGCGGCCATGGCGAGTCTGAAGCTCGACGATTTTGACCTCATCGTTTCGTCGTCACACTGCGTGGCAAAGGGCGTCCGGAAACGAAAGGATGCCGTGCACGTGAGTTACGTTCATGCGCCAATGCGCTATATGTGGGCTCGCTTCGACGAGTACTTCGGCCCCGGCCAGGCTCCTTTTCACATCCGGCTTGCGGCGCATCTGTGCCGCCCCTTCCTACGAAGCTGGGACCGCCGCGTCAGCAATCATCGGCGTGTGAACCAGCTTGTGGCCAACAGCACTTACATCGCCCGCCAGATCCATGAGGCCTATAAACGGGAGCCTCGCGTTGTGTATCCCTTCGTCGACATTTCCCGCTTTGGGGCTGCGCGGCGGCCAGGTTCCAAGTATTTGATCGTGGGCGCCTTTGCCCCGTACAAGCGCGTCGACCTCGCCATCGAGGCCTTCAATCGTCTCAAACTTCCGCTTCAGATCGTGGGCTCCGGCCAGGACGAGAAGAAACTTCGAGCCATCGCCGGGCCGACCATCGAGTTTCTGGGCGCTCTTTCGAACGAGGAGATCGCAGCCCTGTATTCCACCTGCAAAGCCTTTGTTTTTCCGGGCGCCGAGGATTTCGGAATCACGCCGCTGGAAGCCATGAGCGCCGGAGCACCGGTAATCGCCTTTGCCGAAGGCGGCGCCGTGGAGACAGTGACGGAACGAACCGGCGTATTCTTCTCGCCCCAAACGGTGGAATCGATGATGGAGGCCATTCTGAAAATTGAGAACGGAACCGTCTTGATTCACGAGTCCGATTGCCGGGGACGCGCCGCGGTGTTTTCCCGAGGCCGTTTCCAGAAGGAACTGGCCGCGGTGATACGCCAGGCCTGGACGGCCGCCGGGAAAAACATTTCGGATCTGGAAAGCGTCATGCGCCGGGGACTCTGACCAGGAACCCGGCGACGCGCGCGAGAATGGATGCGGCGGGCGAAGGAGGAGCCGGCCGGCGACGGCTCCGCCTAACGCCCGGCGGCGAAGATCTGACTCAGCTCGTGCGGCGGCACCACCTCGAGCTGCGCGAACGTGCAGTCGCTCGGTCGCTTGTCCGAACGCCAGCGGCGGAATTGTGCCGTGTGTCGAAAGCGACCGCCTTGCATGTGGTCGTACGCCACCTGGACCACGAGCTCGGGCCGCAGCGCCTCCCAGGACAGATCCTTGCCCTGGCTCCAGCGGCTGATCGCGCCGGGGCGCCGATGCGTCACGTTCCCCTCCTCGGACGGCACCTCGGCCCACTCGCGCCACGGATGGCCCTCGAGCGCCTCCTCCCGATACGGTTCGAGAAACTTCACCAGCTCCCGACGCTTGGCGGCGGTGAAGCTCGCGCAGACCCCAACGTGCTCGAGCCGTCCGTCGTCGTTGAAGAGGCCGAGGAGCAGAGAGCCGAGCGCGCTGCCCTTCCCGTTCTTGTGCCAGCGGAAGCCTGCCACCACACAATCACACTCGCGCTCGTGCTTCACCTTGAGCATGACGCGCTTGTTAGGCTCGTAGGTCCCGTGCTCGGCCTTCGCGATGACGCCGTCGAGCCCGGCGCCCTCGAACCGGCTGAACCAGTCGGCGGCAACGCCGCGGTCGCGCGTCGCCGGCGTGAGGTGCAGCGGCGGCGCCAGGCTCGGACGCACCACCGACTCGAGCAGCGTTCGTCGCTCACTGAACGGCGCCTTGCACAGGTTCCGGTCGCCCTCGCAAAGCAGGTCGAACAACACCACCGACGCAGGGATCTGCCCTGCCAACAGCTTCACACGAGAGGCGGCCGGATGGAGCCGCAGCTGAAGTGCCTCGAAGTCCAGCGACCCATCGCGGGCGATGACGATCTCCCCGTCGACGACACAGCGCTCGGGCAGCTGCGTCTTGAGCGGCGTGACGAGCTCCGGGAAGTAACGCTCGAGCGGCTTCTCGTCTCGGCTCTGGATGAACAGCTCATCGCCATCACGGAAGATGAGCGTTCGGAAGCCGTCCCATTTCGGCTCGAAGATCCACCCTTCGCCCGGAGGGAGCTCGTCAACACGGCTCGCGAGCATGGGGAGTACGGGCGGGTTGACCGGAAGGTGCATAACGGCAAGGACGAGGAGCGGTACGGGCAGCGACTGATCACCGGTGGGTTGCGAACAGCAGAGCTGGAGCCCAACGATACGGCGTCAGCAGCCATCCCGTCAGTCCGTCGACGTCATGACCGGTGAGGTCTGCATGCGTGTGCTCATCATCGCTGCCGTGGCAGTCGCCAGCGTCCGTCGCGCCGAGGCACAGGCGCCCGGCAAATGGCCGCCCGACTCGCTCGTGAACGTTCAGGTCATCCCGAAGACGACCCTGCCGATTCAGGTGTGGGGAATGATGCGCAACATCGCCGGCGGGCTGGGCGTTTCGTGCACGTTCTGCCACGTCGGAAGCGACAGCACTCCGCTCGAACGGATCGACTTCGCCAGCGACCAGAAACGGAACAAGCTCATCGCGCGCCAGATGATGCGCCTCGTGCAGGAGGTGAATAGCCGGCTCGATACGATTCCGGCGCGACCGACGCCGACACTTGTCGTGACGTGTGCCACCTGCCACCGGGGCGTAAACCGACCGGTCCCTCTGGCGACGATCATATCGGAGATCGCGACCGCCGCCGGCGCGGATTCCGCGATCCGCGCGTACCGCACGCTCCGCGACCGATACTACGGGCGTGACGCGTACGATTTCGGCGAGGTGTCTCTCAATAGCGCCGCGTTTCGCACCGCGCGCGCGGGCAAGATCGATGATGCGCTGGCGCTGCTGCGCCTGAACGAGCAACTCTACCCGAACGGCGCAGCCTTATCCATCGTACGCGGCAACATCGCGCTCATGCGCGCCGACACCGCCGTGGCCGCGACAGAGTTTCGCGAGGCGCTTCGGCGCGATCCAAAGAACGACGAAGCGCGTGGACGCCTGCGGGACATCCACCGGACGCCGTGACTACCCGGTGCGCTGGGTGTATGCCGTTTCGGTGTGACGCTCGAGCGATATCGCGGCGGATTCAACGCGACCTAATTACGTTTTGTCATCGAATCTCCAGGAAATTCGAGAACCGTGCTCGTCTTAAAGGTCGAAGGACCAGAGCACAGGACGATGACCCGCGTCACCCCAAGCAGATCAACAGTTAGGTCGTTATTGTTGTCTCAGGATAAGTAGAGGCCGCTCTCTTAGTGAATCCCAACTAAACCCTTCGCCCGTTGCGCCGTTTGTAGTCAGCACATTACTCATCGGGGAACGCGAGCTTCGCAATGCGCCGCAACCTAACGCGAAGCGCGAACCGTCCGGTCTGTCAACGCTTTCGGGTTGGCTCAATCGCCAACCCGAAGACGTGACTCCCGAAGGCACCGCCGGGTTTAAGCCGGACAGTCGTCACGCTATGCGCGGCGTCTCGGGATGCTCCCTACACGAGTCTGTCGCGCCCTTTGGAATTGTCTCAGCCGACTTCGGTGCCAGCTAATCCAGCCAGATCTCCCCACGCACGGTCGGATTCGACCGCGAACGTTCGTGTGCGTGCGACTCCCTCGCTCGTTTCGCGACACGCTCCCGAGACCGAGCGAAGCGTCACGATCCCTCGGGCCGCGGAGAACCTTCGACGTCATACGGTGCGCGCCACACGCCGCATAGGTGCGTTGCTCATCGTAGACGCCATTTGCTTCGTCGCTGCCCGCGCAATGATGCGCGCAGTGGAGAACGGTCAACTCTCCGGGGCGATGTCGTTCTCCTCTCTCGCACATGATGTAGGCGGGAGCGAGCTCGGACTGGCGATGGCGCTTCTGGTCGGCACCACCGTCGCCGGCACGTACGGGCCGGGCGATGCTCGTCGACATGTCGGACGGCTCTTCCTTGCCGCAGCGGTGGCCAGCGCGCTGCCCCTCTGGTCGCAGGTGTGGTCACAGGCGCCACTCGACGCGCTGCAAACCGGTCTGCTTGCGTTCGCACCGTTGTTTATAGCGCTCGTCACCCTGCGCACCGTGTTCGACGCAATCGCGCGGGCGTGGTCCCGGCGAGCCGGGTCGCAAGCACATGGGCGCGTCGTCCTCGTCGGGACCGCCAACGATTGTCTCGCGCGGCAGAAGGGCACATCGCTCAATGGGGGCGTGGGCTTCGACGTGCTCGGATTCATCGATATCGCGGCGCGCCCGAACCGGCGTGCGCTGGGATCGCTCGCCGACCTGGAAACTCTGCTGGTGGAGCAGGACGCCGACACCGTGATGCTCTGCGGGCTGCCCTGCCTCGACACAACGAGTCGAGTGCTGCGCGCGGCAGCGGTCGCCGAGTGCACAGTGCTCGCGTCGGCACCGCAGCTCGAGCTCCCTGCGGTACGACCCACCCTCATCAGGCAGGACGGTCAACCGTTGCTCGAGCTTCGACCCGCCATGCTCCGCGCCGAGCAGCTCGTGCTCAAACGCGCTGTGGACATCGTCGGAGCGGTGGTCTGCCTCGTGGTGCTCGCGCCACTGCTTGCGATCATTGCGCTACTCGTCGTTCTGGACAGTCCGGGTCCTGTGCTCTTCTCCCAGTGCAGGCTTGGGAGATTCGGGCGGCCGATTCGATGTCTCAAGTTCCGCTCGATGGATGTCGACGCCGAGGCGAGGCTTCTCTCGGATCCAGTGCTCTTTCAACAATACGTCGAGCACGACTACAAGCTCCCCGCGTCGATCGATACCCGAATCACCAGGATCGGCCACTTCCTTCGGCGAACGAGCCTCGACGAGTTGCCCCAGCTGTGGAACGTGGTGAAGGGCGACATGTCGCTCGTCGGTCCACGGCCCATCGTGCCTGACGAGATCCATCACTACAACGGTGAAGGGCCGCTGCTCTTGTCCCTCAAGCCTGGCATGACTGGCGCCTGGCAGGTGATGGGAAGGTCGGCGGTGTCTTATCC
>JBKOYV010000444.1:0-6453 GCA_046725585.1 Gemmatimonadota bacterium | reverse complement strand
ACCGGGAGGTTCACGGCCGGAGCATCCGATAACGTCGGCTCCGGATACTGGACCAACGTGGTCGCGTCGGGACAGAGCGTCTACCTAACGAGCGACAAGCGAACCGCCATCTCCGCGTTCGAGATGTATGAGGTTCACGGAACGCAGGAAGGAACTGACGTTAGGCCGGGAGACACGTTCAATCTCGATTACTCCGTCACGCACACCGTCGGGCTGACGAAGGACGTCGACCTGCAGGTCGGGGTGGTGGGCTACGAGCAGCGACAAACGTCGGACAAGAGCGGTCCGGCGATCACGCCGGAGCAGTCCTCCGCGCGCTACGACATCAATGCGATCGGGTTCGGAGCCAACTTCAACCTGCCCTCACGTAAGGCGAGTCTGGGAATCAAGTACTTCGACGAGTTCGCCAATAGATCGACCTTTGAGGGTTACGCGCTGCAGATCTCCGGCTCACTCACGTTCTGACAGCCTGAGTCGGGCGACTAGAGGGAGAGCACCATGAGCAGTACACAGCCGCCACGAACGTACAACCAGAATCACGCACCGCGCCGGTATACGCCGGGGAAGCGTCGGTTGAGTATCTACTGGACCTGGAGCTATCCCTGGGAGGCCAATCGCGATACGAGCGAGCTGGACAACCGCTTCTCGACGATCACGGAGGTGCGGCGAGTTGCGTGGCCGGCGTACGAGACGCCAGAGTGGGACGCGATGAACTTCCTGCAGGGGATCGCGGGAACGCTCGAGCTGTTCCATCGCTCCACAATCGACTTCCAGAAGGTGGTCTGCGATGTCACCGGACATCCGGTCGCCGTATTCCAGCGCATCGATCAGGCCGGGTACAAGCTGCCCATCGATGAGCGGATTCTGGACGACACGGACACGCTCCTGGTGTTCGGGCTAGACCACCTGATTGCGGAACAGGAGGCATCGGCCGACGAGATCGCCGCCATCAGAGAGTGGCTGAAGCGAGAGGACACCTGTCTCTTGATCGGTCCGCACCACGATGTCGGATTCACCTCCGATCTGAAGCAGCGTCAGGTGGAGTACCGTCACCATGGCGACGAGCTCGTACCACGCCAGCAACGCTTCGGGCAGTACACCCGATCGTTGATGAAGGCGCTCGACGTGCCGGTGCTCAATCAATTCGGTCTTCGACCGGCGGTCGTGAAGGGCACGAATCAAATTGCGCCGCTCACGGTCAACAAAGACCTCGACAAGCTTGGCCTGCTCGATGGCGTCACCACGTTCAACTTTCACCTGCACCTGCCGCACTATGCGGTGACAGCGGCGGATGATGCGTCGGTCCGCGTCCTGACGCGGCAGCCGGTGGATCGTGAGCGCCCCCACCCGTTCACTGATGCGGGTAACACCGAGTTCAACTCGTGTCTCTGGATGCCGCCGAAGAACGAGCGTGCCGGTCACATCGTGATGGTCGACTCGACGATTTTCACGACGCTGTTCGGCGGAACGGACAGCTTGGCGAACTTCTGGCGAAACCTAGCGAGGATGTAGCGAGCGCAGTCGTCACCAGCGGTCCGAACTCACCGCGTCGATTCCTGGAGAGCTCTCTTGGAAGCCTTGGCCAAAGCCGTTCCCATCGCCATGCTCACCTTCGTGGTTTCGAGCATGCTCGCCGTAGGCTTGAGCCTCACCGTGCGCGAGATCGTCACACCGTTGCGCAACGGCAAGCTGCTCACGCTGGCGGTGCTGGCGAACTTCGTCTTGATGCCGCTCGCCGCGATCCTGATTGCGCGAGTGCTTCAGCTCACGCAGCCACTTGGCGTAGCCCTGCTCATCCTCGGCGCGGCCGCCGGCGCGCCGTTCCTTCCGAAGCTGGCGACCGTTGCAGAGGGGAATCTCGCCTTCTCCGTGGGTTTGATGGTCCTTCTCATGGTGCTCACGGTAGGCTACATGCCCGTCGTGATGCCGCTGCTGCTGCAGGGGGTCTCCGTCGACCCGACGAAAATCGCTCGATCGCTCGTGCTGCTCATGCTTGTCCCACTGCTGTTCGGACTCGCGGTTCGGGCTCGAGCCGCCGTCGTCGCAGGCCGAGCGGCACCGGTGCTCAATCGCGTCTCGTCGGCGAGCCTAACGATAATGATTGTGCTGCTCGTGGCGACGAACGCGCGAAACATCGTCAGCCTGTTTGGAACTCGAGGCGTCCTGGCGAGCGTCGTGTTTCTGATTGTGGGCCTCGCGGTTGGATGGCTGTTTGGCGGGTCATCCCGCGACACGAAGAGCGTGCTGGCCCTCGGCACGGCGCAACGGAACATTGCCGCGGCGCTCGTGGTCGGCGGGCAGAACTTCGAAGATCCCAAAGTGGTAGTCATGGTCGCGGTGGTTGCCATTGTTGGACTGCTGGTCCTCATGCCGCTGGCGCGACAGTTTGGCAAGTCGACGCAGCGGCCGGCCGCGGCAGGCCTCCAGCCTCTCTAGATCGGGCGGCACTTGTAGACAGCGACAGAGCTCGCACGCCCGTCGTCACCTACGGACGAGAGGCACATTGAGCCCTCGGGCATGCGCCGGCTCTTGCTGGCGACGAGCGGAGCTATCAACGCGTTGACGACGCGACGCTGCGTGCGGTCGTCACTGAGCCACGAAAGCTGCGCGACCCGAAACGGGGGTAACGCCGTTCCTCGGCGCCGGCGGTCAACCGCGGGACTTTCGCCCAACCGCTCGCCGTACCATGTCGACAAGCTCCGTCGCGTGGTTGGGAAAGACGAAGCCCACGCCGCTTTCCCGATACTCAGTCAGGTCTGGCCAGAGACGTCGGATGGCGGTCCAGGTCGACCCTGTTTCTTTATCGGGAGCACGCGGACGCCCCATGTCAGAGCGACTCCCATTTCCATCATCACGTTCGCATTCAAGTCCGACGTCTCGAACACAGCTATGTCGGCCGAGATAATGTCCCGGGCGATCTTGTTGAAGAGATGGTCTCCATAGCCCGCGCTCAACACATGGAACTCGAGCTTCGCGCGAAGGGCCCGGACAGAAGCATTGTGCTCCGCGACTGCCTTTGCGAACATCCGCTCGACGTTCTTTCGCAGTCGGGGAGTGTTGTAAAACTTCGAACGGAATTGATGCCCGAGGACGACATGGAGCGTGTTTACATCGGCCTTGCGCGCCTCTACGAGCTCTCAATCCTGCTCCGTAAACCCGTACGGTGAGCCTTCCGGCGTCCGTCGCGGGAGCGTCGTCGATGGCCGTGTCCGGGTTGGCTTGGCGTTAGGCGTTCGCGCCTGACCAGAGCACGCCCGCTTTACCTTCACCGAGCCGCGCTTTGCCTTCACCGAGCCGCGTGGGGGCGAGACGTCAAATTCGGGAACCCGCTCTCGGCTCGCGCCTGCGAGTTCGGCCTCGTACCTCCCCCTTGGAGTGACCGTGACATATCCGAAGTCGTACGGCGCGCTCCCGAACACTCGCTCCCACTCAGCCAGCCTGCGATCGATCAGCAGCGCAACCGCGTCGTTCACCGCGTCGGGAGTGAGGCGGAGGTTCTTCGCGAGCTCCTCGCCTTCGACGTACCGGTCGCGGTGCGTGGCCAAGTAGGACAGCACGTGCGCTGCGTTTTCGTCTGTCGACGCCATCGTCTGTCATTCCGTTCGCGTCTGCGGTTCTGCGGAGGAACCGCAAGTGGAACTGGCACACAAACCGGCACACTCGACGTTGAAAACGAGTGAAGCCAGACATCGTAAGTGCTTGTCTGGCTTCACTATCGGGACGGCGGGATTTGAACCCGCGACCCCCTGAACCCCATTGAGTCGAATCCGGGAGCGGAAACGCGTAACTTCGCGAATCACAGCAGCCTAACGCTCCATCCTGAGTGGAGAGAAGTGAGGCGGATTCGCGACTTTCCACGCCCTCCGCATACACCAACATACACCAAGGCGAGAAACCTCGGCGGACTACTCGGAACGGTTGCGAATTGCGGCTGCGACCAACGATCACCGCCACGCCTACGCGGCCCCAATGCCTCCGGCGGGTCGATCCGCGTCGCGCGGCGAGCCGGCAGGCTCCGTCTCGATCACGAGGCCTGAGGTCATGAGCCGCGCGATCACGCGGTACATCGAGCCCGCCTCGGCGTGAGTATGCCGCTTGACTCCACGGCGACGGCAGGCTCGCCGGCTGGACGTCGCGTCAGGGGCGATGTCCTGTCGGCCCGCTTTCCGAGGGTTGGCGGGGCGTTCTGCGAACGCCGACCGCGAGCGCTGCGATCCATCGCGTGGTCGCGAAATGGTCGCACGTGATGACGACCGCGAGCGCGATCGGCACCGCTAACACCGCGCCGAGGGCACCCCAGATCCACCCCCAGAGTACGACGGAGAACAAGACAACGATGGGAGAGAGCGACAGCGCGCGCCCTTCGATCTTGGGATCGACGAGATTCCCCATAATGAACTGGATGGTCCCCACGCCGCCGAGGACCACGATCGCGCGTCCCACGGTGTCGAACTGCAGAAGCGCGTAGAGCGTCGGGGGGATCATGGCCACCGTCGGTCCGACGGTCGGGATGTAGTTAAGCAGGAACGTCACGATCCCCCACGTCGCGGCCAGCTCGAGGCCGACCGCGAACGCAAACAGGCCGGTCGCCACTCCGCTCACGGCACTGCTGACGGTGAGCGCGACGAGATGGACGCGTACCTTGGTGGCGATGGTCCGGATGGTGTCGATAATCGATCCCCCGTTCTGCGATCCGAGCCGGGAGGTGATCTTCGTCTCGAAGTCACGGACCTCGAGGAGACCGAGCATCAGGTATCCGAGCGCGAGGAGCAGTATCAGGAGAGTCGAATAGGCCGAGGTCGCGAGCGTGCGCATCGGTCCGGCGAACCACTCCTCGATCCATCGGCTGCACGCTGCCCTGCGCGGCACGATCCCTCGCTGAGCGGCAAACGTGGATGCCTCTCGACACAACTCTTCCACGCGCTGGTCGAGCTGCGGCGCAGCCTCGAGCAACGTCGTCGCGCTCCATACGAAGGCTCCCCCAATCAGCGCAGACACGACGAGGACTGCCACGATCGCACAGACGAGCGCGATCGCACGCGGCGCACGGCGCTCCACCGCGCGCACGACCGGCCAGGCCGCGGTGATTGCGAAGAGTGCCAGCATGAGCGGAAGGAACACCGCCCGACCGGATCGGAGCGTAGCAACGGCTACTACCGTCACCAGCACACCGAGCAGCCGCCTCGTCGTTGGGTCGGACTGGGTCATCCAGCCTCACCACGATCAATGCCCGACAGCCGCCGGCGATTCTCGCCGGCACTCGGCCGTAGGTCTCTGCCCTGATCGGAAGGCAGAGGGCAAGGACCAGACCGCCAGGCATCCGTGCCGACGCGGATCCCTTCGCCGGTCGTGCTCCCATCGATCGACCAGACATCGGCGCCAACGACGAGGAGGAACAGGGGCCCGAGCAGCATTGACCAATCCGTGCGCGCCCGTCGCACGGGGCGAACTCGACTTGCCAGCTCGCGATTGCCTAACGTTCCATCGACGTGGAGGTCCGCCGCCCTCCCTTGCCAGCGGGTGTGTCATCCGCCAGCGACCTCGGCGCCGCGTCGCGCGACCGCGTGGCTCTGATGCCGTACGGCACCTGCACGAGAGGCCCGGAGCAATGGTTCGCCGCTGGTCTTTTCACGTTACGGTGCTCAGGTCGCGCCAACCGAGACGAGCGCGTAGACAATCGCTCTCCTGAGCAGCTTCTCCCTGAACGTTCGCGGCCTATCGAGTCCCATCCGCTCGAGGAAGGGGCGAGCGGTCTCCGGAATCGTGGCCAGCTTGCGGAGGTCGCCGCGTCGCGGGAGCGGGATCTTCCTGCTCGCCACACGCCGTTTGAGTGCGCCGAGCGCTTTCATCAATACCACCTCCTCTTTGGTGAAATCGGTGCCGAACGGGAACTGCTCGAAGAGTCCCCGCGCGCCGTAAGGCGCAAGGATCTTCTCGAGTCGCTCGGGCCGATTGCTGCGGTACGGCTCCGGCACGTCGTAGCGCGCGGACACCTTTCCGGCGCGCTTCGCCTGCTGTAGCAGCTCCTCCTGAAAGCGCGAATCGGCGATCTGGAGCAGGGCGATCGCGACCTCCTCGTCGGTTCGGCCGCGTAGATCGGCGATCCCGTACTCGGTCACCACGAAATCGCGCAGATGGCGGGGGATCGTGACGTTGTTGTAGCTCCAGCGGATGTTGGATTGCACTCTGCCACTTTCCTCGCGAGTGCTCCTGATCATCAGGATCGATCGACCATCCTCGAGTGCGTGCGCCATGGCAACGAAGTTGTACTGTCCGCCCACGCCGCTCAGCACCCGTCCGTCCTCCAATGCATCGGACGCGACGGCGCCGGCGAGGGTCGCGACGAGGCCGGTGTTCACGAACCGGGCGTCCTTCCGCTGCAGACGTTTGAGTTCCTCGTTGCCGTACAGCTCATTCACGTAACTGATGCGGGTCATGCAGATCCTGTCTCTT
>JBKOYV010000152.1:0-7015 GCA_046725585.1 Gemmatimonadota bacterium | reverse complement strand
GAAACACTGGCGTTGTGAAGGGGCACGTGAGTCGCGTCGACCCGACGGCAGTCAACGGGACCGTGACGGTCGAAGTGCTGTTCGATCAGGACTCGCCTCCCGGTGCCCGCGCTGATCTCAGCGTCGACGGCGTGATCGAGATCGAGCGCCTGGACAACGTGCTCTTCGTACAGCGGCCTGCCTACGGTCAGGCCGAGAGCACCGTCGGTTTGTTCAAGCTCGACCCGGATGGCAAGACGGCCTCACGCGTGAACGTGAAGCTCGGCCGCAGCTCGGTGAGCACCATTGAGATCGTCAGCGGTCTGCAACCGAAAGACAAGGTCATCGTGTCAGACATGTCGCAATGGGACAACGTCGCAAAGGTTCGACTGCAGTGACCCCATTGCAAAGCGAAACCGCGAGCGCGTTAGTCGCGGTAGTGGATTGAACGGCAACCGTCCCCACGACCCCAGCTCAACCCTCACTCCCCTGGCTATGGCCACTCAGTCCGCAACGTCGCCCTCGTCCCTCGGCTCGATGCCCGGCGCTTCTGGCGAGGCGCTGATCAAGATGGAAGGGATCAAGAAGATCTTTTACACCGATGAGGTCGAGACGCACGCGCTCTCGGACATTCATCTCGAGATTCGGCCTGGCGAGTACATCGCGATCGCCGGCCCGTCCGGATGCGGCAAGACGACCCTGCTCTCCATCCTCGGTCTGCTCGACACGCCGACCGACGGCACCTACGTGCTGAGCGGTGAGCCCGTGGCGAAGCTCTCCGCAGCGGATCGCGCGCGTATTCGCAACCGGCAGATCGGGTTCATTTTCCAGGCGTTCAACCTGATCGGCGATCTGACGGTGTACGAGAACGTCGAGCTGCCGCTGACGTACCGCGGGATGTCGTCGTCCGAGCGCAAGACGCGCGTGCAGAACGCGCTCGAGCGGGTCGGCATGTCGCACCGCATGAAGCACTATCCGTCGCAGCTCTCCGGCGGTCAGCAGCAGCGCGTGGCCGTCGCACGCGCGGTTGCCGGCGACCCGGTGATCCTGCTCGCGGACGAGCCGACCGGTAACCTCGACTCGACGAATGGCGAGGCCGTGATGGAGCTCCTGCGCGAGCTGCACCGCGGCGGCGCCACGATCTGCATGGTGACCCACGATCCGCGTTATGCGCGCCATGCCGACCGGTCGATCCACCTGTTCGACGGCCGTGTGGTGGAAGAGACCACGCCCGGCATGACGACTGAGTGATCATGGAACGGGGCTCGACGCTCGGCGTCCCATTCGGTCGGGGTCGCGGGCTCGAGCCCCGCGTCACGGCAATGATTGCCGTGGCAGCGGTCTGCGTGTTGCTGCCTAACGTACTCCCCGGCCAGAACGGCGACTCCAGCGGGGTCCGGTTGTTCGAGGCCGGCAAGTTCAACGAAGCCAAGACCGTCTTCGAGCCCGCGTTCAAGTCCAACGCGCGCGATGCGGCAGCGGCGTTCTACCTCGGCCGCATCGCGATGGAGGAGCACAAGCACGACCGTGCGTCGGACTACTTCGAGTCGGCGACGAGGCTGGACCCGAAGAACTCGACCTACTTCCTGTGGTTAGGCAGGGCGTACGGCCGGGAGGCGCAGAACGCGAACGTGCTTCGCCAGCCCGGGCTCGCGAAGAAGGCGAAGGGCGCGTGGGAGCGCGCGATCGAGCTCGATCCGAACAACCTCGACGCTCGCAGCGATCTGATTCAGTACTACGTCCAGGCGCCCGGATTTCTGGGTGGCAGCATGACGAAGGCGCTCGAGCAGGCCGAGGACATCCGCAAGCGGAACGCGCTGCGCGGCTATCTCGAGCTCGGGGCGCTCTACGAGCGGGACAAGAAGTTAGCCGACGCCGAGAAGGCGTACCTCGGCGCGGCGAAGGAGAAATCGGACCGGCACGTTGGCGAGTACCGGCTCGGCGTCTTCTATCAGAACACGGGCGCATACGACAAGGCGTTCGAGCTGTTCGAGTCGATGATCGCCGCGAACCCAACCGAGGTCGGCGCGCTCTTTCAGATCGGCAAGACAGGCGCTCTCTCGGGTCACCGACTCGAGCGTGCCGCCGAGGCACTGGAGGCGTACCTGCAAACGACGCCGGGCCGTAACGACCCGTCGCTGGCCGCCGCACACTGGAGGCTCGGGATGGTCCACGAAAAGCGCCAGGATCGGCAGCGGGCGAAGGCGGAGTACGAGACCGCGCTGCGACTCGACCCCACGTTCAAACCGGCGACGGAGTCGCTGAAGAAGCTCACGTAACAACATCGTGCGAGGGTGGCCTCGCACGTCAAGAAATCCACGGTGGGCGATGCTCGATGCAGCGCCCTCTACCTCTGGTACGTTCGCAAACCGCTTCAGCTCCCGATTCCCGATTCCCGACGATGGACACGGTCGCCCAGGACATTCGGTACGCGGTACGAACACTGGCCAAGCAGCGGAGCTTCACGCTCGTCTCCGTCCTCTGTCTCGCGCTTGGCATTGGCGTCAACACCGTGATCTTCAGCTGCCTGAACGCGATTCTCCTGCGCCCGTTTCCCTATGCCGACCCCGGCGCGCTGGTCGTCCTGACCGAAGGCCAGGGGCCTGAAGCACGCCGCAATGGCGGAGCGTTGTCATACCCCGATTACGTGGACTTCGCGACAGGCGCGCGCAGCTTCACAAGCGTCGGGGCGTACGCGAGCCGCACGTTCACGCTCACCGGTTCGGCGGACGCCGAGCACGTCGAAGGCGCGCGGATGTCGGCGTCGATGTTTCCCACGTTAGGCCTGACCCCGGCGCGTGGTCGCGGTCTCGAGCCCGCGGACGATCGGCCGGGGGCTGCCGCCGTCGCTCTCATCAGCGAAGGCTTGTGGGAGCGCCGCTATTCGCGTGACCCGCAGATCGTTGGCCGCATCATCGAAGTCGACGGCAATCCCACGAGCATCATCGGCGTCATGCCGCCGGACGTTCGCTTCCCGGGGAGAGCAGACTTGTGGTTGCCGCACGCCCGGAACCCGGTGGATGAGCGCGACAACCACTACCTGCAGGGGATCGCGCGGCTCGCCCCCGGCGTCACGGTGGACCGGGCCCGAACCGAAGCGGAGACCATTGGCCGTGCGCTCGCCGAACGCTATCCGGCCACGAACGAAGGATGGATGCCGCGCCTGACGACCCTTCGTGACGCGGAAGTCGGCGAAGTGCGGCCCGTGCTGCTGATCATGCAGGCGGCGGTGTCGTTCGTCCTGCTGATCGCCTGCGCGAACGTGGCGAACCTGCTCATGGCGCGTGGTGCGTCCCGGCATCGCGAGATCGCCATTCGCACGACGCTGGGCGCCGGACGCCGGCGCATTCTCCGCCAGCTCCTCACCGAGAGTGTGCTGATCGCGCTCGCCGCCGCGGGACTTGGCGTCCTGCTCGCCAGCTGGGGGCTCGATGTCGTCGTCGCCATGCTGCCGTCCTCTCTACCGTCGTGGATGCAGTTCACGATCGACGGCCGAGTGCTCGGCTTCACGCTCGTGATGGCCGTGGCCACCGGAATCGTCTTCGGACTGGTTCCCGCGCTGCAGGCGTCGCGTCCGGACCTGACCGATGCGCTCAAGGACGGCTCGCGCGGCGCCGGCACCAGCCGATCCGGCAAGCGGCTCCGCAACACGCTCGTGGTGGCCGAGGTAGCGCTGTCACTCGTGCTCCTGATCGGCGCGAGCCTCATGATGAAGAGCTTCCTGCGCCTGCAGTCCGTCGATCCAGGGTTCGACTACCGCCGGTCGCTCGCCATGCAGATCTCGTTCGTGGGGTCGGCGTACGACGCCACGGAGGCGCGCTGGTCCGCGCTCGATCGCGTCTTGAGCGAGGTATCCGTGCTGCCCGGGGTCACGGGCGCCGGGGCGGTCAGCCTAACGCCGTTGACGAGCCCAAATGCTGTCACGGGGTTCTTCGTGGATGGGGAGCCGCTGTCACCCGGAGGCGCCCACGACGCCGAGGTGCGGGCGATCACGGCGGACTATTTCCGGTCCCTCGGCATTTCCCTGCTCCGCGGGCGCACGTTCGCCCGCCAGGAAATGTCGGACAGCGCGCCTGTGGTGGTGGTGAATCAGACGCTTGCGGCCCGCCATTGGCCTGACGGCGACGCCGTTGGCAAGCGAATCCGATGGGGCATCACCAGCAGTGACCCGCTCCTGACCATTGTCGGCGTCGTCGCCGACGTGAAGCAGCGGCAGCTCGGCGCTCCCGTCGCGCCGCAGATGTGGGTGCCGTACACGGCGTACCCGTACCGGACGATGACGCTCATGGTCGCTGCCTCAGGCGACCCGGCTGCTCTCGCCGCGCCGGTCCGGGCTGTGGTGCGGCGCGTTGCCCCTACGGTCCCGCTGTACGGCGTGGAGACAATGCGCGACATCTACGCTCGCTCGGTGTGGCAGCCGAGGCTGTATGGGGCGCTCTTCACGAGCTTTGCGGTGATCGCTCTCGTGCTCGCAGCGGCCGGCGTGTACAGCGTGATCGCCTATTCGGTAACGCAGCGGCTCCACGAGATCGGCGTCCGCATGGCGTTAGGCGCGAAGCGCGGCGACGTTTTCCGTCTGGTGGTGGAAGGTGGCGCCCGGCTCGCCGTCATCGGGGTCGCGATAGGCATGGTGAGCGCGCTGGCCGCCACTCGCGTGCTCGGTGCGTTGCTCTATGGCGTGAGCCCGACAGATCCCGCGGTGTTCGTCGTGATGGGAGCACTGCTGCTCGTGACAGCGCTCGTGGCAAGCTACGTCCCGGCGCGGCGCGCCGCGGCGCTGGATCCCGTCAATGCGTTGCGCCGTGACTAGGACCTCGAACGCCGAGACTTTCTAGCAGCCCTCTATCGATCCCCGATGCCCAATTCCCGATGCTGAGCGATGTCCGATACGCGCTCCGCGCGCTGTCCAGGAGCCGAGGGTTTGCCTTCGTAGCGATCACGTCGCTGGCGCTCGGCATCGGGGCAAACAGCACGATCTTCAGCCTCGTACGCGCGACGGTTTTCCCGTCGCTGCCCTACCGAGAGCCGACCCGACTCGTTGACCTTCACGAGGTGAGCAACGAGCTCTGCACAGGGTGCGGCGTCGGAACGTCGTTCGATTCCTACCGCGAATGGAAGGAACAGGCGCGCGGATTCGAGAACATGGGAGCGTCGCGAGAGGACGAGTTCGTCGTTGCCGGCAGCGATGAGGCAATGCGTGTCCCCGGAGCGCTGATCACGGCAAGCCTCTTTCCGACGCTCGGCGTGCGGCCTGCGATCGGACGTGGGTTCTCGCCCGAAGAGGATCGCCCCGATGCCCCGCGCGTCGTTCTCTTGTCACACGGCACGTGGCAGCAGATGTTCGGCGGCGACTCCGGGCTCGTTGGCCGAACGATTCGGGTGAATGGTGTACCCGCGACCGTGGTCGGGGTCATGCCGAAGGGCTTTGGGTATCCGGAGTTCGCGAAGATGTGGGCGCCGATGGCGGCCTACGTCCGCCCTGCACCACGCGATGACCGCAGCATCGACGTCGTCGCTCGGCTGGCTCCGACGACCGGGCTGGCACAGGCGCGAGAGGAGATCGCGGCTGTGGGCGCACGAATCGCCGCGGATCATCCGAAGGCATACCGTGGCTGGTCGGCCGCGGCCACCCCCGTGCTCGATGTCCTGCGCGGCGACTCCGGCCCGCCTTTCCTGGTCCTACTCGGCGCGTCGGGTTTCGTATTGCTCATTGCCTGCGCGAATCTGGCGAACCTCATGTTGGCGCGCGCCGCGCGCCGCGAGCGAGAGGTGGCGGTTCGCCTCGCACTTGGAGCCGGACGCGGTCGCCTCATCCGAATGCTGCTCGCCGAATGCTTCATCGTGTCGAGCACCGGAACGGCGTTAGGCGTCCTCATGGCGCTGTGGGGTGTGGATGCCATTCCGCGCCTCATTGACACGCAGATTCCCTTCTGGATCGTGTTCGTCGTGGACTGGCGTGTGGTGATGTTTGCGGCTCTCCTGGCTGTGCTCACCGCGCTGGCCGTCGGTCTCGTCCCTGCGCTCCGTTCGTCGCGCGCGGATCTCGTCGATTCCCTCAAGGACGGAGCGCAGAGCGCGACCACGTCGGGCCGACGTAGTCGCCTCCGCAGTGCGCTGGTCATCGCGCAGATCGCCGGCGCGCTCGTGCTCCTCGCCGGCGCCGGCCTCATGATCAAAACGTTCCTGCGCGCGCGGAACATGAACGACCTTGGCTACGATCCGCACAACGTGCTGACGGCGAGCGTGCAGATGCTGCAGCCGCGGTACGACGACGCGGCGCAGATCGGCGCGTTCGCGGCGGCGGTCGAGGAACGAGTGCGCGCCGTTCCCGGCATAAGCGTGGCGAGCGTCGAGCATAGCGAGTTCCTCGGCACGTTCGTGGGAGCGTACGGCAACGTGACGCTCGAGGGCGCGACCACGCCGGTGCCAGACAACATAGTGCCCCGCTTCAATAAGGCGGTGGGCCCGGACTACTTCCGGGTGCTGCGGATCCCGCTGCGACGCGGCCGCACGTTCACGTCGGCCGATCGGCCGGGGGCGCCGGCGGTGGCCGTCGTTAGCGAATCCGCCGCGCCCGCTCTCTGGCCGAACAGCGACCCCATTGGCAAGCGGCTCAAGCTCGGCCAGCCTAACGACGACCGGCCGTGGCTCACGGTGGTCGGCGTCGTGGGCAGCACGATCGGGAGCCCGCTTGGGCACAGCCGACCGACCGGGTTCATCTACGTGCCATTCGCGCAACAGCCGGCACGGCCCGTCTCCGTTCTCGCCCTAACGGCGGGGCCACCAATGGATCTTGCCACCGCCGTGCGGTCGGAGATCCGTGCCGTCGACCCCGATGCCGCGACCGAGGCTGTCTCCACCATGGATGCATCGCTCGCGAGCTGGATATCTCCTGTTCGGTTCTTCGCGCGATTGCTGACTGCGCTGGCTGCGCTGGCGATCGCGCTCGCTGCCCTCGGCATCTACGCGGTGGTCTCGTATACGGTTGCGCAACGCACGAGGGAGATCGGGATCCGGATGGCGCTCGGCGCTACGT
>JBKOYV010000229.1:0-26868 GCA_046725585.1 Gemmatimonadota bacterium | reverse complement strand
TTGCCGTTTGACGGTCCCCTCGAGGTGGTCATCACCACGATGCCGGATCCTGCCGGTAGAAGCGCCGCAGCTCCTCGTACAGTTTCGGATGCTTCCGCTGGAGCTCCGCCGCTCGCTCGAAGAACGTCTCGGTTGCGACGGCAAAGAACTCGGCGGGATCCTGAGCGCCATACGGGTCGAGAAGCGTCGGCTCTCCGTCATCGGCAGCCCGTCTCAGCGCCTCGAGCTCCTCCCCGAACACCTGCGCCCACGACCGCGCCTGCGCTCCGCTCTCGAGCAGCGGCGTTCCGTCGGTGCTCCCGTCCTCGAAGTCGAGCTGGTGGGCGAACTCGTGCAGCACGAGGTTGTGCCCGTCGTCAGGATCGGCCGCGCCTGCTCGCACGTCGTCCCATGCGAGCACGAGCGCGCGGAGATTGCGCTGGGTATGACCGGACAGGTGCTCCTCGTCCTCCGACCAGATTCCGCCGTCGGATCGCTCGTTAGGCGCCACGTAACCGCTCGGGTACACGATCACGGACTTGAGGCGCGGGAAGTAGTCCGTGTCGCGGTGGAGGAGCAGGACCGCGGCCTGCGCGGCGATAGTGAGGCGAACCTCGTCGCGCATGAGAAGGCCGGCAACGCCCTCGAAGTGCTTCTCCTCCACGAGCACGCGCGTGTGGCCGAGGAGCTCGCGTTGATCCGTGTCGCTCAGGCGCGAGACCATCGGCACGCGCGTCTCGATCACGCGTCGCCAGGGATCAGGAAACGGCGCGGCGCGGAGGCGCTCGCGTCGGCGGGACTTTCCGAACAGGGGCACGACTCAACCTTCGCTGATCTGATGCCGATGGCAATCCGTCGATGACGGCCCGCGGCCTGAGTATGGCTACTCTCGGCGCATGTTCGCTTGTACGACCGCCGCCGAGGGATCTAATGTATGGCCATGCCCGCGCAGCCAACGGAGTGGACCGTCGAGATGGTCCGCGCGCTCCCCGACGACGGCAACCGGTACGAGGTCATCGACGGCGAGCTGTTCGTGACGCCTGCGCCCAGCTGGACACATCAGCGCGCGGTGGCTGAGCTCCTGCTGATCCTCGCTCCATACCTGCGCTCCCACGAGCTGGGAGTCGCGATGATCGCGCCCGCCGATATTTTGTTCGGTCCACGAAACGCCGTCGAGCCTGATCTCTTCGTCGTCCCGCTTGTGAACGGTGCCGCCCCCGAGACGTGGTTCGCCGTAGGGCGGCTTCTCCTCGTCATCGAGGTGATTTCCCCACGAACGCGACGGGCGGATCGGGTGGACAAGCGGAAGCTCTACCAGCAGAAGGGCGTGCCAGAGTACTGGGTCGTGGACTCGGATGCCAGAACCGTCGAGCGGTGGCGACCTAACGAGGCAGACTGCGAGACATTTGCCGAAACCCTTGCATGGCATCCAGACGCCGCTGTACCACACCTCGTGATCGATCTTCCCGAATACTTCGACCGCGTGCACGGTAGAGCGGGCTGACATTCGACGCCACCTATCAGCGAGTCGCGCTCCCCTCGGTCGGCGAGCCGGAGGCCGAATTTGACGCGGCGGAGCTCGACGGTTCCGCGCAGGAATAGCTCATCTGTAGCACCGAGCGCCCTGGCCACCTCGTGGTCCGCCGCAGTCTAGACGTCCGCCGCGTCGCAGCGGCCAGATGTCCCCTTACCTACAGGTGCAGCATGAACTACAGCAGAATGTTCGTCGTCGCCACGCTCCTCGTTGGTACGTCGGCCTGCGCCGACAACGCGACCGTCACCGCGCCTAACGCGCGAATACCGGACGGTCCTCAGCTCATATCGAACGGCCAGCCTACCGGCACCGCCTTTGGCGGCGTTGGAGTGCTCCTCATCGACGAAGGTGCCGATCGCATCATCGACACCCTGTGCAGCGGGAGCCTCATCTCGCCTACCGTGTTCCTCACGGCCGGGCACTGCATCGCGGGTCCGGGCACCGACTACTACATCTCGTTTCTCCCGGACGTGATTCCGCTGCCGCCGGCGTCGCAGCGCATCAAGTCGAGCACAGCGTTCCGCGCGTCGAACACCGATGTCGGCGTGGTCATCCTTCCGGCCGGGTCGACGACCGGTATTCCGGTGTACGACCTGCCGTCGTTAGGTCTTTTCGAGGAGCTGAAGAAAGGCGGTGTGCTGGCGCGTGAAACCGCGATCGTGGTGGGGTATGGCGTCTCGAGCCTGCACCGAGGGCCGCTGACGTCCGGGCTCGACGGCGTACGAAAGTTCGCCGAGACGAAGGTGCTCTCCATCAAGGGTCAGTTCGTGGAGATCGCCGACGCGCACGGCCAGAGCAACCAGGGTGGGACGTGTGGAGGCGACTCGGGCGGCCCGGTGTTCCTCGAGAGTGACCCTAACGTCATCGTCGCCATCACGACGGCGGGCTTCCCCGCAGGGTGCCACGCGATCGGGTTCTACACGCGCATCGATACCCAGGCGGCGTTGAGCTTCCTGAGCCAGTACGTCGCGTTCTAGTGGAACGCGTTGATGCGCTGTACCGGCTGTCCGAGCCACTGCTCGAGCAGCACCGTCTGTACGACCGGGATGGGCAGTCGCGGATGACCGCGAAGCACGGCGTCGAGCGGCGCGCCACCGACGCACTTCGTGACGAAGAATCCCGGATGGCTGGCGACGCGTGCGCTCATGGCACGCACTACGGCGCAAAAGAGAAGGCTGGCACTGTCGACGGTGCCAGCCTCCAATATGCGATCCAGGTGTCGGGATCGAAAAGTTCAGATAACGCTGCTCGCCCTATCTCTTTCCCATGGGATACCAACTGAAGCCCATGTTGAAGCGGGCGCTCGTGGCGTCGAGCTGCAGGCCATCGACCGTCATGTTGTTGAAACGCACCTGCGTGAAACGGCCGCTCGTCCACTTGTACGCGCCACCGAACGCGATGCTGGGCGTCACGAAGTACTGGAGCCCGCCGCCGACCGATAGGCCGCCGCCCATGAACGTGAGGTTGCCCGTGGAGGTGTTCCCCAGATCGTCGGTGAGGGTCACGTCGCCCTGCCGTATCACACGGCCGGCGTACCCAACGTCGACGAATGGGACGAACGCGGTCCGGTTGACGAAGTGGAAGCGTCCCCCAATGTCCGCGTGCCCGAGGGCGTAGTTGCCGTTGACACTCGAGATCTGCGCGGCGCTCATGTCGAGGATGATCGCGAAATTCTTCATCACGCCCCAGCCCAGCATACCTGCGACGCCCGGACCTGTTTCGGTCGAGGTGTTGAGGTCATCGGAGCGGATGCTCGACGCGTCGAACGAGAGGCCAAGGATGAGACCCGACGTGTTCGTGCGGGGCCGTGTGCGTGGCGCTGCGTCGACTCGCTTCGCCGCTGGTGCTGGCGACGATGCCGGGACGAACGGCGTCGACTGCGCAGTCGTGACCGGAGTCGACGGCGCTACCGGAGCGGGAGCCGGAGCCGGGGCCGGTGTCGGCGAGGGCTTCGGGGGCGGCGTCTTGGCGACGTCCTTCGTTCCGTTATTGGTGGGAACGGCCGGCTTCGGAGGCGCGGCCGATTTCGGCGGGGTGGCTGATGGCGGCGTGGCCGATTTTGGCGGCGTGGCCGACGGCGGCGTCGTTGACTTCGGCGCCGCGGCTGATGGCGGCGTGATGGGCTGCGACGGCGCGGCGGCTTTCGGGGCCGGCGAGGGCTGCGGCGTCGGCTTCGCTTCGGCCACAACCGTCGGCGTCGTCGTGACGCTGTCCGACCTGGACGCGTTCGAGTTCGTCAACTGCAGCGATTGCGACTGCTGCGGCCGAACAACGATGCGAACCGCCCACTCGTACGTGCGTCCGCTGATGGGCTGTGGCGTTCTCGCGCGAACCGTGTAGATCCCGACCTTGAGCGTCATCGAAGTTCGACCCTCGAGGTCAGTCTCCGATGTAACGGAATCGGGGCGCTCGTTGCGCAGTGCCACAACCTTTAGTAGAGGCAGCGGCCTCACGGTGTAGTCCGGGAGCACGACGGCCGCGCGAAGGTTGACGGTGCCGACCTGCGAGGACGGCGAAAAGATCGTCGGGCCCTTCGTTGACTGGGCGAAGGCACTGGCTGGTAGTGCGAGCAAGGCGCAGACGCGCAGCGCCCGGGACGAGTACGACATGTGCCGGTGGGTTGAGGGAGTTCTGACCGCGTCGAGCTCGACACGGCCTTGGCAGCCATTCCAGGTTGGCCTGCCACTTGAGGGACGAGACGCCACGGCCCGCCGTCACCTCACGCGACACATTGACCGACTCGTTGGTGCGCCAGCTCACATCGGTGTGATACTGCGACGGCAACGACAACACCTAACGCAGATGTCGACGGCGATTCCGCCGTCGACATCTGCGTTAGGCCTTTGCTTTCTCGTGCCGGTCGATAGGCCAGGTCACTGAACGAGCACGCCCGGGAACTCCAGCAGATCCGCGATCATGAACGTGGCCGGCGCGGAGCTCGGCAGCGACGGCGTGAAGCCCTGCACGTTCATGAACGAGCTCGCGTCGCGCTTGAGCATGCGAACGAACGTCTCGGCCACGATCCGCCCGCCTAACGGACCGAGCTGGTTGCCCCCGTTCACGACCATCGCTTCGCGAAGGACGTAATACCAGAGCGGGGTCCTCGACAGCAGGATCCCGCCGTTCGAGTTGAGGAGCGCGATCTCCGCCGGCGGAAGACCGCTGGTCAACTCCGCGGCGGTGAGCGGCGTTATTCCCAGGTGGTGGGCTGCACCTTGACCGCTTGGAAGACCCATCGCGAGGCCACGTCGCAGATTGCGCGCGGCCAGGACCGCCATGATCCCAGAACCACCGGGAATCGCTTCCAGACCATTCGCGAGGACACTGTCAATCGTGCGCGCATTGTTGAAGCTCGTTGCGACGGGGTGGGCAGTGTTGAAGAACAAGTTAAAGTCCACGACCCAATTCGAGAATACCGGAAGTCGCGGAACGCGAGCGAACGCGAACACGTTCGCGAGTGTGCTCGCCGTCGCCGGCAGCGAGGAGTTCAGGATGTAGCCGTTTCGAATCATGCTGTGGCCGAATCGATAGGCAGCCATCGCGAATTCCGCCGGCATGCGGAAAGGGCTTCCCACGGGTGTGTCGACCGAGGAGATTGCGGCGTTCACGGCCGCCGCACCACACACGCGTGGAAGGAAGTCGTGCACCACGCACCACTGGTAGTGCTGCGTGACGATTTTCTTTGCTTCGGCGAAGATGTCGCCGGGGAACGCAGCAGTGACGAGGAGTTCCACGACCCGATTGTGGAACTTCAGCATCGCGTGATGGAGCTGCGAGACGATCAGGTTCTCGTCGTTCCGCGGATCGCCGATGATCGCGGTAAACGTGCTGTGAGGCTCGATGACGGTCGTATTCGTCCCCATCAGAACGCGCGGCACGTCGAAGTTGCCAGGCGTCGCGACCGCGTTCGCAGCGTCGTGTGGTCCGCCCGGCCCCGTGTTCCGGTTCTGCCCGAGCTGCATCGTCACCGCCGTCGGTGACTCGCCGACTCCGGGGAATCGATACAGATAGGGATCGAGCGCGGGCCCGCGACCGTAGATGGCATCGAGGTCGAGCGCGGGCGTGCGCATGTTGTTGATGGTGTTCGCGTCCTGCGGTGCGTCGATCGTGGACGACACATCGAGCGTGATGTCGTGATCGACGAACTGGCCGAAGTAGGTATAGCCGGCCGGGATGATGGAGTCGGCGCCGGTTTCGCGCCCGGCGTCGCCCATGAGGTTACCGAGCTCTGTGAGCAGGTCCTTCGTCGTGTCGCTGAACGGCAGCCTGGTCGCGTGGCGCACCGAGGCCGGGAACATGTAGCCGAACTTGTCGGCACAGGGCGAATCGATGAGCGAGCGCGGGAACCAGTGGAGCGGAACCTTGGCGCCGTGGAATCGTCGGACCGGTGGCTCGAGCGCCTTGACGGTTTGCGCGACGTCCGGCTCCGGCGGTGGCTCGGGGTTCGGAATGAGCCTGGTGACGAGGTGCTTGCGGCTACGGACGTCGAGCGTCTCGAGCTTCGCGGGAGCGCGTGATGGTGCCTTGAAGGCCGATGTGTTAGGCACCCGCGGCTCGCGCTCGAGCACGGCGGTGTCGCGGACCCTCATGATGTCCGATTTCGGCGTCGGACGAGCTGCGGCTTTCGGGCCGTTATTCGTGGCTTTGTTCGGGGTTTTCTTCGCGACCTTCTTGCCGGCCTTCTTGCGCAATTTGAGCGGCATGACGACTCGTGTGAGGCGGTTCTGCTTACGCGAGAGAGGATAGGGGACGTGGGTCGTGCCTGAAAACCCGGGCAACTACTAGGTGGTGATGCAGATCACGGCTTCAGGCCATTGTCATCCTGAGCGAAGCGAAGGATCCTCAGGCTCCCGATAGAGGGCCCTCTTTCGGGACGATGAGGATCCCTCGCCTGTCGGCTCGGGATGACACAGCGGCTCGGGATGACACAGCGGCTCGGGATGACAAGGGGCCACATTGGTTGCATAACGCGGCCGCTCCCTGGAACCGGCCACTGCGGCCTGGTTGCGGCCGGTTGACGCCGCTTTTCGCACGCGGTAGCGTCTAACCGGTCTACTCCCGGCGCCCAGACACCTGCCGCCCACCAACACCCTCCGCGACCGCCTCGATCAACTTCTGAGCGGCCAGTACCGTATCGAGCGCGAGCTCGGCGGCGGCGGGATGTCACGCGTCTTCGTGGCCGAGGAGCTTGCCCTGGGCCGGCGTGTCGTGGTGAAGGTGCTGGCACCGGAGCGCGCGGAAGGCCTCAGCGCCGAACGGTTCGCGCGCGAGGCAAAGCTCGCTGCCCGGCTTCAGGACCCGCGCATCGTGCCCGTGCTGGCAGCGGGGGTCATCGGCGACCTGCCCTACTACACGATGCCGTTCGTCGAGGGCGAGTCCCTGCGAACGCGGATGACCCGCGCGGCGGCATCGAGTCAGCCCATCCCGATCGCGGAGGCAGTCTCGATCCTCCGGGACATCGCGCTGGCGCTCGAGTACGCGCACGCGCACGACGTCGTCCATCGCGACATCAAGCCGGAAAACGTCCTTCTGTCGGGCCGAACCGCGCTCGTTGCCGACTTCGGCATCGCGAAGGCGCTGGCCGCCGCCACCACCACCGGCGATACTCCCGGTGCCACGCTGACCCAGGCTGGTGTTGCGTTAGGCACGCCCGCCTATATGGCGCCGGAGCAGACCGTGGGTGACGCCGTCGACCATCGTGCCGACATCTATGGGTGGGGCATGATCGCCTACGAGCTGCTCGCGGGCCGCCACCCATTCACGGACAAGACGTCCGCGCAGCAGTTCATCGCGGCACACATCGCCGAGAAGCCGGTGCCGCTCGGCACGCGTCGCAGTGAGCTGCCGGCGACGCTCGACGCCCTCGTGATGCGAAGCCTCGAAAAGGACCCTGACGCGAGGCCGCAGAGTGCGCGCGACATCGTGGCGGCGTTGGACACGGTCTCGAGCCAGATCTCTAGCGGAGCCATCGCCACACCCGCCGCGCCGAGCAGTCGACGACGTGTCTGGACACTCTCGGCTGCGGTAGCCACCATGGCAGTCGCAATTGGCGGACTTCTCATCGCCCGCCGCTCGGCCACACCTTCGAACACCGACCCCGCGCTCATCGCCGTGCTTCCGTTCCGCGTGAGCTCGGCCGACGCGTCGCTCCGTTATCTGCGCGAAGGAATGGTGGACCTCATCGCCGCCAAGCTCGTGCGATCGCCGCGCACCGTGGATCAGCGCTCCCTGCTCGCGGCGTGGCGCAGAGCCGGCGGCGGGCCAAGTCAGGACGTCGACCACGCGACGGCCGCGCGAGTCGCCGAGGCGCTCGGCGCAGGCCGGCTGATCGAGGGCGACATCGTCGGCAGCGTGAGCCAGCTCACAATCAGTGCAACGCTGGCAGCGGCGCCTAACGGTTCGCGGCGTGGCCGCGCGTCGGCGTCCGGAGTCGCCGCGCAGCTCCCCGTGCTCGTCGACTCGGTCATTGCGCAGTTGCTGGCCATCGACGCAGGCGAAAGCGAGCAGCGGGTCGCGTCGCTCGCGAGCACGCCGCTCGCTGCGCTCGAGGCATACCTCGCTGGTCAGGCGAGCCATCGAGCCGGGCGGTATGTGGATGCGGGGGATCGCTTTGCCGAGGCGATCCGCGTCGATTCGACGTTCGCCCTCGCGGGGCTCGGGTTGATGATCGCTTCCGAGTGGACGTCCGATCCTCGCGGCGGGCAGGGCCGCGCGATCGCGGTCAAGTACGCCGACAAGCTCGGCATACGCGATCGCCTCTACCTGGGCCCGACTGATCCGGACAGTGCCGTCACATCCTACGCGCAGTTAATCGCTCGACGTGAGGCCGCCGTCGAGGCGGCACCGGACGCTCCGGACCTCTGGTATCGGCTCGGCGACAATCAGTTCCACTTCGGGAGCGCGGTCGCTGGCAAAGCGGAAGCGTGGCGTCGCGCGGCGGCCGCACTCGAACGCGGGCTCGCGCTGGACTCGACGTATGCACCGCTGCTCGAGCATCTCCCACTGGTCTACGAGTATCTGGGCGACACGGCACGCGCCCGGCTCTCACTCGTTAGGTTGATGCGTGACACGGCGGCGTACTACTACCCGGCGAACCGCGTGATCTACGCTCCGGATTCCGCGTCCCGCGCTGGTGCAATCCGCGACCTCAGGTCGAAAGCGCCCTTCCTCGCTGGGTACGCCGCGATCGTCGCCGGCATGAGCGACGTCGACTTCTCGTTCGTGGATGGCATGCTCCGCGATGCGCGAGCGGCCACTGCTACCTCGACGGACCGCGAGTTCATCGTTGGGCAGCAGTACTACCTCGCCATCGAACAAGGCCAACCGTCGCTCGCGGCGAAGTTGGCGGCGGAGCTACCCGCCCGCTGGGCGGAACGCATGTTCGCGGCGACGTTCTGGGACGGAGATTCGATCGCGGGCGCGGAACAGTATGCCGAGACAAAGCCATTGGTTTCTACGAAGCCGCCGACTGAAGCCGCTGCACGGCGTGCGTGGGTGACCGCAATCTTCGACCTCGCGCAGTACGAGCTCGCACACGACGACACAACGCACGCTTCGCGGGTGATCGCCCAGCTTCGTGCGCTGCCACGAATTCCCGGCAGTCCCGTCGAATCCGTGCGGCCAGGCCGACTCGCGATGATCCTTGACGCGCAGCTGGCCGCTCGTGCGGGGCGTGCCGATGCGGCGCAGGGGCTGTCGTCGCTCGACTCGATGCTCGCACTCGGTCCGCTGGGCGCTCACGTTCGCCTGTCAGGGAATCTCGTGGCAAGTCGACTCTGGGAGCGCGCCGGCAACGCGCGAAAGGCCTATGATGCCGTGCAGCGGTGGGCGTTCACCAACAACGCGATCGATGGGTCGCTCTCCGCAACTTACCTGCGCGAACAGGGTAGACTTGCAGCAGCGGCTGGTGATCGCGAAGCGGCCATTGCGGCGTATCGGGGATATATTCGTCTGCGCGCACGCCACGAGCCGGCGCTCGACCGCGATGTGGCCACCGTGCGATCGGAGCTCGAGAAGCTGGAGCGTCAGAGCTCCGGCCGTTGACGTCGACGACGAGTCGGTCGGTTTGATACCGGTGCGTCCACAACTTCTCGTTCGATCATCGGGTGTCGTTACGGCCGCCGCCCTGCTGGCAACGGCGTGTGGCGGATCCCGCGTGCCCGCTCCGCTCCCGGCCGCCGACGCCTGTGTGCTCACGACCAGTTCCGCCTCCGCGGACTCGGCATCCGTCGTCGTGACCTCGCCGGTGGACGTACGCAACGCACCGCGTCCCACCACGTGGGGCGAACGATTCGTGTTCAACCTCGCAGATGACACCGTCGCGCGACTCGATTGCCACGGCCGACCCAGAACGGAGGTGGCGGGCCCGTATCGCATTCGCGACGTCGGGCGTTCGACGCTCCTCCTCGACCCTGTCGCCGGCGCGCGCGGCCCCCGCCTGACGATTCACTCGGCAACCGAGGCAAACGCACGTGATCTGGTGGACGCAGGGGTGGACCTGCTGCTCACCGACAACCCGACGCTCGCGACGTACGCGGCAACCAGGGGCGACGTGACCTCGGCGCCACTGGGTTGGGATCGAGTCTGGGTCGTCGCCGCACCGCGCGGTTCGCTCGCCATCGATTCCTCGGCCACGTTTCGCGCGGGGCTCGCGCGGGACGCGGTTCGTGCTGACGCACGAGCGTCCGAAGGGCCGTACTGGTGGAACGACACGACCGGCTGCGCTTCACCGATGGTTCGGAGCCCGCTCGCCTCGATCGGCACCTCGCGGGTCGTCTATCCGCGTGACGAAGCAGTTGCCCGCGCGTTGGCGGAGCGACTCGTCGCCATCCTCGGCGGTCGTACGACCGCCGTGGAACTCGCGCCTAACGCGTTCACCTCTGCCCTGATGTCGGGATCTGAAATGGCGTATGTCTTCCCGCTCCAGCGAATGACGCGCGACAGGTGTCGAGCGACCACGGAGCTATTCTCGCGCGCTTCGTGGCTTGGCGCACGGGAAGCCATCATGCCGCTCATTGATACGCGGCTTCGCGCGGTCGTCAGGCGGGACCGGTTGAACCTCACGTTCGCGTGGGACAGCACGGTCGCCATCGGGCCCGTTCGCCCATGACGTTCCGATCTCGACTCCTGATCGCGTTCACTCTCGCGACCATCGTCCCGCTCGCAATGCTCGGCTTTGGCGTGCGACGACAGCTGACTACGCGTCTCGTCGCGCAGCATCAGCAGCGCGTAGGGGGGATGGCGAGAGTCGCCGCGCAGGATGTCGAGCGAGAGAGCGCGTCGATCGCTGCAAAACTGTCCACACTGGCCCGCGCCCTCCGGACCAACGATCGCTTTCGGATGGCCGCGGTTCGCGGCGATCCGGGCGAACGTGCGTATCTGCTCGATTGGGCCGAGCAGGCGATGCGGACGACGGGGCTCGAAATGTTACAGCTGCAGGATAGTGCCGGCAGAATTCTGAGCTCTGGCCATTTCCGCAACGAGTTCGATCGTCTCGAACCCGAGGTTCCGCGCGCGCTCAGGACGGCCAAGAGCGCAGTGCTCCTGCGTGCGCATGCACCCGACGGCCCATTCCTCGCGCTGGCGCGCGCGGAGTCGGTGTACGTGGCGGATCGGCGCTTCGATCTCGTTGGCGGCGTGAAGGTGGACAGCGCGTTCCTGCGGCGGTTCGCGCGCGAGGAGGGCTGGCTGGTGTCGCTCGACACCGTCGTTCTGCCGCCAACGGTTGTCATTCCGAGCGCAGCGAGGAATCCTCAGGTTCCCGATAGAGGGCCCTCTGTCGGGACGATGAGGATCCCTCGCCTGACGGCTCGGGATGACAACCGAGCGGACAATGTCGTGGCCGAGCTGCCGATTCCCTACCTCGGTGACAGCCTAACGACGTCGCGACTCGTCATCGCGTACGACATTCCGGAGCTCGCGTTGCTCCGCCGCGACGTCGATCAGTGGTTCGTCGCGGCACTCGCCGCCGTCGTTGCCGCCGCGCTCGCACTCGCCGCCTGGCTGTCACGTCGACTGAGCGAGCCGCTCGCGACGCTGACGCATGCGGCGTCGACCATCGACCTCGAGGGGCCGGAGCTCGCCCTCGCGGCTGGTCGCGACGACGAGATCGGCACGCTCGCGCGCCGACTGGGCTCGATGTCCACGCGGCTCCGCGCGAGTGCGGCGCGCCTCCGAAAGGCGGAACACCGCGCGACAGTCGGCGACATGGCGCGGCAGGTCAACCACGACATCAAGAACGGGCTCATCCCCATCCGCAACGTGCTCCGGCACCTCGTTCAGGTGCAGGAACAGGAGCCGCAGAGCCTTCCTACCGTTTTCGCGGAGCGTCGAGCGACGCTCGAGTCGAGCGTCGGGTATCTCGACACGCTGGCCCGCAACTACGCGAAGCTGACGCCGCGTGTCGACCGGCGAGCAGTAGACGTCAACGGCATCGCGGCAGAAGTCGCGGCGTCCACCGCAGTCGCGAGCAACGTCAAGGTCCGGACCCGACTGCCTGACAACGATCCGCGAGCGCTCGGAGACCCCGTCATCGTTCGCCGGATCGTCGACAATCTCGTGCGCAACGCGGTCGAGAGCCTCGACGCCGCTGGCGGCGAGGTCACCATTGCGACGGCTCGCGCGCCGAACGGCGGCGTGTGCATCGTCGTCGTGGACACGGGACGCGGAATGAGCAAGGAAGAGCTCGACCACGCCTTCGACGATTTCTTCACCACGAAAGCCGAGGGCACTGGGCTCGGCCTTTCCGTCGTCCGCCGCCTGACGACCGACCTCGAAGGCTCCGTTCGTGTCGAGAGCGCGCCGGGTCAGGGCACTTCGTTCACCATCGAGCTACCCGCATGTACACCGTCCTGATCGTCGACGACGTCCCCGCAATGGCCGAGCAGTACGCGTACGACCTGCGCCGATTGGCAGGGATGGATGCGCGCATAGCACTGAGCGGAGACGATGCGCTCGACATGATGGCGGCGGAGTCGGTGGACTGCATGATCCTCGACCTCGAGATGCCCGGCAAGGACGGCTTCGCCGTCCTGCGCGCACTCAAGGAGCGCGGCGTCGACGTACCGGTGATCGTCTACACCGGCACCGGGACGTTCGACCGCTGCGTCCAGGCCATGCGCCTCGGCGCGTACACGTTCATCGACAAGGCTGACCCGGTAGAGCGCGTGGCGCGTGAGGTCGAGACAGCGATCGAACGACGGGCGCTGATCGCCGAGGTGACAGAGCTGCGTCGCTATGCAGCGGAGGACAGTGCGCTCCGCGGCGGCAGTCCGGCGATGCAGCGGTTGAAGGATGCGATCGCCCGTGTCGCGCCCATTCCGAGTCCGGTGCTCGTCATCGGCGAGAGCGGCTCCGGTAAGGAGCTCGTCGCGCGCGACCTTCATCGGCTCAGCGGGCGTGTCAGGGAGCCGTTCGTGGCGATCAACTGCGGCGCATTGCCGGAGCACCTCGTCGAGAGCGAGCTGTTCGGGCACGAGCGTGGCGCATTCACGGGTGCGCACGCGACGCGGAAGGGAGCGTTCGAGAGCGCGGGTAAGGGTACGCTGTTTCTCGATGAGATCGGAGAGCTGCCACTCCCGGCGCAGGCCAAGCTTCTTCGCGTTCTCGAGGAACGTGTCGTCGTTAGGCTCGGGGCGGTGAAAGGCGTCGATGTGCCGGCCCGCGTCGTCGCCGCGACGCACCGGGACCTCGACGAGGACGTCAAAGGTGGCCGATTCCGGCAGGACCTGCTCTTCCGCCTCAACGTGCACGTGTTGAAAGTGCCCCCGCTCCGCGACCGGCTGTCGGATCTTCCCGAGCTTGCAACGCATCTGGTGGCAGCGATCTGCCAGAAGTTCGGCGTGCGGCGAAAGATGCTCGCGCCGGCGGCGCTCGAGCTTCTCGCCCGCTACGACTGGGCGCGCAACAACGTGAGGGAGCTCAGAAACGTCGTGGAGCGTATGGTGATCGACAGCGACGGTGACGTGATCGGGGCGGAGCACGTACCGCCCGAGCTGGTGCCGGGTTCGCAGGACTCAACGACGCGCGCCGAGCCGCAGACGTTCGTCGAGCGAAAGGCGGAGGCGGAGCGGCAGATCATCGTGGCCGCGCTCGAGCGAAACGAGTGGCACATCACGCGGACGGCCGAGGAGCTCGGTCTCGCCGACCATGCGAGCCTGCTCAAGATCATGCGTCGGCATGGCATCAGTCGTGGTAGAGACTGAACCCAGCGCTGTCGAGAAGTGTCCACGGCGACACAATGCGAGGGTTCCAGACGTGTCCACGCGGACACGATGCGTCCCGTGAGCGCGACCCAGCATAACTCCATCTACTGACCACACAAGCACTTACCACAGTCGACCCGTCCTCCCGAAGTGTGGGCCCCCGCTTGCCCTAACGAGAGCCCGCAACTCAACCAACGCGCGCCTCTCGAGAGGCGCCTTCCCATAGGAGGACGTCATGCTTCGCACCACCCGCACCACCCAGATCTTCACGCTTACAGCCATCTCGCTCGTTGCCGCCTGCGGCGGCGAGATCAAGGACGTGAAGGAAGTCGCCAAGGATTCCACCGAGCCCGTGGTCGCAACCATTTCCGTCCCTGGACCGAAGGATTCCTCCAGCGGCTCCGTCGTCACTTCGAGCCCGGCGACGCAAGTCGCAACGATCACCGACGGCGAGAAGGCGTACAGCGAGAAGCGTTATGCGGACGCCGCCGCGATCTTCGCCACGTACGCCGACCAGCGCCCGAACAACCCGTGGGGTCACTACATGCTCGGCCTCTCGTCGTGGAAGGCCGGCGACCTCGATCGTGCCGAGACTGCCTTCGTCCGCGCGAATGAGCTCGACCCGAAGCACGTGAAGACGCTGCTCAACCTGACGCGAGTGCATCTCGATCAGGGTCGGCCGAAGGACGCGTTAGGTCGCGTCAACGCCGCGCTCGCGCTCGACTCCTCGTCCGGCGAAGGCTACCGCCTGCTCGGCCGCGTGCGCTCGGCGCTCAACGAACCTAACGAGGCCGTGGCGGCGTACCGGTTGGCACTCTCGCACAACCCGACCGACGTTTGGTCGATGAACAACATGGGGCTGCTCATGATCCAGCAGGGGAAGAACGAGGAGGCCCTTGGCCCGTTGGCGCGCGCGGTCCAGCTCGACTCGACCGTCGCCGTGTTCCAGAACAACCTCGGGATCGCGCTGGAGCATACCGGCCGATTCGCGCTGGCCACGCAGGCGTACAAGTCCGCTCTCACGATCGACGACGGGTACACGAAGGCGAAGGTGAGCCTCGCCCGCGTGGAGGGAAGGAAGGAAGAGCCAACGGTGACGCCGGTGGAGCTGGCCACGCTCGCCGAGTCGTTTGACCGAGAGATTCGCGGGGTGCAGATGGGTGGACCGATTCCGAAGAACTGATGTGCGTCTCTCGCGCGTGAACGCTGAACGAGCGCGCCGGGCTAGCCACCCGGCGCGCTCGCGCATTCCAGCCCGAGTGTCCGATAGAGCGCTTCGCGTCCTCCGAGGGTGAGCCGTACGGCCCGCGTGCCTTCGACCCGCGCGATCCACCGGCGATCGAACATCACCCCAGCGAGCGCCGCCCCTGCGCCGCCGGCCAGGTGGTCGCGGCGCTCGGTCCAATCCAGGCAGGGCCGCGCAACCACTCGCCTCGACCGCCGCAGCGCATCGACGTCCACGCCTAACGATGTGAGCCATGCGCCGCCAGCGGGCGTGATCTCATACCCATCACGTTCGACGATGAACTGCCGTTCGAGCAGTCGCTCGGTCACCATGACGCCAAGCACGCCGGCGAGATGGTCGTAGCACGTGCGCGCGAAGCGAATCGAGCCGTTCGGAGCCGTTTCGCCACCGGTGTTCCCTTGGCGGGGTGGAGTGATTCGAGCGAGCGCTTCGAGCGCGGCTGCCACATCCGAGCTCGCAAGCGTGAAATAGCGATGACGCCCCGAACGGCGTCGCGAGAGCAGGCCGTGCTCCACCAGGCGAGCCAGGTGCGATGTGGCGGTCGCGGGCGCAATGCCCGCGCGTCGCGCGAGCTCCCCGGCGGGAAGAGCTTCGCCTCCGAGCAGCGCGCCGAGCATCGCGGCGCGAGTCGGGTCGCCTATCATGCCGGCAACGCGGGCGAGCTCGCGGTCTGGGTTGGGTCGCGTGCGCATGACTCATAATGGTAGCGCATGGACATTTCGACATGGCCCCAACTATCGGGGGTGTACCTTGGCACCATGCGATCTCGGCGGCGTGGGCGGCTGAGTAGCGTCCCGAGCGGCAGTTCCCCTTTTCATTCGGCTCGTGGTGAGAGGGATCTTCCCGACAGAGTGCGATGCGAAGCATTTCTCTCATGCCGCTCATGCGTACGACCCCTCGGTTCTGGATGCGTGCATGAGGAGACCAAGGAGTGATCCGTCCAGGTCAGCCCGGAATGTCTGTTGAACGGCCTCGCGGGACGCTCTGTCCTCCTGGGGCAATTCCACAAAGAGATCCCGGACTGGTTCTCGGCGCGGAGGTAGTGCATTGTGCAGATGTCCACACCGCACCGGCCGTGTCGAGACATCCATCGTCCAAGACAACCGAGCCGTATATCTGGCCAGTAGTCGGCGAGCACCTCGATACGCTGAACGCCATTAGCTGCGGTCTGGCCCTTCTCCAGTCGCGACTGGGCGGCAGCGCGGATCTGCCCGCGCCCGCCGACATCGTCGCGGCGGAGTATCCCGAGGACAGCGACCTGCTTGACCTGATTCGCCTCCTCGCCGAGATCCTGGTCGGTGAGGTCGCGGGTGCAGACGCTGCCGAATCCCGCAATGCCGAGCGATCGGAGGCCATCGCCGCCATCAACGCCGTCCTCGAAGAAGCACGCTTCCGCGTCACCCGGCGCGCTCGCAGTGACGCGTTAGGCGATGCCGGCGAGCTCCTCCGTGAGACGGGCCTGGAGTTTCACGATCTCGAGTGCACCCTTGCCACGGATCGCGACGGCAAAGACGTCATCGTTGCGCTCCGCCTTCACCCGATGACGGCCCACGCATCGCTGATCGGCCGCCTGTTCCAGCGGGCCGAGGCCTTCGTGGATGCCGATGAAAATCTGGCGATCGAGCACGCAGCGTCCGGCTGGTTCTTCGACCGCTGGAGCGAGGGGATGCTGGATGGTGACCCGGCGTACACCAACTTCCCGCGGATGGTGCGCGAACAGGAATGGAGCCTGGTGTCGCGTGACACGCTTTCACTCGATGAGCCCATCATCGCGTCGTTCACAACCGACCAGGAACCGGCGGATGTACCTCCGCGCCAACAGCGTCTTGCCACCGCCTACGCGCGGTCCACCGTCGGGATCTTCGAGGTGACCGCCGTGGATGGCCCCGTTGTGACAGTCCGCAATACGAGTGATGGGCAGGTGCAACGGTACCACGAGCATAGCCCGGAGGCACAGCCGTACCCCGGCCTGCTCATCCTTGGCCGATTGATCCCGCTCGAGGACGACCTCTGGCTGCGGTCGCCTGGCGCGGTCATCATCGCGTCCGAGAGCGACCAGTTCCGCGACATGCTGACTGGAACCCTAACGAGTCTTTGCGAGACACTCCCGACGCCGATCGCGCTCGAAGGGCTGATCTCGACGGCTGTCTACGGCGCGAAGGTTCCTGTCCCGGACCATCCCGCGCAAACGATCGCACAGGCACAGGGCATGGTTACGATGGTTCTGGACATGCTCCAGGATATCGGTCTGCTGACTGACGTCCCCGAGGCTCAGGCACCGGCCGAGGTGCTCGACCAGCTCCAGTCTCCAGCGCTCGGCCTCTTCGGGCTCGGCGTGGACCAACCGATGGCCGAATGGCTCGGCGCCCTCTTCGAGCAGGCTTCGCTCGATACCACCCCAACGCGCAGCAGCACATCGAAGCGCAAGCAGCAGCGGCGCGCCAAGCAGCAACAGGCTCGAAGACGTAAACGATAGCGCCTACGGCGTCGACGTCGGTACACGTTGGTAGACGGATGCGTCTTCGCGCACCACCCCGCGTTCAGCAAAGCGATCGGTGACCCAGATCCCGCCGACGATCAGCGTGACCACCGAGAGTCCGATCGGGTAGGCAAGCCACGCCAGCCGACTGCCAGTCGCCGCGACGAGCGCTGTCGCGATGAGGGGGAGAAACCCACCGAACCAGCCGTTGCCGAGATTGTACGGCAGCGAAATGGACGTGTAGCGAATCCGGGCCGGGAACGCCTCAACGAGAAACGCGGCCAGCGGTGTATAGGCCAGCACGAGCGCGATCATCTGCAGGAACACGAGCAGCGTCAGTATCCCGGGCCTGACGGGATCGGCATTGGCGGCGATCGCGCGATAGATCGGGTACAATGCAATCACGGCGAACGCGTGACCGGCCATCATCGTGCGCTTGCGGCCAATGCGATCGGATAACGCGCCAACGATGGGAAAGAGTGGCATCACGAGCAGGAGCGCGCCGGCGACGACGCGATAGGCCACGTCCGGCGGCACCGCGAGCACCCGCTGCAGGAAGAGCAGCACGTAGACCTGCGTGGTCTGCGCGAGCCCGGCCTGACCAGCCACGACCCCGAACAGGATGATCGCGAACAGGCGCCACCGCTCGCGCGTCGCGTAGCTCTCGCGCACCGGCGACGGCGACGTGCGTCCCTGCGCCTTGAGCTCGGCGAAGACCGGCGACTCCTCGAGCTTGAGCCGGATGTAGTAGGAGATGGCGACGAAGACGATCGAGATGAGGAACGCAATCCGCCAGCCCCAGTCCGCGAACCGCTCCGCGCCTAACGCGCCGCGCAGCGCCGCCGACACGGCCGACGACGCGAACAGGCCGATGGTCGGCGTGAGCTGGATGTAGCTCGTGTAGTAGCCTCGCTTCCCCTCCGGCGCATGCTCGGCCACATACGTCGCGGCGCCCGCGTACTCGCCGCCGAGCGCGATGCCCTGGACCACGCGGAGCAGGATGAGCAGGAGCGGCGCGGCGACGCCAAGGGTCGCGTATCCCGGCAGCACACCGATCGCGGCGGTGGCGGTGCCCATCATCAGCAGCGTGATGAGGAACGTTGTCTTGCGGCCGACCGTGTCGCCGAGTCGCCCGAACACGAGCGAGCCGAGCGGACGCACTGCGAGCCCGACGGCGTAGGTGGCGAGCGTGCTCAGGAATCCGAGAGTCGGCCTGTCCGGGGGATAGAAGTGCGCCGCTATGGTGGGCGCGAGGCTCGCGAAGATGAAGAAGTCGTAGAACTCGATGACCGTCCCGACGGACGACGCGACGATGACGCGGGCGAGCCCCTGGCGTGGCATGGCCGGGATGCTACGGTGACCCGCCGCACACCGCCACCCTGCGATGCCCTCTATCGGGACCCTGAGGATTTCCTCGCTGCGCTCGGAATGACACGGTTGTCATCCCGAGCCGCCAGGCGAGGGATCCTCACTGTCCCGATCTAGAGAGCCTGATTTTCCGCTCTTGCCGACACGGTGATTGCCGCCGACATTTCCTGGTTCTCCCTTCGCCAACGACTTTTTCGATGCCAATCCCGCCGGAAATCTCGGCGACATTCCCCAGTGACACGCGCGACCGTGGCCAGCAGTACTTCCGCCGCGGCGTCGTGCGCATCACGTCGGTCGATGAGCGAGGGATCGGCGCAACCGTCCGCGGGTCCGAGACTTACCAGGTCCAGCTGTCTCAGAGCGCGACGGGCGAGTTCGTCCACGAGTGCAGCTGTCCGGCCTGGGCGAGCTACGGCGTCTGCAAGCACGTCTGGGCGACGCTGCTCGCCGCCGACTCGCAGCGACTCCTTCGATTCGATGGGCTCCCACGGACGCGCGCGAGGGGCCCCGGCGCGGTCAAGCCGCCGGATCTCTCCTGGAAACGCAAGCTCCGCCGCATTCGCGACCGGATCCCGCCATTCGATCCGACCACGGCGGACTCGAAGTTTCCGTCGGACCGGCGAATCGTGTACGTCGTCGACCTGCCGGCCACGCGGCTCTACCAGCGCGGGCTGGTCGTGGACCTGGCAACGCAGCGGCGTGCGCCTAACGGGGAGTGGGGGACGCCCAAGCAGTTCTCGCTCCGCGAGGATCAGTGGGCCGACGCCCCCGACGCGGTGGACCGGCAGATCGCGCAGATGCTCACGGGCGCCGGCTCCGACGCGCGCCACATCGGAAGCGGCTACGGCGTGACGCGCCGTTATTACCTCGAACCGGCGGCGTTCGGCACGACGCTCCGCCTCATGTGCGAGAGCGGGCGATGCCGAGTGAGCCTGACCGGCGAGTCGGATCCACACCCGCTCACGTGGGACCCGGGGCCGCCGTGGGAGCTCCGCGTCGACGTCGTGCCGATGAACGGCGCTACCTCGGCCAATGGCGACTCCGCGCCTCACGACGTGCATGCGCTTCGCATGCAGGGATGGCTGCGGCGTGGCGATGAGCGGCTCGCGCTCACCGACGCGTCGATCCTCGCTCCCGGGCTCGTGATCGCCCACGGCGTCGCGGCGCCGGTGCGCGACGAGGGCAACCATTCGCTGATCGTCGCCCTCGCGGACGAAGGGTCGATCGAAGTGCCGGCGGTGGAGGTGGACGAGCTCCTGCGCGAGTTGCACACGCTCCCCGCCGTCCCGCCGCTCGAGCTGCCTGAGTCGTTAGGCGTCCGCGAAGAACGGCCAACCCCCAGGCCGATCGTCCGGCTCGTGCCGGAACCGGTCGTCTCCTGGCAGCCGGCCAAGGTCACCGCCACCGCCACCTTCGATTATGACGGGGTCATCGTCGACGGCGACGTCAAGCAGCTCGCGCTCTTCGACGAGGAACGCCGGCGCATCGTCCGCCGAGACCCGAACCTCGAGCGCGCCGCGCGCGAGCAGCTCTACCTCCTCGGGTTCCGCGAGGAATACGACTACAGCCGGTCGCGGAACATGCCGCGCATCGGGGCGGCACGCATGCAGCGCGTGATGGCGCAGCTCGTCAGTCTCGGCTGGACCGTGGAGACCGAAGAAGGGCGCGTCCGCGCGGCCGGCGACCTCGAGGTCGAGGTCGCGAGCGGGATCGACTGGTTCGAGCTCCGCGGCGGCGCGATGTTCGGTGACACGCGCGCGTCGCTGCCCGAGCTCCTCGCCGCGCTGCGACAGGGACGGTCGAGTATCACGCTGTCGGACGGCACGATCGGCATCCTGCCTGACGCATGGAGCGAACGCCTCCGCGCACTGTCGGGAGTAGGCGAAGGGGCAGACGGCGCCGTCCGCTTCACGCGCTCGCAGCTCGGTCTCCTCGACGCACTGCTCGCCACGATGCCGGCCGCGCGAGTCGACGAGAAGTTCGAGCATGCGCGCCGCGAGCTCAACTCGTTCGAGACCCTGCAGCCCGCTGACCCGCCGCCGAGCTTCAACGGCGAGCTCCGGCACTACCAGCGCGATGGGCTCGCGTGGCTGCACTTCCTCCAGCGCTTCGGCTTCGGCGGATGCCTCGCCGATGACATGGGACTCGGCAAGACGGTACAGGCGCTCGCGCTGCTCGAGGAGCGGCGACTCGCGAAGCGCGGCCCATCGCTCGTGGTCGTCCCGCGCTCGCTGCTCTTCAACTGGCGGCAGGAGGCGACGCGGTTCACGCCCGCCATGCGCGTGCTCGTGCACGAGGGGCGCGACCGCGCGCGCGACGCCGCGTCGTTCGCCGGCTACGACCTCGTGCTCGTCACGTACGGAACGTTGCGCCGTGACGCGCCGCTGCTCGCGGAGACGGAGTTCGACTACGTGATCCTCGACGAGGCACAGGCGATCAAGAACTCGACGACGGAAACCGCGAAGGCATCGCGGCTGCTCAGGGCGAAGCAACGTCTCGCGATGAGCGGCACGCCCGTGGAGAACCGCATCGCCGACCTGTGGAGCCTCTTCGAGTTTCTGAACCCCGGCATGCTCGGCGCCGCACGCGTCTTCAAGACGTTAGGCACGGGCGAGGAAAGCGAGTCCGGCCGCACCTTGATCGCGCGCGCCGTGAGGCCGTTCATCCTGCGACGGACGAAGGAGGAGGTCGCGCCGGAGCTGCCCGAGAAGCTCGAGCAGACGATCTACGTCGAGCTCGAGCCGAAGGAGCGCAAGCGCTACGACGAGCTGCGCGATCACTACCGTGCGTCGCTGCTCGGCCGCATCGACAAGGACGGAATCGCGAAGTCGAAGATCCAGATCCTCGAGGCGCTGCTGAGACTCAGGCAGGCAGCGTGTCACTCCGGACTCCTGGACGAGAAGCGCGCGAGCGAATCGAGCAGCAAGTTCGACCTGCTGATCCCGCAGCTCACGGAGATCGTGGCGGAGGGGCACAAGGCGCTCGTGTTCTCGCAGTTCACGTCGCTCCTGGCGCTGCTCAGACCGCAGCTCGATCGCGAGAAGGTCGTCTACGAGTACCTCGACGGGCAGACGCGCGACCGCGAGGAGCGTGTCGCGCGCTTCCAGACCGACCCGGCGTGCGGGGTGTTCCTCATCAGCCTCAAGGCGGGCGGGCTGGGACTGAACCTTACGGCGGCCGACTATGTCTTCCTCCTCGACCCGTGGTGGAACCCGGCGGTGGAGGCTCAGGCGATCGACCGGACGCACCGGATCGGCCAGACGCGGCGGGTGTTCGCATCGCGTCTCATCGCGCGCGACACGGTGGAGGAGAAGGTGCTCGAGCTGCAGCAGTCGAAGCGCGATCTCGCGGAGGCGATCATTGGCGGAGACAGTAGCTTGATCGCGCGGATTCGTCGAGAGGATCTCGAGGTTCTGTTGGGGTAAAGCGTTCGAACCGCAGGCCTCAGACGGCGGCAGGGGCTCCGCACGCATACTGACGGGGTTGGCCAGCGCCGGAGGACGCATCCAGAACCGAGGGGTCAAACGCATGAGCGGCATGAGCGACATCCTGGGCATCCATCCAGGCCGCTGAGGACTCCTCGCTCAATGCCCTGAATGAAGGGAACACCTATTCGGGATGGTGGCATCCCGAGCGGCCGTTCCCCTTTTTTCATTCTGCTCGTAGCAAGGGGAGCTTCCCGATCGAGCACGATGTGAAGCATTTCTTTCATGCCGCTCATGCGTCCGACCCCTCCGTTCTGGATGCGTAGGCTGCCCGACGCGTGTGTGAATTCCGTTTCGGGCAACGTCTCCTGATGGCAAACGAACACGCGACGGGTGACCCGCCGCGATTGCCGTCCCATCCCTCCACGCGGGAGTGCGTATGCCCACGAGGTTCGTGCGAACGCTGGCCCCGGTATCGATAATAGTCGCGTTCAGTAGCCCGCCCATGCCCACGGACCGCGCTTTCCGGGGCGCAGAGCCCATGGCCGTCATCTCGGGCCGCATCACCGACGCGACCACGAGCCAGCCGCTCGCGAGTGCGATGGTGTCGGTTCGCGAAACGACGCTCGGCGTTCAGGCCGATGCACAGGGGTATTACGTCCTGAGGGTCCCGGTGGACTCCGTCAACGGACGCGACATCGTACTGCTCGTTAGGTCCATCGGGTTCAGCGCCATGACGCGTGCCCTGCATGTGACGGCTGGTCCGCGCACCGAGAACTTCGCCCTCACTGCCGTCCAGATGCGGCTCTCGGAGGTCGTCGTCACCGGAACCGCTGCCGCTGGGTCTCGGTCTCGGCGGGACATGACACCGCCAAGCACAGCGACCCCCTTGGTAGCGGCCGGGTCTCCCGGGGCGAAGATAGACGGAGGCGCCAAGCGCCAGAAAGCCATGGCGGAGAATCGCGATGTCGACCCTGGCAACACCGAAGGCTACGACGTCATCGCCGAGAACCCGTTTCTCACGACGGCGTCGGCGCCACGTTCGACGTTCTCCATCGACGTCGATCATGCGTCGTACAGCAACGTTCGCCGCTTCCTTCGGCAGGGACAGCGGCCGCCGCGCGACGCCGTGCGGCTGGAGGAGCTGATCAACTACTTCCCTTACGATCTGCCGGCGCCACGTGGGGAGGATCCCGTCTCGATCACCACCGAGGTGAGCACGGCCCCGTGGAATGCGACGCATCGGCTCGTGCGCGTCGGGCTCAAGGGCCGGCCGATCGACGTCGACTCGTTGCCGCCTAACAATCTCGTCTTCCTCATCGACGTGTCGGGCTCGATGTCGAGCGACGACAAGCTGCCGCTGTTGAAATCCGCATTCCGGCTGCTCGTGAACGAGCTGCGGCCGCAGGACCGCGTCGCACTCGTCGTCTACGCCGGCAATGCGGGCGTTGTGCTTCCACCGACACCCGGAAGCCAGAAGGACAGCATCCTGGATGCGATTGACAGGCTCGAGGCGGGCGGCTCGACCGCCGGTGGTGCCGGCATTCGCCTCGCTTATGATGTGGCGAAGCAGAGCTTCATGCCGCAGGGAAACAATCGCGTCATTCTCGCGACCGACGGCGACTTCAACGTCGGCGTGTCGAGCGACGCGGAGCTCGTGCAGCTCATCGAGGAGCGCCGGGAACAGGGGACATTCCTCACCGTCCTGGGCTTCGGGACGGGGAACGTGAAGGACTCGAAGATGGAGAAGCTCGCCGACAAGGGGAACGGCAACTACGCGTACGTGGACAACATCATGGAGGCGCGGAAGGTGCTCGTGACCGAGATGGGTGGCACGCTGCTCACGATCGCGAAGGACGTGAAACTGCAGATCGAGTTCAACCCGTCGCGCGTGGGCGCGTACCGCTTGTTAGGCTACGAGAACCGGCTGCTGCGGGACGAGGATTTCAAGGACGATACCAAGGACGCGGGCGAGCTCGGCTCCGGCCACGTGGTGACCGCGCTGTACGAGCTCATCCCGCCTGGTTCGCCCGATCTCGCCACGGTCCCGCGCCCCGACTCGCTCCGCTACACGAAAACCCCGTCGCGTACGGATGCAGCCATCAGCTCGGAGCTCATGTACGTCAAGCTGCGCTACAAGCCGCCTACCGGCTTCCGGAGCCGCGAGATCACGCACGTCGTCGCCGACGAGACGACCGCGAGCCCGTCAACGGATTTCGTGTTCGCGAGCGCAGTGGCAGAGTTCGGGATGGTGCTGCGCGACTCACCTCACAAGGGGAAGAGCTCACTGGACAGCGTCATCGTGCGCGCCGAGCGGTCGAGGGGGGTCGATCCGTTCGGGTATCGATCGGAGTTCGCGAGCCTGGCGAAAATGGCGCGGGATGTTCTCGAGAGCGGGAAGGTGGCGGGCCGCTGACGGTGGTACATTGGGTGTGGCCGGTCGCACCGGCCGCACCCTGACCATCGTCCTTCTGCCGCCATGTCCCTTCGTGTGTCTGCCCTGCATCACGTGGCGCTCCCGGTCTCGGACCTCGAGCGGTCGCGACGATTCTACCGCGAGGTTCTGGGCTTGCGGGAGCTCGAGCGGCCGGCCGCGTTCGACTTTCCGGGTGCGTGGTTCGCGGCAGGCGACGGGCAGCTCCACCTGATCGAGCGGCAGGGCGGGACACTGCGCGTCGGCAAACCGGTCGACTCGCGTGACGTGCACTTCGCGGTGCGCGTGGATGACTTCGACGCCGCGCTCGCACACCTGCGCGCGGCCGGCTACCGCGACGATGTGCCGGCCGATCATCCGCTGTGGCTCAAGTGGAATCGACGGCCTAACGCCGGATTTCCCCAGATCTTCATCCTCGATCCCGACCGGCACGTGATCGAGCTCAACGTGGCCGGCTGAAGATCAGGCGGCGGCGGGCACCGGCCGCCGCATGGGCTGCGACTTCCAATAGGTCAGCGAGCGCCACAGCCACTCGAGCGGCCCGAACTCGAAATGTCGGAGCCACACCGGCGCGACCGCGAGCTGCACCGCCCAGATCGCGAACACGATGAGCAGCTGCCCCACGCGATCCACACGGCCGAACAGCCCCAGCCCCGTACCGTAGAAGATCGCAATGCCGAGCAGCGTCTGGAGGATGTAGTTGCTGAATGCCGTGCGGCCGACGGCGGCAAGCCGTTGCTGCAACCCGGGCAATGCGCCCGAGCGGACGACCAACATCACGAGCCCGATCCAGCCTAACGCCACAAGGACGCTTCCCCAGTAGTTGTACTGGTAGCCGATGAACAGCGAGTACACGACACCCCAGCCGGTCGCGAAGTTCGTCCACACGCCGTACGCGATCACCGGCAGGCCGATGCCGAACCCCAGCAGCATCATCCGTCGATAGAACGAATCGGATCGCCGAGCGGAGAGGACGCCGAGCTTGTAGAGCGCCATGCCCACGAGCATGAGCCCCGACGTCTTCCACGCGCTGTCGATGAGGAAGATGAACGTTTCCATCCCCGTCGCGTCCGGCCCGCGAAACGTCTGCTGAGCCGCCCACCCCCCGCGGTAGGCAGCGATCTCCCGTGCCATTTCCGCCGGCGGCGCCAGCCAGTAGTCGTTGGTCACTTGCGTAATCGCCTCGGCCGGCGCGTTGCGCAGCAGGATGCTGTTCCCGATGAAGATGACCGACGACACCGCATGCAGCGCCAGCCCCGTGACAATCAGCTGCTTCGGCGTTAGGCGACGCGCGAGGTAGACGAACATCCCGCAGATCGCGTACGTGTAGAGGATGTCCCCCGACCACAGCACGTGCGCGTGGATCAGCCCGAACAGGAGCAGCACCGCCATGCGGCGGTAGTGAATCCGCGTCGCGCGCTCTGGCCCCACCCGCTCAGCGATGAGGAGAATCCCCGCGCCGAACAGCATCGAGAAGATGCTGATGAACTTCTGGTCCGCGATGAGGTGCGTGACGATCCACACCCACCTATTCGCACCGGTCAGGTCGCCGTAGGCCGTGGGGTTGAGGTACGCGTCGCTCGGCATCGCGAACGACTGAATGTTCATGAGCAGGATGCCAAGCAGCGCGACGCCGCGCAGGACGTCGATGGAGACGATGCGGTCCGGTGCGGCCACCGGCGCGGCGCGCTCGGTCATCCGCCCGGTCATCCGCCCACGAAGGCCAGTGCTTCCTTCGCGAGACTCAACCAGTCGAGCTTCGACGTCGGCGAAACGACGAGCCATTCCTTCATCAACCGACCGTGACCCGGATCGAAGCGCGTGCCGTCACCGGACGCCACCAACGCGTCGACCCGCTCGCGAGGAAGCTTCACGACGAACTCGCCCCTGGACGAGACCATTGCGAAGACCTTGTTGTCGACCTTGAGCCCGGAAGATCCGAACGACTTGCGCCCTCCTCCGGCTTCGGACGACGGCGCGGTCACGCCGGGCTTCCTGCGGAGCGATGCAACGATGTCGGCGAATCGTTTTTCGGTGACGGACGCTGTCGCCTGGGTCGGCATATTGGCCTCCGGATTCGATGAACATGACCTTAGCAGGGAACCCGAGGCAAACCATGTCGCTCGAAGAGATCGTCGACCTTCTCGACCAGCACGGCCGCCGCGCGACCTACGGTGCCGTCGCCGCGGTGCTGGGACAC
>JBKOYV010000297.1:0-52944 GCA_046725585.1 Gemmatimonadota bacterium | reverse complement strand
GTCGTCGAACGGGGGACGGCGACGTCGGTGAGACGCTACCTGCCCGCGAGCATTCCGGTAGCGGGGAAGACGGGTACGACGAACGACAACAGCGACGTGTGGTTCGTCGGGATGACTCCGGAGATAGTCGCGGGCGTCTGGCTGGGGTTCGACAAACCCAAGACCATCACGGCCGGTGCCGCCGGAGGCACGCTCGCGGCGCCGATCTTCGGCAAGATGATGGGCGCGTATTACTCGGCTCGGGGGGCGGCGGAGTGGACGCCGCCGCAGGGTTTGATAGCGGCGCAGCTCGACCGCGTGACCGGACAGCTTGCTGATTCGGCAACCCCACCCGAGCGACGGTACCTGGAGTATTTCCTCGCCGGGACCGAACCGTTCCCGCTGCGCGTGAACGGCTGGCAGCTCTTCAAGAACGGACCGATCGTCTTCTGACCGGCCGGCGCCTAACGGGCGCGAGGAGAGTCCGCGCCGCGAAGTGGCCAAGCAACGAGATCCGGCCATCCTGACCGCTTTGCCTGTTGAGGTGCCGCCACAGTCGCGTGCCCTCACGACCGCAGCGCACGAGCCAAGGGGGAGCTCACTACGCCTTCGCCGATAGAGCCGGAGCGGACAAGGTGACTCCACCGAGGGCGGGAACCGCCGGCTAGCTCGCGCCGGATACTCTTGTCGCGCGGGCAGTTCAACGCGCGCGCGACAAGACGGTCATTTTGGCGTTTCAGTGGTCGTTTCGTCTGCGCGCGCGAGGCCTAACGACGATCGCTCCGTTCCGATTGCGCTACCGCACCCGTCGCTTGTACCGTCGATCACGTCAAACTCGTGCCCGACGTCGGACACACACACACACACAGAAATCCACCGCCGCCGGTCCGTCAGCGAGACCGGCGCCCATCCCAGCGACGCACCTTCGCAATGACGAACCTGACCAAATACGCCGCTGCACTCGCCGTTTCCTCGCTCGCGCTCGCGGCCTGTACGGACAGCTCGAGCCTAACGGGGCCGGCACGGGCCAGCGTCCCGCTCTTCGCCGGCTCTCCATTGTCCGGCGCCATCTTCACCACGAACAGCCTCTGCGACGGCACCAACGTCAACATCTTCACCAGCAAGGCAGACGTGTACGTCGATGGCGGCCCGGTCCACGAAGGCGCCGCCGGGCTGCCTAACGGGGCCTACTACATCCAGGTCACGGAGCCCGACGGCACGCTCCTCGGCACGAGCGTCGGCTCCCCGACCCCCACACCAGTCCACGTCACCAACGGCGAGTTCGATGTGTGTTACCAGCTTGCCGACGTCGTCTACCTGCCGAACGATCTCACCACCAAGGGGTACAACACGACGACGAACGGCGGGGGCGAGTACAAGGTCTGGGTCAGCACGGGGCCGGACTTCTCCGGTGGCGAGACGAAGACCGACAACTTCAAGGTGCAGCCCGAAGTCACCGCGGGCCAGCTCGATGTCATCAAGTTCTACGACGCCAACGCGAACGGCGTGAACGATGACAATCAGCCGATCACGGGCTGGCGCGTTCGGATCCAGGATGGCATCGACTTCATTCGTTACACCCCCGTCTCCCTCATCCTGGCGCCTGACGAGTATACCGTCACGGAGTCCGACCCGCTCGAGACCAACTGGTTGCACACCACGCCGAACCCGGTCGTCCGCGACCTTGCCGCCGGCGCGACAGTGACAGTGGAGTTCGGCAACGTCTGCACCGGCGCCGGTGGCGGCCACACGCTCGGCTTCTGGTCGAACAGGAACGGTCAGGCGCTGTTCGGCAGTGACGACCTCGCGGCGATGGTCGCGCTCAACCTGCGCAACGCGAACGGCACCGCGTTCGATCCTGCAAGCTATGCCGCGTTCCGGACATGGATCCTGAATGCCACCGCGACGAATATGGCGTACATGCTCTCCGCGCAGCTCGCGGCGATGAAGCTCAACGTGTTGAATGGGTTCGTGGACGGCAACGCGATGATCTACGCGCCTGGCACGAACAGCGCGAACGCCCTCGGCTTCGCGACCGTCGACGCGGTAATGGCCGAGGCGAACGCGCTACTTGGGTCGGCCGACCCACTGCTCATTCTGAGTGGCAACCCCGATCGGCCGCGAGCCGAGGCGCTCAAGAACGCCCTCGACAAGGGCAACAACAACCTCAACTTCGTGCAGCCCACGCCGTGCGCGTTCACGTTCGCGGGGTGAGTAATCGAGCGAGCTTGACGACCGCGGCGATGATCGAGCATCGCATCGAAGCACGGGGCACACGTTAGGAACGAAAAGAACCGCGCCGGCTCAGGTACGAGCCGGCGCGGTTCTTTTTCGAGCTGCCTCGTCGGGCTGTCAGCGATGTCCTCAGCTCATGCCGCGGCCATCGCTTCCTTCTTCTCCTCGGACACCCCGGTGTCCTTTTCCGGAACCAGCGCGATCTTGAGCACCTCTTCCAGAGTTTCCACGGGGTGGAAGCTCAGTTGCGATCGCACTTCCTCCGGGATGTCCTCGATGTCTGCCTCGTTTTCCTTCGGAAGAACGATGACCTTGATGCCTGCGCGGTGAGCGCCGAGGACCTTCTCCTTGAGACCGCCGATCGGAAGCACGCGGCCCCGCAGAGTGATCTCGCCGGTCATCGCGACATCGCGGCGAACCGGCCGATCCGACATCTCCGACACGAGCGCGGTCGCGATCGCGATACCGGCCGACGGGCCGTCCTTCGGAATCGCGCCTGCCGGCACGTGAATGTGCGCCTCGATCGCGCCCAGCCGGTCTTTCGGAATCCCAAGCTTGGCCGCGTTGTTCGTGGCATAGGTAAACGCCGCCCGTGCCGACTCCTTCATCACATCACCGAGCTGGCCGGTGAGAATGAGCGACACCGCACCGCCCGGTCCGACCTGCATGGACTGATCGACGCTAGGCGCCCCGCCGTAGTACCGGCGAATCGACGCCTCGACGAACATGATGTCGCCGCCCATTGGCGTGTAATACATGCCCGTCGCGATGCCGACCTCGTTCGTCTCCGCCGCGCGCTCGGGGTGGACCTTCGGACGGCCGAGCAGCTCACGCACCTCGGTTGCGTCGATCTTGCCGTCGTCGATCATTCCGGTGTCACCCGCGGCGATTCGCCGGGCGACCTTGCGCGCGACGGCGCCGATCTGGCGCTCGAGCTGCCGCACGCCACTCTCGCGCGTGTAGTTGGACACGACGGACATGACCGCGTCATCGGTGAAGCTCACCCTCTTGTCGGCCAGGCCGGCGTCCTCGAGCTGCCGCGGGATGAGGTATTTCTTCGCAATCTCCGCCTTCTCGCGCTCCGTGTAGCCCGCGAAATCAACGGTCTCCATACGGTCGAGCAACGGCCCAGGAATGTTCTGGATGAAGTTCGCGGTCGCGATGAACAGGACCTCGCTCAGGTCGAACGGGATACCGAGGTAGTGATCGGTGAAGCTGTCGTTCTGGGCAGGGTCGAGCACTTCGAGCAGCGCGCTCGATGGATCGCCCTGAAACGACACGCCCAGCTTGTCTACTTCGTCCAGAAGAAACACCGGATTCTTCGTCCCGGCCTGCTTCATCCCCTGAATGATCCGTCCGGGCATCGCCCCGACGTACGTGCGGCGGTGTCCGCGAATGTCCGCCTCGTCGCGAGCACCGCCTAACGCCACACGCACGTACTCACGTCCCAGGGCGCGGGCGATCGACTTCGCGATGGATGTCTTGCCGACACCCGGCGGGCCGACGAACAGCAGGATCGGGCCCTTCGCCATCGCGCGGGCCTTCGCCTCCTTCGCGTCCGTGATCGGTCGATCCTCGTCGTCCGGCACGTTGAGCGCGGGCGTCGCGTCTTCCTTCGCCGGCTTGATCTTCGATGCCGGCAGCTCGCCGGTCTTCTCGACCTCCTCGGCCAGCTGCTGCGCTCGGAGCTGTCGAACCGCGAGGAACTCCAGCACCCGGTCCTTGACGTCCTGCAACCCGTAGTGGTCGTCCTCGAGGATCTCGGACGCGTGCCTGAGATCGAGGTGGTCGTCCGAGCGGGAATTCCACGGAAGCTCGGCGATCCATTCCAGGTAGGTACGGATCACCTGCGCTTCCATGGACTCGCGTCCCGACCGCTCGAGGCGACCGAGCTCCCGCTCGACTTCAGCTCGTGCTTCCTTTGTCAGGTTGAGCTTGGTCAGCTTGTCGCGAAGCTCACTGACCTCCTTTGCCTGATCGTCGTCGCCGAGCTCCTTCTGAATCGCCTTGAGCTGCTCGCGGAGGTACATCTCACGCTGCCGCTCCCCGAGCTCTTCCTGAACCTGCGACTTGATCTCTTCCTGCGCCTCGAGCAGCCCGATCTGGCGCTGGACGTGAACGAGGACGCGCCGAAGCCGCTCCTCGACGCTCAGCGTTTCGAGCAAGCCTTGCTTCTCCGCGACGGGAAGCTCGATGTAGCCCGCGACCAGGTCTGCGAACCGTCCCGGCTCGGTGACCGAATCGAGAACCTGGTGAACGACCTCCTCGGGAAGTCCGCGGCGTTCGCCAAGCTCGGCGGCGCGCTCGCGGATCTCCTTGTGCAGCGCCTCGAATGCTGGGTCGTGGTCGTTCAGCGGTGTCATCTCCTCTGAAGGCATGACGACCGCGGTGAGGTAGCCCTCCGAAGTCGAATACTGGAGGGCGGTGGCACGCTGCTCCCCCTGAAGCAGGAGTTGAACGCCACCAAGGCCGCGCTGGATCTGGCCGATTCGCGCTATGACGCCCATCGAGTAGAGAATGTCCGGCGTCGGCTCATCAGTGTTGTCGCGCTGCGCGACCGCGAAGACGAGGCGGTCGCCTTTCAACGCCGCTTCGATCGCGCGCAGCGTTCCCGGTCGACCAGCCGCAATCGGCGCGGTAAGGCCCGGAAAGATCACGGTTCCGCGAAGCGGAAGGACCGGAAGGGTCTGGCGTTGAGCCATTCTGAGTACCTGTTCTGAAAGAACGTCCCGCATCCGGCGGGCCGGGTGTGACGGCGCACACTCCATTCCACGGCATTCAGCGAACCATTGCGCCGTGGAACCGGCTGCGACGCGCTTGCGCGTTCGCATTGGGCGGGCTTAGTGCATGGATCGCGCACGTGAGTTACGCCAACCTGGCGGGGATTGCAACTTTCGGCGGCCGCTATGTCGTAGGGGGTGGGCGCAAACGGCAGCGACCGATCGACATGCCGACTCGCACGTAGCCACCGATCGTGGTGATGCATCTCAAATCAGCGCGCCACCTTACTCATCTTTTCAGATGTCCGTCGCGGTGCTACACTACTCCACTCGCCCCTCCCACCAACGGATAATCTCGGTGCCGGATCCCGTCGTCTCGTCCTCGGACGCTGAGCTGCGCGCGCACGTCGAGCGCGTTCTCAGCGCCAACTATGAGCTCGACCGTGAGATCGGCCGAGGCGGGATGGGAATCGTCTACAAGGCGAAAGACCGCCGGCTCAAGCGACCGGTTGCCGTCAAGCTACTTCCTCCCGAGCTCGCGTTTCGCGGCGAGATCCGGTCGAGGTTCCTGAAGGAGGCCGAGACCGCGGCGCAGCTCAGCCATCCGAACATCGTTCCGATCTACAGCGTCGACGAACGTGACGGGCTTGTGTACTTCGTCATGGCCTTCGTGGATGGCGAGAACCTGGCGGCGCGGCTGCATTCGCTGGGTCGGCTGGACGCGAACGAAACGCGACGAATTCTCAAAGAGGTCGCCGAGGCGCTGGCATACGCGCACGAGCGCGGAGTCGTACACCGCGACATTAAGCCGGACAACATTCTGCTGTGTGCCGATGACGACGGCCGCGTGATGGTCACCGACTTTGGCATCGCGCGAGCTGTGAGCGAGGGCTCGGATTCTCGGCTCACGGCTACGGGCATGGCGATCGGCACGCCGGCGTACATGTCCCCTGAGCAGTCGATGGGCGAACGAGACATCGATGGCCGTTCGGACCTCTACGCTCTCGGCGTAGTCGGTTACCAGATGCTCGCCGGTGAGCTCCCGTTCAACGCGCCGAGCACGCCGGCTCTGCTCGTCAAGCAGATCAGCGAGCGTCCGACTCCCGTCGATGTGCATCGTCCAGACGCGCCGGCCGATCTCGCGCGCGCCGTGATGATGCTGCTCGAGAAGGACCCGTCCAATCGGTTTCCGACCGCCGACGCGCTGGTCACCGCGCTCGATACCGGCAATGTGCCGGAGCTGCCCTCGTCGAGTTTCGCTCAGGAGCCCAATCGCCTCGCGGGCATTCCGACGCATTCGCGCGACTCGTGGTCCGTCGCCGCGGAGCAGGGCATCGATTCGGTGACCGCCGAAGAAATGACGCGTTGGCGGGACGAGAAGGTCGTCGCGTTCCGAAAGAAGCTCGCCCCGTTCTTCGCGGTGAGCGCGGTCATCACCGTGTTGGCGATCTTCGGCGTCCTCAACGCGATGGGGGTGGTTGGGATCTGGAGCGTGTACCTCGCGTATCAGTACGCCAAGCTCTGGACCGATGGGTACGACTGGCACGACGTGTTCAAGCAGCCGAAGGATCGGTTGTTCTTCGACGTGGTGGCTGAATCGATCGACGATTTCCGCGCGCTGTTCGACAAGAAGAAGCGCGCTGAAGTGCTCGAGCGCGACCGCCTGCGAGCGCGCAGGTCCAACCGACGCCTGTTTGGCGAGACCTCGGTGCGACCGCTACCCACCGCCGAGATTCCTGCGTCGAACCTCGCTCGTGTGTCACCCACGTATGCTGCCAAGGTTCGGGATGCTGCGCGCCATCGCGAGGATATCCTTCGACTGATCGAGACCCTCCCCAAACGCGAGCGTGCACAAGTCGAGGAGGTCCCCGCGACCGCGGATGCGCTCTACCGTCGCATCGAGCTGATCGCCGGCGACCTGACGGAGCTCGATCGCGGGTTCGCGGCGGATGACGGCGACAAGGTCGAGCGTGAGATCGAGCAGCTGGAGGCCGCCGCGAACCCGCTGGACGGTCGGAGCGAGGAACGGATTCGCCGTCTATCGGTTCTGAGGCGAAAGCTGATCTCACTCCGCGACCTCAAGAAGCGCCGCGAAAGTCAGGGCGCCCGGTTCGAGAACTGTGTTCTTGCGCTCGAGAACATGCGCTACGACGTGCTGAAGCTGAAAACCGGCGGACAGAGCTTCCAACAAGTGACGCAGCTCGCGGAACGCGCGATGGCGCTGGCCCAGGAGGTCGACAACGCGGTCTACGTCGCCGAGGAGATGCGGAAGCTCGGGATTCGCGACTCGGGAGTCGTAAACCGGCGGACCTCGTGAGGTCGTCGCTAACGCTATCGCGGGCGTTGTTGGGTGAAAGGAATGCCTGACGAGCTGCAGTCTCGCCTTTCCGCCGCGGTCGGTGCCCGATACGAGATCTCGGACGAGATAGGGCGCGGCGGCATGGGTGTCGTGTTCCGGGCGCGCGACGTCCGGCTCCGCCGCTTGGTGGCGATCAAGCTGCTGCCGCCGGAGCTCGCGTTTCGCGAAGAGGTACGGTCACGGTTTCTTCGGGAGGCGCAGACCGCGGCTCAGCTCAGTCACCCGAACGTCGTACCGATCTACAGCGTCGACGAAGTCGACGGCCTCGTGTTCTTCGTCATGGCGCTGGTCGAGGGTGAAAGTCTTGGCGTCTATCTGAAGCGCCAGCGTTGCGCTCCGCTCGACTTCGCGCAGCGCGTGCTGCGAGACGTCGCGGACGCCCTCGCCTACGCGCACGGTCGCTCGATCATCCACCGCGACATCAAGCCGGACAACATTCTCATGGATCGAGTGACCGGACGGACGCTGGTCTCCGATTTCGGAATCGCGCGAGCCGCCGAGGGCGACTCGCGGCTCACGGTGACGGGGGTCGCAGTCGGCACGCCGGCCTACATGAGCCCCGAGCAAGCCATCGGCGAGCGGGACATCGATGGTCGGAGCGACGTCTATTCGTTAGGCGTGGTGGGCTATCATATGCTCGCCGGCGAGCTGCCGTTTACGGCCGGCAACACGCCGGCCATGCTCATGAAGCACATCAACGAAGTACCGCGCGCGATCCGCGACTTGCGTCCCGACGTGTCGCCGGGCCTCGAGCGCGCGATCGAGCGCGCCATGGCCAAGAAGCCCGATCAGCGATGGGCGGATGCGGCCGCGTTTCGCGATGCGCTTTTCGACGACTCCGTTCGTTCGGGCCCGCCGCGCAACGCCGTGGCGCCGCGCGCCGAGTCTTCTCCGCCTAACGCCGGCCCGTGGAGCGATCACCCTCCGGCTATGCATCGTGCCGTGCGCGACGTCGCGCCACCGGGGCGGTACGTACCGCCTGCCGCGCCAGTCCAGCCGCCGGTCCAACCCTGGCCGCAGCCGCGTGAGGCGGCTGATGGTTCGCAACCGGCAATACCACCCTGGATGCCCACCTCCTGGCGTGATGTCCGCAGGCAGTGGCGCGACTACAACAAGGATCAGCGTCGACTCCTCCGGGAGCAGCTGCGAGAGCAGCGTCGGACGCACGCCCGCGGCGTCCTCATGCCGCCGGGATTCTCGCCGGGCCAGGAAGTGCCGGTCGAGTACCGCATTCGCGCGTTCCGAATGCACGTCGCCCGGGTCGGAACCAGCGCCGCCATTCTCGCCGGCGTCAACTTCGTCACGTCGCCGTTCGTCCCATGGTTTCTCGTGCCCGCCGCGTTCATGTCGCTGTCGGTACTCAGGAGGGGTGGGGCGCTCTGGGCCGAGGGGGTCCGACTTCGTGACATCTTCGGCAAGGATGCGCGCCTTCCGGCCAGCGGAGTGCGTGGCACCGGCGCGCAGCCGTTAGGCGCACCCGCCGTGAGCCGCGCTCCCCAGCGGGCCGCCGCGCTCGTACCGCGCGACGTACTCGACGGACCGCACGGGGCAAAGGTCCTGCGGGCTGCTGAGGACGAAGCGGAGATCCTCGAGGCCATCGGAAGGCTGTCGAAGACCGATCGCGACATGATCCCCGACGTTCGGCCGACGGCGGAGTCGCTCGTGGAGCGGGTCGCTGCGCTGGCGCAAGCACTTCAGCGCCTCGACCAGGACGTGACGCCCGAGACGCTGGGACGCATTGACGCTCGAATCGCCGCCGCTTCGGTCGAGCCGGAAACGAGCGACCGTGAAAAGAAGCTCGCGCTCCTGCGTCGGCAGCGGGCGACGCTCGATGACCTGCTCAGTCGGCGGGAGTCGCTCGTATCGCAGCTCGACAGCGCTTCGCTCATGCTCCAGAACATCCGGATCGATCTCATTGCCTTGAGAGCGGCGGGGGTTCAATCGTCAATCGACGACGTTTCCTCGGCGACGCAGGAAGCGCGGGCGCTGTCGCGGGATATCGGGCATGTGCTGGAGGCGGCTAAGCAGGTGCGGGACTGAGAGAGGCGGGAAGCGGGAAGCGGGAAGCGGGAAGCGGGAAGCGGGAGACGGGTAGAAAGCGAGAACCCTCGGAAGGCCTCTCTATGCGAGATGAGCATCCCGAGGGTTCTCCGTCTCCCGTCTCCCGTCTCCCGCTTCCCTTTAGTTAGTGTGCTGCCGCGAGGTAAGGGAACGTGGAACCGAACGCGACGTCGTTGGTGTTCACGTTGTCCGTCGTTAGGCCGGGCGTAACGTTGGTGGTATTGCCAAGCAGCGACCCGAACAGCGCACCCAGGCCAATGTCGACGACGTCGTCGGTCAGAGCTCGGCCGCCATACCCGCCGAACACCCAGCTCAGCCAGAACACCGGTGTTGCCGGATTCGCGTTGTCGCGTCGCGGGTAGGTGACGAGCATATCGGGCAGCAATGCCCCTGCGATCGTGCTGGCGTAGCCGGGATCGCGACCAGCCACACCGGTGATGAAGCCGGTGAGATCGTCGGTGAACTCGGCGACGTCGGTGCTGGGGATTCCGGTGTTGTGTGCGTGATGGTGCGCCTTGCGAATCATGACCTCGCTCACGAGTGGATTGCCGAGACGCTCGCGCTGCGTGAATACTCGACCCGAGCGCGACACGGCTGGCCGCGTGGCGGTGATCAGTCCGTGCTGGTCGTCAGTGCTGCAACCCAGCGTGAGTGCCGTGAGGATGAGTGTCGCGGCGAGCGCCGCCGCCCGACGGGTGGTGAAGGGAAGCATGGGGAAGCTCCTTTTCGCGTTAGGCATCATGGTGGTCAACGGCTCGTCGTGGCCCAGATGCCGAGCTTCGGATCGGCACCGGAATTCGGCGCGAGCAGCATGGACTCGGGCAGCTCGACGACGATACCCAGCGCGTTGATCCCGCGCAGAAAATCGACGCCGGGGTTACGGAACGCGCTGGCCTCCGGCTTGGGCCCGATCTTGGAGAGTGGGCCCTGCACGGGCGCACGATCCGGAATGATCCTGAAGAACTGCTCGAGGTCGATGTAGAACGGGTCATCGCGCAGGCCGGCGAACAGCTGCGCGCCGCCGGGCGACCCGAGCACCGTGTTCGTGGGCCCGATCATCGTCGGGCCACCAGAGCCGATCGTGTTGACCCGTCCCGCTTGTTGGGGTGCGACAGGTCCACGCATCGTCACCTGCTGCCCGGCGCCTTCGCCGTCGAACGTGAACTGGAGGACCAAGTCCTCCACGCCGTCGCCGGTATTGTCCACCTTGATCTGGTACAGGATGTCGGGATCGAACACAGCCCCGACCGAGGCGGCCGGAGTGAGCGGCGAGGACGTCGTCAGCACGAGCGCGATACGGTTCGCGTCCGAACCCGGGAAGGCGTACACGTCATTGATATCGAGCCGCGGGTGCAGTTCGACCTCCGGCGTGTCCTGGTGGTCCGAGGCGAGGGAGCTTCGCAAGGCAATGCCCAGCGAGCCAGCGCCTCCGATCACGAGCGCAGCGATCGAAATCGCGGCCCTGCGCAGCGGAAAGCGTTGAGGCGACATGAGACCTCCGGTGTTACGGTGGCGGGGAGCGAATCCCACGCTGCCGGCTGGCCAGCGCGGGGTCGCGGAGTCACGGCGTGTGACCGTCGTCCCGTGTACGCCGGATAATCGATCTCGGATTTGTCGGCTTCGCGTTCTGGCAGGCGCGAACGAAACAACCCGGCCGCTCTCGGTGTTCCGGCCTGTCGAACGCGGCTACATTCCCGGCAGGATGAACCGCCCCCTTCGACAACTTCGAGCCACAACGAGCGTGATGCTTACATGCTCCGCGATCGTTGTCGGCGCTTGCGACCGGAAGTCTGCCCGAACTCCCAGCAGGGAAACGCCCGCTCCGGCTACCTCGGCCAGTCCGCCGCCGCCGGCTCTCCCCGACTCCGTCACGCGTCCGGCCCAGCCACGAGTCCCCACGCCGCGTGTCGTTCGCGGTCTCTACGTGAATCGCTGGGCGGCACTCGGGCAGCGAATGTGGGACCTCATCGAGGTCGCGAAGCGCACCGAGGTGAACGCGCTCGTCATCGACGTGAAGGACGATCGCGGGTTCGTACTGTACCATTCGACCGTACTGCTCGCCCGAGAGATCGGCGCGGACACCACGAGGCCGATGTCCTATCGACGCGTGCGTGCTGTGCTCGACTCGATGCGGACCTACGGGATCTATCCCATCGCCCGCATTGTGGTCGCGAAGGATCCGCTACTTGCGGAGCGCAAACTCGAGTGGTCGATCAAGCGGCGGTCGGATCCCGCGAAGCCTTGGCTGGACAAGAACGGAAAGCCGTGGCTCGACCCGCATCAGCGAGGAGTGTGGCAATATGCGGCCGACCTCGCAAAGGAAGCCGTGAACCTCGGCTTCAGCGAGGTGCAGTTCGATTACGTGCGGTTTCCCGACGAGAAGCGACTCGTGAGTGAGGCGACGTTCCCGCTGGCGAATGGTCGCGTGCGCGCCGAGGTGATTCGCGAGCAACTTGGCTTCGCGCGCGGTGAGCTGCGCACGACTGGCGTACCGATGACGATCGACGTGTTCGGCCTGACGGCCACCGACACCACGGACATGGGAATCGGCCAGCAGTGGGAGAAATTCGTCGACCAGGCGGACGTCGTGCTACCCATGGTGTACCCATCCCACTTCGCGCCCGGAACGTACAAGCTCACGAATCCTAACGCGGCGCCCTACGCCACGATCGGCCACGCGCTCGACGACGCGGCCCGCCGCAGTCGCGGCATCCCGAATGCGGCGCGAGTCGTCCCGTGGTATCAGGACTTCACGCTCGGACCGCCGCGGTACGGCGCGGCCGAGGTCAGGGCGCAGATGCGCGCCGGTTACGACAACGGCGTGAAGAGCTGGATGCTCTGGAATCCCGGGAGCCGATACTCCACCGAGGCGCTGGCCGCAGCGATCATACCGGCGGATACTCTGCCGGCGGGCTACGGCGGGAGTGCTCCCGCGCGGTAGAAGGACTGCCACTTCTCACCGCCTAACAAATATCCGACGACCCCGCCGGCGACACCGCCGACGATCGCGCCGACCGTCGCTCCGGCGAGGAAATCCGAGAACTTCGGGTTGACCTCCGGCAGGTTCGTCGCGCCGAACAGGGCGGCGCCGCCGAGGGCACCGATGACCATCCCCTTGATCGTCGACTTGCGATGGGTGCGTCCGGCGCTGATGTCGATCGATTGAATCGCGCTCGTCGGGATCGTGACGCGGCGGAACTCCTCCACGAGGACCGGCCCGGTGTCGAAGCCGAGGCGACGCCTAACGCCCGCGGTGTCCAGCCGGATCGAATCCTGGGGCAGCCCTTCGACGCGGCCGACGTAGCGATCCTCGCGGATGCTCGGTGCTCGTATCCGGACACGCTCTCCCACGCGAGGCAGCTGGGGTGGTATCTGGACCTGCGCCTCTAGCGCGGCGGGCCCACCCAATCCCGCCGCCATGGCGACGGCGAGCATCGCCCTCCGATTCCTCGACATCTACTCCCCCTCCAACTCGTCGAGTCGAGTCTCGAACTCGTTCACCATTCCCGGATGGCCGAAGCGGCGTGACGCATCAATGCCGCTCCGCAGCGCATCTCTCGCGTCGTCGATGCGGCCCAGCTTGACCAGGGCTTCCGCGAGTCGGCCGTACCCGTTCCCCTCGTCGTCATGACGATCGAGGTACACGCGAAGATGCTCCGCAGCCTCCTCGTAGAGTTGCGCCTTGAGCGCCTCGTTCGCCAGGCCGAATCGGGCGAGCGCGTTCGAGGGGTTCTTCGCCACCAGCGCGCGCATTGCCTCCAACCGAGACGTCGTCACCTCGCCAGCAGCTCCGTCAGCACGTCCGCGACCTTCTCAGGCGCCTCCTCGGGTGTGAAGTGTCGCGCGTCAGGCACCACCGCAAGGGTGGAACCAGAGATCTCCCCCTGGAGACGGCGTCCAATGGCGACCGGGAGGAAAGGATCCTCCGCTCCCCAAAGGATCGCGGTCGGCGCCACAATGTCCTTGAGCCTCGGCTCGATTGCCTTCGTTTCGCCACTGTCGAGCGACATCATGTGGTCGACGAGGGAGTCGCGACCGTCGGGAGTCGCGAACGGCCGCACGTACATCTCGATCGAATGCGCCCCGCGGTCCGACGTGACGTAGCCGCGCATGAGATCGGTGCGGAGAATCGAGAGCAGCCAGGTCGCCGGCAGATGGCGCGTCAGCGGGAGCATGGCTCGCGCGATCTTCACCTCACGTCCCGGCCACAGGTCGAAGCCAACCGAGTTCACCAGCATGAGTCGGGACACGCGTGTCGGCCATCGGACCGCCATCGTCTGCGCGATGCCGCCGCCCACGTCGTGCCCCACAATGCACGCGTAGTTGATCGCGAGCTCATCGAGGAGCCCGACGACGCGCTCGGCATGTCCGCGAACCGAAACGTCGCGTCCAACCGGTCGGTCGCTCCGGCCGTAGCCCAGAAGATCCACGACGACGACGCGATGCCCCTTTGGAACGAGCGGCACGACCTCGGTCCAGAGGTGGGACGACGTTGGAAAACCGTGAAGGAAGACGACAGGCTCGCCGGCCCCGCGACTGCCAGCAGCGTAGTAGTAGAGTCGCGCTCCGTTCACGTCGATGAACTCACCTCGCATGACGGATCGCGGAGTGAGTATCCGGGCGACGTCGATGGCACGAGTGCATTGCCATAAAGATCGAGTTCACGCGGCAAGATGTTCCGCCCAACGCCCTATCACAAGCGAAAGTGCTGAGCTGATACCGACTGGAAGGGCGCCCGGTTGGACCCAGCTAGCACCCTCTAGCGTCCGGATGGGAATGTGCTATCCTTACGCGCCCGTCGCCGGGCCCTTGCGGAGAGCGGAACAAAAGCGTTGTTGGACAACGACTTAAATGCCTCCAAGACCGTGACCGATCCGACCCCGCACGTCACCGCCACACCGACTCCTCTGGCTCCAGCGAGCCCTGTGGAGTTCCCAATGACGTGGTTGCTCGACCACGCGTCGAACGCCATCAGGTACCGCGCGATCACCGATGTCGCTCGACTGACGGGTGAGATCGCCCGGGAAGCGAGCGTGATGGCCTACTCGTACGCACCGGCGCTTTCCCTCGCCGTTGCGCAGTCACCGGACGGAATCTGGAACGGCTCAATGCTCGAAGTGCCGTCTGCCAGGGCGGATCATTTCGAGCGTGTCGGTACGATCAGCGCGTTTCGTCGGCTCCTCGAATACGGTTGGGAACGGGACTCGCCACCGTTGCTGCGCGCGCGGCGGGTGCTGTTCCGCCTGCTCGCGGAGGACAATGATCCTGCGTACCTGTTCGAGCTCGCTCCTCGTGCGGACGAGGATGGCGACGTCGCGCGCAGAGGTCGCGCTGTGCTTCGCGAGGCGGCTGCAGCGGCACTCGCTCAGGCGGGGTACGAGGGAGATCCGAGGCTTCGCGGCGCCGCCAGCCGCATTCTCGACCGGATTGACTCATTCCTCCGATCGCCACTGTCGCACAAGCCGTGGGTGCGGGTCGGCAACAAGCAGGTCCTGGCGGCCGAGGCCTCCCCGCCTTCGATCTATGCCCTCGCGATGCTCGCGCATATGCCGCTCTTCCGAAACGAGCATCACGTTCAGGTCGACCGCATTCTTCAGTACGTGTCGCAGCCGCAGCCGCGTCAGGAGGCATTGCAGCTCTGGGGGGCGAAGATTCTGCCGCAACCTCAACTCGTGCTCGGCGACCTGCTGCCTAACAGGAACGTCGCCGATGCAGACGTTCCATTTGCGCTCGCCTGGCTCGAGCTGATGGCGCGGCTCGGGTTCCTCAGACGCAACGACGTCTGGGCGAAGCTCTTCGATCGCTTCCTGGACGACCGTGATCGCGATCTGGTGTGGCACCCACACAAGGGAATGGCGATGCCACGATCGTCGAACCCGTTCGTATGGCCCGGTTTCCCGTTGGAGCAGATGACCTCCGGCGACGAGCGCTGGACGGATGTGACGTTCCGTCTTGGACTCATCGCGCGTCTCTCCGGAAGACCGCTCGAGCTGATCTAGGACGCCGCTGACGGCCCGAAGAGGGCACGGTGGCGACAAGTCGCGCACGGAGCTAGGTTTACCTCACGAGCGCCGGCGTTCACCTTCTGTGGTGCGCCACTCGTGGAGCCGATTCCCACGCTTGGGGCGTTGGCTCAACTGAAGAGCCAGTCTCTGCCCCGCAGGACATTCTCTTCTGAAAACAGCCGTCCTTGACCCGCGCGCCTAACAGCTCGCGGCGTGTAGGACATCGCATTTGCGTGCCGGTCCTCGGGATGGTCCCGAGCAAGCGACCCCGGCGCCGTCATACAGGAATCAATGCACACCACTTCTCCAATCGAGCAGACGAGCGAAACCCTTCCTTCAATTGCCGAGACACCGGTCAGCTTCAGCGACCTTGGACTAGGTCCCACGGTACTCGCCGCGGTCACCGACGCGGGCTACACCCAACCGACACCGATTCAACGAGAAGCCATACCGCTCGCGCTCAGCGGCCGTGACATGATTGGCCTCGCGAATACCGGGACTGGCAAGACCGCGGCGTTCACACTCCCGATCATCGATCGCCTTCTTGGGGGACCGAGGCGAACGCGGGTGCTGATCCTAACGCCGACCCGCGAGCTTGCGGCGCAGGTGGACGACAGCTTTCGCAAGTACGGCAGACACTCCGATCTCGGCGTAGCCGCCGTTTTCGGCGGGGTACCAATCGAGCCGCAGGAACGCGCGCTCCGAGCGGGCGTGGACGTCATCGTGGCCACGCCGGGACGTCTGATCGACCATATCGAGCGACAGAACGTCGTCTTCGATGACCTCGAGGTCCTGGTGCTCGATGAAGCTGACCGCATGCTCGACATGGGCTTTGCGCCGCAGATCAACCGCATCGTGAGCGAGATTCCGCGATATCGACAGACGCTGCTCTTCAGTGCGACGATGCCGCCGGAAGTGGAAGCGCTCGCCCGGAAATACCTTCGGAAGCCGGTGGTGGTGCAGGTGGGGCGACGCTCGTCGGCCGCAAGCACCGTCGCTCACGCCGTGTATCCGGTGCCGCGAGAGAAGAAGAGCGCGTTGCTCGTGGAGCTGCTGCGGAAACCCGACATGGACTCGGTTCTGATTTTTTCGCGGACGAAGCACGGTGCCGATCGTGTTGTCCGCCATCTCGAGCGAGCGGAGATCACCGCTACGGCGATGCACGCCGACAAATCGCAGGCGCAACGCACCCAGGCGCTGGATGGGTTCAAGCGCGGCAGCATCCGCGTGCTCGTGGCGACCGACATCGCGCAGCGCGGCCTCGACATCTCCGGGATCACGCACGTCATCAATTACGACGTTCCGCAGCAGCCAGAGGACTACGTTCACCGGATCGGGCGGACAGGTAGAGCGGCCGCTACTGGCGACGCGTACACGTTCATGGCGCCCGACGAGATCGCGATGGTCCGCACGATCGAGCGCGTCATCGGGCAGCAGATTCCGAGAATCTCGGTTCCCGGCTTCGACTTCGGGACGGTCGCGGCAGACTGACGCCGCCGACGGCTTCAGTCGACGGGGGCCGGCACGACAGCCGGCCCCTTTTGCTGTCTCACGTCAGCGCCTCACGCGCCCAAGGCGAGAAACGAAGATCGTTTCCGCCGCTGCTCCTCTCCGGAGCACGATCGTGAGATTCGATGCGCCGTAGCCCAAGCCGTTAGGCGCGTAGGCCATCGAGTCTCTCGACGCGGAGAGCGTCACGCCGTGTGACGACGCGAGATTGCGTCGCGCGATCGTGTCCGAGAAGCTCCGGACCGTGAGCGTCGCCCCGGCTGTGTCGAACGTGATTGCCGTGCGCGACGACCGCGAAAGCGACCATCGTCTCGCGAGCGCGAACGTCGCCACGGTTTCGAGCGTGGCGGCACGGACGCTCATCCGGTCACGCCACCTGACCGTTCGTGGAACGGCGATTGTACCAAGGATTCCCACGATCGTCAGCACGAGGATGACCTCAGGCAGCGTCGCGCCGCGTTGCATTCGTTCCCTTCCGTCGAAACCCCGCGCAACATACGATCTGGGCGACGGCCAGCTGCCATCCCGACGCCGCAACCGACATCGCTTCACCGCTCAACCACTCTACGATCGAAGAGGAAGCCGATGCGCCAAGTCGCATGCGCACTCGCGCTCGTGCTTGTCTGCGCGGCGTGTCCGGCAAGCAGGGCCGACGTCGCCATGAGCGAGCAGATCATCCAACTCGGCGATGGCCTGAATGATCTGCGTCAGGACAACGCCGCGCTGCAGCAGCAGGTAGACTCACTGAGACTCGTTGTCGCGCGACAGGACACCGTGATCCGGCAGCTCGCGAACCTGGCTGGTGTCTCGGTCGCGCGCTGACGCCGCGACGGGACAGCACGTTAGAATTTCGGACACATACACCTCCACGCACCGAACGATGACCATCACCATCGAGTACTGCACGGTTTGAAGCTACGAGCCGCGGGCCACCAGTTTGGCGGCCGAGATTCGTGAGGCGTTCCCTGACGTTCGAGTGGAATTGATCCCGTCGGGAGGTGGTCGCTTCGAGGTCCGGCGCGACGGCCGCCCAGTCTTCGAGAAGTCGAAGCTCGGCAGACACGCGTCGCCTGGCGAGGTAGTGCGACTGCTGCGGAACCCGGCCGACTGAATCGCCAACGCAGGGTTGGAAGCCACAACGATGCGAATCGGGATATCGACGGGCGGCGGGGACGCGCCCGGCCTCAACGCGGTAATTCGCGCCGCGGTACTGTCCGCCACGAGTAGAGGGTGGGAGGTTATCGGAATCCGGAGGGGATTCGAAGGGTTGTTAGGCGAGGATCAGTGCGTGACACTGACGCCTGACTCGGTGCGGGGAATTGCCCACCTCGGCGGTACGATCCTTCGCACCACCAACCACGGAAATCCGTTCCGTTACCCGATCCGACAGCCTGACGGGTCTTTCATCGAGGTCGACCGATCAGATGAGCTGTTCGAGAGTGTGCGCACTCTCGGGATCGACGGGATCATCGCCATCGGGGGTGATGGGACGCTTGGGATCGCACAGCGCCTTCACGAATGCGGATTGAAGGTCATCGGCGTGCCGAAGACGATCGACAACGACGTCAACGGGACCGTCACGACGTTCGGGTTCGATACCGCGGTCAACACCGCGCTCGAGGCCATCGACAAGCTGCACACTACAGCCGAGAGTCACGATCGGGTCATCGTGCTCGAGGTAATGGGCCGACACGCCGGCTTCATCGCACTGCACAGCGGCCTCGCTGGTACGGCGGACGTCATCCTGATTCCGGAGATTCCGTACGACATTCGGAAGGTCTGTGAGAAGATCGTCGAGCGGGACCGCGTCGGTCGCCACTTTTCGATCGTCGTGGCGGCAGAAGGCGCGTTCCCGCGGGGTGGCCATGAGGCAATCATGGGCGCGTCGTTGCCGGGCGAAGCAAAGCGAGTCGGTGGGATCGCGGATACGATCGCCCGCGAGATCCAGTCGATCACGGGCAAGGAAACGCGGTCGCTCGTGCTGGGCCACCTGCAGCGGGGTGGTCAGCCCACGGGCTACGACCGTCTGCTGGCGACGCGATTCGGAGGCGCGGCGGTCCGCGCGGTCGAGGACGAGGAATGGGGGCATATGGTCGCACTGCAGTCCCCGCACATCGTCACCATTCCCATATCGGAGGCCTTGGGCGAGCCCAAGCGCGTAGACCCCAATCACGACACGGTCCTGACCGCGCGGGCGACCGGGATCTCGTTTGGCGACTGACGTAGGTCACATTTGACCGCACATTTTGGCTCCTGGACGAACCGAACGCGCGTTCGTGGGTATTCTGAGTAGCCGAACCGGCATTGGCCTTGTGCGGCCTGAGTCGTCCAGACCTTGGGGCACGCAGCTGAGCCGTTTCGATTGCGCTTTCCAATACAGGGAATAGGATTTGGTGACCCGAAGACGCCGATGTCGGCCGAGCGGCAGCCGTGTGCCCGGTCAGGTGTCGGTGTCGTGAGGGCTTCTGGAGAGTCGATGACCCGCAGTCTGTTCGTGCTCGTATTCGCCGCGGTAGCCGGAGGCGCCTCGCTGCAGGCGCAGGTTCGGCCACAGCCGCAGGACCCCAAGCCGGCCGTACCGCCGACGCATCTCCCTCCACCAGGGATGTGCCGGATCTGGCTGGACAATGTTCCGCCGGCTCAGCAGCCTGCGCCTACGGATTGCGCTAGCGCCGCGCGTAACCTGCCGCGCAACGGTCGACTCATCTACAACGACGCAGCACGCAATCCTCGACTGCCGATCGTCAAGTCACTGAAGGAGCCGCCGCCTCAGCCCCGCAAGGTGCCTGACGCGCCACCCCCGGCGAAGCCTGTCGGCCCGGACGGAAAACCAATCAAGCCCGATCGTCCGAGCTAAACCACCCATTCGCGCGGCCACAAACGCGGTCGCCGCGGCGGGACCGAGCACCTAGATTTGCTGAAGCCGTCGCCGGGGACATCGACTCCCGCCTGCGACGGCTTCTTCTTTGCACCCGGGTGAACCGTGCTCCGACAGGTTCAAGACCGTTCCCTCCCTCCGGATCACGGGGCGTTCGTCGCCGCGGAGCCGCCAACCGGACGCGTGATCGTCATCGCGCCAACGCGCGCGGCGTGCGAGACGATCGAGATCGCGCTCGGGCTGCACATCGAGACGTTCCTCGAGCGCGAGCATGGTGACGAGGTCCGGGAGCTGGCGCGCGGCGGGCGGGGATTCGGGATCGTCGCCGGCACCGGGACCGGCAAGACCCTGGCGATTCGGCCGATCGCTGAGGAGATCCTGCGCGCCCCGTTGCGGATCGGAGTCGTGAACCGCGAACGGGAGGCAACTCCGGAAACGCCGTCCTGGAACGTGATCATTGTTACGACCGGCATCGCCCGGCGATGGTTCCAGGACGGTGACATCCTGCCTCACGACACACTCATCGTCGACGAGATTCACCAGACATCCGCGGAGCTGGAGCTGTGCCTTGCGCTTGGCAAGCGGGTGGGGTGCCGGTTCATCTGGCTGTCGGCGACGGTCGATCCCACGTTCTACGCCCGCTACCTCGATTCCGCGGATGTCGTGCAGAGCTTTGCGTTCGACCCTTCGCGTGCGGCGACCGTGAAGGTGGTCCGCGAGCAGCCGGTGCAGTTCCTCGGCGATCGCTTCCTGCAGCAGGTCGTTAGGCAGCGGCGAGGCGTCGGGATGTTCCTCCCCACGCGGGCGTCCGTGGAGGAAGCGGCGCGCTACGTCACCGAGCGATTCCCACGCATCAACTCCGCGTTCTATCACGGAGGCGAGCCGATTCGAATCATTCGGCCGTTTCTCGAGGACGGCGCGGAGAAGCCGTTCTTTCTCGCCATGACGGCAGCAGGGCAGAGCGCGCTGAACGTGAAGGGGCTCGACACGGTCATCATCGATGACACGCGATTCGCGAACGTGATCGAACGTGGCAGGAACGTGCTCACGAGGCTGCACCTCGGGGCGAACGAGATCCTCCAGATGGCGGGCCGGGTGCATGGGCGTGTCGAGTCGGGCCGAGTGTTCATCCTATCTGACCGGGACATTGAATTCTCAGCCCTTCGGCCCACCGAGCCGGAATTCCAGCTCGCCGGCGATTCGGAGCGCGTCGCTCTCACCTGCGCCGACCTCGGCGTACGGGCCGACGAGCTCGATCTCCCGGTCGCTCTCGACCGACGCGCGTACCGCGAGGCTGTCGTGGGACTCGAGGCGCGCGGCATCATTGAGAATGGACGCCTCTCCCGATACGGGAAGCTGGTCGAAGCGCTTCCCGTCGAACGGCCCTGGGCAGAGTTGATCGTCAACGCGGACGACGATCTCGTACCTTACCTCGCCGTCATGAGCTCGATCGAGTCGCTTCATCGGATGACGCGTGAAGATCGGGACCTCGAAGGGTTGATCGTGCCGGGCAGCGATCACCTAACGGCGTACAACGTGTACGCGGAGGCGTTCGCGAGCGCCGGCTACATGGGCCAGGTGTACGGGTTGCCACGCCACCTGTTCGATGAGCGCATCGACGAATGGGCCGACCAGCGCGGAGTCCTTGTGAAGGCGATCGAGGATACGGCCCTCGCGATGGCAAGTGTGTACCGAGGTGTCGGGCTGCCGTTGCCCAGTCGCCTTCCGTACGCGCGCGAAGAGACCCGTCGGACATTTGCGGATCTCGTCGCTCGGTACATGCCCTTCGATCTGGTCATCGACGAGGAAACGGCCGACGGGCAGGAAGCGCGTGTTTCGAAGACGAGCGTGTGCGGTAGCTGGGGGCCGATTGCCGGGGAGCTTCGCTATTTCGCGGATCGGTTCGGCGTTCCGCGCGCATCGATCGAGGGTACGCAGATCCCCCTCGAGCTCGTCAGACGTTATGCCACCCGTGGGCCAGCGGACGTCGTTTACGACCCACGACGGAAGCAGTCGGCGCTCGCGCTGCGACGAACGCTGGTGTATCACGGGTTCGAGCTGGAGCGCGACTACGAGCCCCTCGAGGAGTTTCCGCCGGAGCTCGCGGAGAGGATACGTGCCGTGCTCGCCCAAGCGCTCGCGCGCGGTGAAGCACGGCACGCCGCTCTCAAGCGTCATCGCTCGCAGATCGAGGAAATTCGTGAGGCCTACCGCCGCTCTGGGGGTACGACTCCACGACTCGGCGTAGCAGAGCTGACGCCACTCTACGAGCGCGCGTTGGCTGGAGTGGGCTCGATGACCGAGTTCCGTGCGACTCCGCTCGCCATCGATTTCGAGGCCCTCGTGCCCGCGCGGGAGCGCGCACGCCTGCTCGACCTGCCGGGCTTCGTCGTGATTCGCGGCCGCGAGATCCCGATCGACTACGATGTGGAGGACACCGAGGGGCGGCCGAGCGGAGTGGTACGTCTACGCTTGCCGGAAAAGCTCGCGCGCACACTGACCGAGGACGAGGTTCCGCGACTCGACCGGCCGGTGAGGTTCACCGTCCTTCGCGGGCCACGCGGCGCCGTGCGAGCGTCGACCCTCGATGAGCTTCAGGACCTTCTCGATCGACCGTGGTCGCCTGACGAGGTTGCGTTCGTCCAACGGCCGACCGATCTGACACCGCACGACGAGCGTCGCGCCCGCGAGCTCGCGCGCGAGTTCCGGCGGAACCAGCGCGGACGCGGGGAGCGATACGGCCCACGCAGGGACGACCGTGACCACGGGAGACGAGGTGGCGGAGCCGGCCGCGGCCCACGATCGTCGGGAAGGGGTCCTGGAGGACGCCGGCGCCGCGGCCGCTGACACAGGAGGCGTTAGGCAGGAACCCGGGCTGCGACGAAGCGTCGCGGCCCCGCTTCCACGTTCAGCGCAGCTCCCGCCCTGCCGGTGACGTTGGGACGAACGTGTGTGCGGACGACAGATTGCCGGCGGCCGAGGTTCCGTTCCCGTCGGACGCATCACCGTTCCCGTCGGACGCATCACCGTTCCCGTCGGACGCATCACCGTCGGCCTGACGCATCCGGACGCGGTGCCGTGCGGCTTTGGCGCGGTTGCCACATGTCGCCATGTCACACCACCGACGCCGCCCGTTCTTGGTGCCGTCGAAGAACACTCGCGGACACCGCCCGTCCGCGCAGCGACGGATCCGCGCCAGCTCGCCGATCACCAGCGCATCGGCCGCGCTCTCGACGACCGGGATCATCAACCCGGCGAAGGCATCGCCGACGGGAACGAAGCTGCGTGCGAAGCCTCCGTCGCCCTTCGGCTCGACACGCCTCGTACCGGCGCTCCGTCCGAGAATGCGATTGATCTCGGCCAGCGTGTCGATCCGCGCCTTTTCAGCGGTGTTGCCTCGCTCGGCGAGCGCACGAAGCGAGGCTCGCACGCGCCTGGCATCGACGAGGGCAGCCGCGGCGCCAGACGGTTGCTGCACTGCGCGCCGTCGAAGCCCCCCGGCGCGCTCGGCGTCCACGACGTTGGCCGCTTCGAGCCACTGCACGAAGGTCTCGAACTCGCGCAACGCATCGAATCGTACACCACGGCGAAGGTCGTCGGTGTTGACGAAGTCGAGCCAGAGTCTCTCACCGATGAAGATGAACGGTGCGTTGTCGCGACGTGTTGGCGACGCCGCACGCATGTCGGCAAGCGAGGTCTCGACGCGGTGTTCAAGCATTGGCGCCAAAGCTTATCCCCGTGCATGAGGCGCGGCAAGCGGAGGGTCGAACCTGAGCGGCGACGGTATGCGGCGTCGGTCTGGCTCGTCGCCTCGCCCGGTCGAGATAGATTTCCGATCCCTCGCACTATCGTCGCATGTCGGCAATTCAACCAGAGCCCAGGCCGTTCGGCGTTCTCGCTGCTGCGAGGAACGTCGTGGTCGGTTCGACGAACTCCGTGAAGATCGCGGCCGTGATCGCGGTGCTCGAACGGAGTGGAAGTGGCGCGCGAGTCCGCGGGCTCGCCGTTCCGTCCGGCGTACGCGATCAGCCCGAGGGTGACGCGGAGACCATTCGCGGCGCGACGCAGCGCGCGAGGGCTGCGCTTCAGGCCAGCGACGCCGATTTCGGGATCGGCATCGAGGGGGGCGTCGTGGAAGAGGACGGCCACATGCGCACCTGCGCGTGGGCTGCGGTCGTCTCGCGAAACGGACGCGTCGGCGTTGGCGGATCGCTCGCGATGACGCTGCCCGATCGAGTTGCGCGGCTGGTGCGCGGCGGTATGGAGCTCGGACATGCAATGGATCACGTGACCGGCGCTCGTGACACCAAGCACGGGGCGGGTGCGGTCGGCATCCTCACCGCGGGCCTGGTCGACCGGCAGCGCGCGTACGAGGCGCTTGTCACCTATGCGCTCGCACCATTTCTGACGACCGACTATTACGACGATGGCGAGAGCTCGTGATGGGAGCGCCATTCGTCGTGCGCGAGTACGTTCGCTGGGGGGACGTCGACATCGTCGGCATCATTCGCTACGATGCCTACCTTCGCTTTTTTGAGTACGCTGAATCGGAGTTGCTCCGGGCCGTCGGACTGCTGTACCACGACATGGTGGCGCGTTATGCAGTGACGCTACCGCGCAAGGTCATGCATGCGGAATTCATCACGCCGGCGCGCCTGGACGAGCGGCTCACGATCCACACGTACGTGAGTGCGGTCGGGCGTACGTCGCGGACGGTCAACTTCGACATGTTCGCTGACGACGGGACCGCACGCGCCAAGGGGTATCTCGTGGTCGTGGCGGTAGATGTGACGTCGCTCGAGAAGCGGCCACTCCCTGCGGAGCTCATCGAGCGCCTGGCGCCATATACCGTCGCCTAACGACCCACGCCGTCGGGGCCTTCAATCGCCTGGCGGTGCCTCGAGCGCGTCCTCCCGGTACTGAACCCACCCGGTCGTCTCCTCCGCTACGAGCTCGACCTCGGTGCCGATGGGCAGCGTGAGGTTCGGGACCTCGTGGCCGGCTGGAAAATCCATCAGGATCGGCACGTTCAGGTCCGACACGAGATCGAGCAGGAAGTCTTCGAACTCGTCCTCCTCCGACCGGTCGAGCGACAGGTGGCCGAACACTATGCCTCGCACGCCCCGCAACAGTCCCGCCGCGCGAAGGTGCACGAGTCTCTCGTCCGCGAACGACATCGGGTCGCGCGTCTCTTCCACGAAGAGAATCGCCCCGCGAGTATCGATCTCGTACGGCGTTCCGATCGACTGCTGGACCAGCGAGAGGTTGCCGCCGGTGAGGCGCCCCACGGCCCGCCCCGGACGGACAGCGCGCGCAACGTCTCGTCCGAGTCTCGCTGATGGACGTGGCGTGGTGAGCGCGGCGAGCAACGAGGCCATCGTTGGGTCGCGCGCGCTCGGAATGAGGTCATCAACGGTGGGGCCGTGAAAGACGCGCAGTCCCGATCGGCGCATGAGCCAGAGGTGCAGCGCCGTGATGTCGGAATAGCCAACGAACGACTTGGGATTGCGGCGGAACACCTCGGGCTCGAGATGTGGGATCATTCGCGCGGCGCCGTAGCCACCAGTGCCGCCGATCACTGCCTTCACGCGCGGGTCGAGCCACATTCCCATGAAGTTCTCGGCGCGTCGCTCGTCTTCCATGCGCTCGAAGCGCCGCATTGTCCCGATTTCGCTGTCGAGGATCACACCGTACCCGGCGCGCTCGAGCGCTTTCACGCCGCGGTGCAGCCAACCTTCACGCGGGGCATAGGACGGTGCGACAACTCCAATCGCATCACCCTTGACCAGCGGCGGAGGACGAAGAAGCGCGGGCGGTTCGGATCCATGTTCCTCCGGTGTCACGTCCGAAGGGCTCCAGGAGTCGATTGCGGCAGGAAAAGACACGGTTCAGCGGAATACGGCGGGTCGAAGCTCGAGAACATGCGCGACACGACCGAGGCTCGCGGCGTTGACTGGGAGGAAATCCGGGTGGGAGGGGAACGCTTCTCGGCTCGTCACGACGGCTACTAGATTCTAACACATGACGGCGCCTGAGCAGGGCTCGACCTACTTTCGGAAGGGATTCGGGCTCAAGGGCGAGGTCGAGGGGACGCTCGCCGCCGATTACGAGGGGTCACTGGTCGATTTGCTCCGTTCGCGCGATCACAGGCTCACTATCGGCGACGTAACGGTTCGGCTCGCCCGCGAATTCGGCTTCTGCTACGGGGTAGAGCGGGCGGTCGAGTACGCCTACCAGACCCGCCGGAAATTCCCGGATCGGCGCATCCGCCTCGTTGGCGAGATCATCCACAACCCCCACGTGAACCGCCGTCTCGGCGAGATGGGAATCGAGATTCTCACGCCCGGCCATGACGCTGACGGCAAGCCGGTGTTCGACTACGCGAGTGTCTCGCCGCAGGATGTCGTGATCCTCCCTGCGTTTGGCGTGACGGTGCGCGACTTCGAGACGCTTCGTGGGCTCGGTTGTGTGGTCGTCGACACGACCTGCGGGTCGGTGTTGAATGTCTGGAAGCGGGTCGAGAGCTACGCGCGCGACGGCCTCACGGCGCTCATCCACGGCAAACATTACCACGAAGAGACCCGCGCGACCGCGTCACAGGTCGAACGATATCCGGGCGGGCAGTATCTCGTCGTGCGCGACATGAGCGAGGCGCAGCTCCTGTGCGCGTACATCGAAGGGAACGGCACGCGCGAGGAGTTCATCGCGCGGTTCGCCCGTGCCGCGTCCCCCGGCTTCGACCCCGATCTGCACCTTCGCCGCATCGGCGTCGCGAACCAGACGACCATGCTCGCGAGAGAATCGCTCGCCATCGGCGAGGAGGTCGGGCGCGCTGTGGCACGACGCTATGGTGACGACTATCGCGCTGCGAACTTCCGCACGTTCGACACGATCTGCTCGGCCACCCAGGATCGGCAGGACGCCGTGCAGGAGCTGCTCCGCGATCCGCTCGACGCCATGGTCGTCATCGGCGGATACAACTCGAGCAATACGATCTCGCTCGCCGCGTTATGCGCTGAACGCGTCCCGACCTATCATATCGAAGACGCGACGAGTATCGAGCCCGACACGCGCCGCATTCTATTTCGACCCGCGGGCGTCAAGCACAGTGAGGCATCGGCAACCGACTGGATTCCCGACCGGCCGGCTGTGCGTATCGGGCTCACGGCCGGTGCCAGCACGCCTAACAACAAGATAGGCGAGACCGTCGCGCGAATCTTCGCAACACGCGGCATCGACGTGCGCGTCGTGGACGCTGCCTGATGGCGCTGTTCGGCCGCTCGCGCACGGCAGCGCCGACGTCCCGGATCGAGGATTTCGGATTCGCCGAGCTCCGTGGAGGAGGCTCGCGCGTGGTGATCGTCCCGGCGCTCGGCGGGAAGATCGCCCAGTTGGAGCTCGGGGGACGCCAGTGGCTGTGGACGAGTGACGTGATGCCGTATGCGCTGCCCGGCGAGAGCGAGTCGTACGTCGAGACCGCGGATACTGGCGGGTACGACGAGTGCTTTCCGACAGTAGCGGCTTGCAAGGTCCCCACGTGGGTGAAAGGCTTTGGCGGAATCGAGCTTCCGGATCACGGCGAGCTGTGGTCGCAGACACCGGCCATCGACGTGCGGACGTCGCCGGACGGCCAGAGTGCCACCACGGCGTGGATCGGTCGTCGCCTCCCGTATCGCCTGACGCGGGAGGTGCGCGTCACGCCCTCGGGAGCCGTAGAGATCGAGTACGAGGCCACGAACATGGGGACCGAGCGGATTCCGTTCATCTGGTCCGCCAAGCCCGTCCTTCCCCTAACGAGCGGGACGCGGATCGAGCTTGCCATGGCCACGCGGCTGCACGTGTACGCACAGCACGAGATTGCGCTCGGACTCGGCGCGACGGACCTGCGATGGCCGATGGTGCGATCGCAGGGGCGGCTTCTCGATCTCTCGCGACCGCACGGGGTGGCCAAGCGCTATGCGTGCAAGGTCTTTCTCGAAATGCGCGAAGGTCGCGCGGCCGTGATCGAGGACGGCCTGCGACTCGAGCTCACCTTCGCGATCGACGAGATCCCGCACGTCGGGCTGTGGATCAACCACGGCGGCTGGTCGCCGCTCAAGCGCATGAAGCCGTATCAGAACTTCACGCTCCAGCCCTGCATTGGTGCGCCCGATACGCTCGAGGAGGCGTTGGGCGCGTGGAAGAGTGCACACTGGCTCGATGCCGGAAAGTCACGGCGCTGGTCGATGCGATGGCGAGCCGCCCCCGAACAGCCACTCGCCGAAGACGTCAGAAGCTGAACTGCGCCTGGAGTCGAAGGAAACGCCCTTTCTGATGGTTGTCAGGCGCCGCGCTGTCCCGGTATAGGCGATCCGAGATCGCATAAGCCGCTGTCAGCTCGAATCCGGTCTGGACGTTCCACTCGACCCCAGGTTCGTATTCGTGCACCACGGAGCTCCTCGCATCCGGGTCCGTCTTGAAGGCTCCCTGGAAGTATTGCGCGCGCGTGTAGGCCACCACGCGCTGAACGCCGTGTCCCTGCCATTCGTACGACACGAGGCCGTATCCGCCGGTGAGGTGCTGTTCCGTGATCGAGTTCGTCGACGCGTCGTACTCGGGGCCTCGTCCCGTCGTCCATTCGCCCTGTAGCCCGAGCGGTTGCGGAAACAGCACGAGTGCCGCCCCAATTCGCTGGTCGGTGAAGTCATCAGGGCCGCCGACGCCGGGAGCGCGTTGTGACGTCGCGATCGTATACGTGCCGGTGTAGGCAAACGCGTTCGCCTCGAGATGCCGAGTCCCGATGCGAAACGGATATGCGACGCGTGCAATGACGTGCGGCGTGTCGTTCATCTCCGCGCGGTTGCCTCCCTGGCCGTTGTAGACGCCAAGAGCGACGACGCCGTAATCGCCCGTCCCCTTTAGCTCGGGAGATGCGAGATCGCGGAACCGTTGCCTGGCACCCGATGGCGTCCACAAGAAGAAGACCCCGAGATCCTGCTCCCCAGGCGCCGAGCTTTCCATGGCGTCTGCGCGATCGAACGGCGCGCGTCGACTGCTCGACTGCAATGCCTCGAACCCGGTGGGAACTTCGCTCTGACCGACTCTCGCACGGAACGTCTTGGCGCTATCGAGATAGACGTCGGCGTAGTAATGCCGAAGCACCAGCGTGTTCTCTTTGCCGCCGACTTCCGTCGCAAAATCCGGCTGGATGCTGACGCTGACGCGGTCACTCACCTGCGCGGTGATGGCAATTCGTGCGCGGCGCAGGAAGAACCCCCCGTTGTCGCCGATCGAACGATCGCACGTAGGGCACTTCAGCTGCTCGTTCGTCTCCAGCAGTCGGTTGTATCGCAACTGTGCGTAGCCGCGAATGGACAGGCGGTCATACCAAGGGCGATTGCTGGCGGTCGAGTCCTGACCATACAAGACACCGGGGGCGGTGCACACGGCGATAAGAGCGCACACAGCGCTGACGAGATCTGAAGCGCGCATCGAGGAAACGAAGGTTCATTCACAGTGCCCGCAACCCGTAAGCACTTGGCGGACGAGAGCGTGGGAGTCTTACCGACTGCGGCGCGCGACGCAATGCCACGGCACACGAAAAAGCGCTCCGCCAGCGCTCATGCGGCTTGTTGACCCGTGATACGCGGTGGATATTGCGAGACTGGCGCGCGAATGCGCATTGCGGACCACTGCACTCCGATGACTCAGACCGCGGATCGAATTAGCGAGTTACGCGCGAAGGGGCGTCGTGCCGCAGTCGCGACTCTCGTTGCCACGACAGGAGGCGCGATTCGCCGCCTCGGTGAAACGATGTGGGTCGACGACCACGGCGCGATCGTCGGTTCGGTGACAATCGGTGGTTGCGTCGATGGGCGGGCCGTCGAGCTGGCGGAAGACGCACTCCGCAGCGGAACATCGCGTCGTGTCTCGCTCCCGCTCGGCGATGAGGATGCGTGGGCGTTCGGCATGACGTGCGCGGGTAACGTCGATCTGCTCGTGGAGCCTGTCGACGTTACCGTGCCTTCCGATCCTGTTGCAGTTGCCGCAGAAGCGGTCACGCATGCGCTGCGACACGGGACTCCAGCGATCGAAGCCGTCTCGCTCGGCGCTCACCCGCGGCGGCTCGTCGTGATCGGCGATGGGACGCGGATCGGGACGCTTGGCAGTGAAGGGCTCGACGCCGAGGTGGTTGCGCGCGCCGCCGACTTGATCGACGCGCGCACCACGGGTGTCATCGCGCTGCCAGGCGACGGCGGGTCGACCGAGGTGTTTGTCCAGGTGCATGCGCCGCTCCCGGCCCTGGTCGTCGTTGGCGCGACGGACGTCGGGGCGGCCCTGGTGCAGCTCGCGAAACACTTGGGATTCAACACGACGGTGATCGACGGTCGCGATCGCTGGGCGAGCCGGGACCGATTCCCCACGGCGGATGCGTTGTTGATCGGCATGCCCTCGGAGCTGGTCGCCAACGTCCCGCTCGTGCCTTCGACGGCTCTCGTACTTTTGTCGCATGACTTCAAGTACGACCTTCCGGTGCTCGAAGTCGCGCTGCGAACGCGCGTGGGCTACATCGGCGTGCTTGGAAGCCGGCGTCGGGCGAATGCGGTGCGCGACTTCCTGAGCGGGATTGGCGCGAGCGAAGAGGACATGCGCCGCGTGCGGATTCCGGTAGGTCTCGATATCGGGGCCCGGTCGCCCGCGGAGATAGCCCTGAGCATCCTCGCGGAGCTCATCGCCATTCGTGGCGGTCGCCATCGAAGCGGGGCTGCCTGATGCACGCAATTCGTGTCGTGCGAGCGGCGGCGCAGGCCACCGATCTCACCGGGCGTGTGCTGTGTCATGAGCTCCGGTCGGAGGACGGCAGGATAGCCCTGCCGAAAGGGCGTGTGCTCGACGACGCCGACTCTCAACGTGCGCTGGAGCTCCCCTGGACGGAGATGCATGTGCTCACGCTCGACCCGGACGACGTGCACGAGGACGATGCGGGCGATCGTATCGCGAGCGGCGTCGCGGGAACCGGCGTCTCCGTTCGACCTCCCTCGGGCGGTCACTGGCCCATCGTGGCGGAGTGTCGCGGCGTCCTCTCGATCGACACGTTGCGCCTCGATCGCATCAACGAGCTGGACGGGCCGTGTGTCTACTCGTTGTATGATGGGCAGGTCGTCGAGGCGGGCGAAGTAGTCGCGCGTGCGAAGGTCATTCCCTTCGCGGTCAACCGGCGTGTGCTGAGCGACGTGGAATCGATACTGGGCAGTCCGCCCGGTGCCATCCACGTCCGACGGTTCGGCGCGTACCGCGTCGGGGCCGTCGTTCATGAGTCGATGGGAGAACGGGCAATCGCGCGGTTTCGCGATGCGGTGACCGAAAAGATCGGCTGGTTCGGTTCAGCGTTAGGCGCGGTAGAAGTCACACCGCCAAACGTCGGGCCCATCGCCGACGCGTTTGCGGCGGCGGCGCGGGGCGCGGACATCGTGCTGGTTGCCGGCACCAAGGCCATGGATGTGCTCGACCCCACGTTCGCGGCGCTGGATCAGATCGGTGCCCGAATGGTCGGCCACGGTGTGCCGGCGCACCCGGGGAGTCTGTTATGGCTCGCGGAATGGAACGGCGTGCCAGTGGTTGGTATGCCGACCTGCGGGCTGTTCGCACAGGCGACGGTGTTCGACCTCGTCATCGCGCGACTCATGACCGGCGAGCGCCTCGGCCGGAAGGAGCTGGCGCGCCTCGGGCATGGCGGCTTCCTGACCCGGGACATGGCGTTCAGGCTTCCAGCTTACCGCGCGGCAGGACTGCGCGGGGCGGTGGAGTAGTAGTGGGCGGGCCGTACAGTCCGACGATTCTCGATCATTTCAAGCACCCACGAAACCGGGGTGCCCTGCCCGCTGCGACCGTCTCGCAGGAAGGGACGAATCCGCTCTGCGGTGACCGCGTTCGGATCCAGCTTGTGTTGGACGGAGACGTCGTCACGGACGCGCGCTTCACCGCAAACGCGTGTGCGATCTGTGTGGCCGCCTCCTCCATGCTCACGGAGCTCGTGCGGGGAGCGCCCCTCGAGGATGTCGAGACGCTGACGGTGCCGGAGCTGATCGCTCAGCTTAAGTCCGATATCCCGCCATCTCGCCTGGCGTGCGTTCGTCTGCCTCTCACCGTCCTGCACACGGGACTGTTGCGCCACACCAGGTCTCGTTAGGTCGTACGATGCCACGAATCGGCATCGTCGTGCTGGCGGCAGGTCGGTCGACCCGGTTCGAGGCGGGTCGTACCTCCAAGCTGCTCGCGCCGGTTGGCGGTGCGCCGCTCGTGCGCCTTGCGGTGAACGCGGCAATCGACGCGGATGTGGGTGAGGTCGTCGTCGTCACGGGTGACAGGTCAAATGACGTCGCGATCGCATTGGCGGGGCTCCCCGCCCGAATCGTTCGAGAACCCCGATTTGCCGATGGCATGGCGACGTCGATCGGTCGCGGCGTTCTCGAACACAGAACCGCGGATGCCGTCATGATCGCCCTTGGCGATGTGCCCGGTGTCCTCCCGGAGGCCTACCGACGCATCGCGGCGCGATGGCAGGCTACCGGAGCGGCGATCGTGGTTCCACGTTATGCCGATGCGCATGCGCCGTCGCATCCCACGCTCTTCGGGTCCGCGTTGTTCGACGACCTCTTGGCCCTTCGCGGCGATGTCGGCGCGCGAAGTATCATCGCCCGACACGCATCGCAGGTGGTCGAGGAGCCGCTGGAGTGGCCAGCGCCGCGCGATGTCGACACGCTTGACGACCTGGACGAGTATTTGAACACAGGACGGACCCGATGAGACATCTGTCGATCGTTAGGCGGTCGATCGCTTTGGCGGCTATCGCTGCGCCCGCCGTTGGCGCGCAGGCACCGCCCGATTCGGTGGGCGCGGCCGCACGGTATGCGGCGGCGGCGCGTACGCTCGACGTCTTCATCCGTCACGAGATGGCGGACAAGACGCTTCCGGCTGTCTCGATCGCACTCGTCGACGGCCAGAACGTCGTCTGGGCGCGTGGGTTCGGGATCGCGAATCCCAGGGACAGTACGCCGGCGACCGCGAGGACAGTCTACCGCGTCGGGTCCGTATCGAAGCTGTTCACCGACATTGGCGTCATGCAGCTCGTAGAACGGGGAACGCTCGACCTCGACGCGCCGGTGAGTCGATACGTGCCAGATTTCCATCCGGGTGGGGCCGGTGCATCCGGCATCACTCTTCGCCAACTCATGTCGCACCGCGCAGGCCTCGTCCGGGAACCGCCCGTCGGACACTACTTCGACAATTCGTCGCCTTCCCTCGAAGCGACCGTCCGCAGCTTGAACGACACACGACTCGTGTACGGTCCCGCCGTGAAGGCGAAATACTCGAATGCCGGCATCGCTGTGGCGGGGCTCGCACTCGGGAGCACTGCACGGAAGCGATTTCCCGAGTACCTCGCAGACGCTGTCCTGCGACCGATGGGTCTCACCGACAGCGCGTTCGAGCCCGACGGGTCCATCGCACCCCGCATCGCAAAGGCGACGATGTGGACGCTCGACCATCGGAGCTTCGTCGCGCCGACCTTCGAGCTGGGTATGGCGCCCGCTGGCAGCATGTACTCCACGGTGTTGGACCTTGGTCGCTTCATGAGCGTGTTGTTCGCTCGCGGCCGCACGCCGAGTGGACGCCTGGTGAGCGCGAAATCGCTCGACCAGATGTGGACCCCGCAGTTCGCGGCTCGTGGCGCGCGTTCCGGCTTCGGCCTCGGCTTCGACATCTCGTCACTCGATGGACACCGCGTGGTTCGACATGGCGGGGCGATTTACGGGTTCGCCACGGAGCTGGCTGCACTGCCCGACGACAGCATTGGTGTTGTTGTCGCCATCACGAAGGACGGCACCAATGCGGTGGCGTCGCGCATCGCTACCGCTGCGCTGCGCCTCATGTTGGCGACGGCAAGGGGATCTCCGCTGCCCGAGCCGCAGGTCACCTCGCCCGTTGGGCTCGCCCTGGCGCGGAAGCTCGAGGGGAGCTATGGCGAAGGCAACCGACGCGTCGATGTCGTCGTGCGCGATTCGACGGTGTACCTAACGCGGACAGCCGGCATGGCTCGCAGCGGGTTGCGCGTCCTCGCCGGCGACACGCTCGTCGTGGATGATGAGTTGTCGTTCGGGCCACGCGTACGTCTGCTCGGCGAGCGTATGATCGTTGACAACGATACGCTCACCCGCGCGACCCGAGTGCGCCCCGGCAACCCTCCTGCGCGATGGCGCGGGCTCATCGGCGAATACGGGTGGGATTACAACACGCTCTACATTCTCGAGCGCGATGGCCGTCTTCACGCGTTGATCGAGTGGTTCTTCGATTACCCGCTCACCGAGATCAACTCGGAAACCTTCGCGTTTCCCTCATCGGGACTCTACGACGGGGAACGGCTCACGTTCCGGCGACGCCCTGACGGCTACGCCACCGAGGTGCGCGTCGGCGGCGTCGCGTTCCCGCGACGACCGATCGAGGGCGAGGACGGTAAGACCTTCCGCCTGACGCCAATGCGTCCCGTTGCAGAGCTCCGAGCCGAGGCGTTGGCAGCAAAGCCACCGGTCGAAACGGGGACGTATCGCCAGTCGGATCTGGTGGAGCTGTCGACTCTCGATTCCACGATCAAGTTCGACATTCGCTACGCTACCACCAACAACTTCATCAGCACGCCGATGTACTCGCAGGGGCGAGCGTTTCTCCAGCGTCCTGCCGCCGAGGCACTGGTGAGAGCACACCGTGCGCTGGCGAAGCAGGGATTTGGCCTTCTGATCCATGATGCGTACCGGCCTTGGTACGTGACCAAGATGTTCTGGGACGCTACGCCGGAGAGTGGAAAGATCTTCGTGGCGGACCCCGCACAGGGATCACGCCACAACCGCGGTGCCGCTGTCGATCTGACGATGTACGACCGCCGCACGGGCCGCCCGATCGAAATGGTGAGCGGGTATGACGAGTTCTCGAATCGCGCCTATCCCGACTACCCGGGCGGCACATCGCGCCAACGATACGATCGGGAACTTCTTCGTCGCGCGATGGAGGCCGAGGGATTTCGCGTGTACGACGCGGAGTGGTGGCATTTCGACTACCAGGACTGGCGCCTTTACCCGATCGGCAACCAGACCTTCGACCAGATCCGCCCTACGCCCTAGCCGACGACGTCAGCAATCGGACACGTAATGCTGAGGCTGTTTCTTCGAGTCCAGGCGTTCGCGCCGGTCGCCGTAGGCGACGTCGCGTCGCGCCGTGGTCTCGGGCTTCCCGATCATAGCGCCGCTCGCACGGCTGTTGCCGGAGAGAATCCTCGATGACGGACGTCACTCGATACCTCGACGGCCGCACGCTGATTCTGCTTTCGAACCGCGAGCCGTACGAGCACCTCGCGGGCGAGGGAGGAATCCACGTGCGCCAACCGCCCGGAGGCCTCGTCTCCGCGCTTGATCCTACCATGCGCCGCACCGGCGGCACGTGGGTCGCCTGGGGGTCCGGTTCGGCGGACAAGGATACTGCGGACGAAGTCGGCCGCCTCGGAGTTCCGCCATTCGAGCCCGCATACACTCTGAGGCGGGTATGGCTCGATGAGTCCGACATCGAAGGCTATTACCTCGGCTTCGCGAACACGGTGCTGTGGCCGCTCTGCCACCTGCTCATTCAGCACTTCGAGTTTCATCGGGAACACTGGGAATGCTACCAGACCATCAATAATCGATTCGCGAACGCGGTGTACGAGGAGTCTCTGCGCACGCCGGGTACACCCCAGGTGTGGGTGCAGGACTATCATTTCGCGCTCGTGCCGGCGGAGCTTCGCCGCCGCGCGCCGGACATCTTCATCCATCACTTCTGGCACATCCCGTTTCCGCCTCCCGACATCCTTCGCCTCTTGCCGACGGGTGTCCCCGAAGCACTCCTGTGCGGGCTGCTCGGAAACGACCTGATTGAGTTTCACACCGAGCGGTACGCGCACAATTTCTTGAACTGCGTTCGCGTGTTCGTTCCCGAGGCGCAGGTACGCGGAGAAACCGGGCACGTCGGGTTCCAGGGGAGGCACATCTCCCTCGGTGTCTTTCCGATCAGCATCGACGTCGCCGCGTACGAGCGGCTTGCGCTGACGGAGGAGAGCGACGCACGCGCGAGCGCACTTCGGCAACGATACGCCCGCGGTGGTCGCGCCCTCGGCATCAGCGTCGACCGCGTCGATTACACGAAGGGAATTCCCGAGCGGTTGCGCGCGCTTGATCGCCTATGGCAGGAATCGCCGGAGCTTCGCGGTCGTTTCACAATGCTCGTCGTGGCAACGCCTTCCCGGACCGAGCTCACTCCGTATCAAAATCTGCAGGCGGAGGTGCTGGCGGCGGTACGCGAGATCAATGAGCGATACGGCTCGAGTGACTGGGACCCGATCGTTCTCATCCACGAGAACATCCACGCCGAACTGCTGGCAGCGATTTACCGGGCGGCCGACTTGTGCCTCATCTCGTCGCTACAGGACGGTATGAACCTCGTAGCGAAGGAGTTCGTTGCCTGCCAGGTGGATGAAAATGGTGTGCTCGTGTTGAGTCGCTTTACCGGGGCCGCCGAGGAGATCGATGAAGCGGTGCTGATCAATCCGTTCAACGTCGGCGGTTTCGCGGATGGCATTCGCGCGGCTTTGGAGATGGAGCCGGGCGAACGAAGGCGTCGCATGCGGGCGATGCGTACGCAGCTGCACAAATCGACGATCTTCGACTGGCTGGCGGCCATCCTCGCGCGCTGCGCAGAGCTCATGGACCGCGGCGTTGTACCGCCGGATAGAGAGCGCCGTCGCGACGTAGCCACCGACGCGTCGGGCAACGGCGACTCCGGTCGACCCGCACAACCGCCTGACACGGCGCCGTGGGGGGAAGTGCGCCAATGACGCGAGTACCCGCCACAGGCGGGTCTCCCGAGAGTCACGTGGACCAGTTGCTTGCTGCAGGACGACTCGCCGGTCGCCCGCTCGTGCTGCTGCTCGACGTGGACGGAACGCTGGCCCCAATCGTGGGGCATCCGAGCCTCGCGCGAGTACCCGACGCGACGAGACGCGCCATTGCCTCGCTGGTGACCAGGCCGGGAGTCATTGTGATTCTCGTTTCAGGTCGCGCGGCGCACGACGCGAGACGAGTGGTGGGAGTGGAGCGCGTCTGGACGGTCGGCAATCACGGCGCCGAGGTGATCGACCCGAATGGAGATACCACCGTCGATCCCGACGTTTCACGTTATGCGGAGGCGATGGCACGAACGGCGCAAACGCTCGAACCCCTGGTCGCCGTTATCACCGGTGTCATTCTCGAGAACAAGATCTGGACATTAAGCGTGCATTATAGAGCTGCAGATGAGCGGGTCGTTCCGCGACTGCGTGGCGTCATCGAGGGCGTCGCGGCACAGTACGGACTCCTGGTGACCGAGGGAAAGAAGTTGCTCGAGATTCGCCCGCCCGTTCGCGTCGACAAAGGCACGGCGATCTCGCGCCTCGTTCGTGACCTGGGAGGGTTCAGCCGCGACGCGTCGGTGCTGTTCGCGGGCGATGATGTCACAGACGAGGATGCGTTTCGATTTCTCCGTGAGAACCACCCTGTCGCGGTAACGATCCACATCGGCGACCGAGCGGACACCGCGGCCGAGTTCACCTTTCACGACACCGATCGACTGCGTGCGCTGCTGGAACGCCTCGCGCACGAGGCCGGTGAGCGCCGATGACGACGCGAGTTTGGCACGAGACCCCCCAACCCTGGCGATTGAGCGAATCTCGGGATTATCGCCCGATCGCTTCCTATGCTCTGATCGGAGACCTGCACACCGCGGCGCTCGTCGGATTGAACGGCTCCATTGACTGGTGCTGTTTCCCGCACTTCGACTCCGCATCGGTGTTCGCGGCGATTCTCGATGCCGCGCGAGGCGGATACTTCGTCATCGCTCCGGCTGTGGCGCACACGTCCGAGCAGCGCTATTCACCGGCGACCAACGTGCTCATCACGACGTTCAGTCTCGATGCGGGCGGCGTGGTGGAGCTGACGGATTTTATGCCCGTGACGGCATCCGGTCATCGCGGCGACTTTCCGGAGATCCATCGCCGGGTGCGCTGCGCGCGCGGCGAGGCCGAGGTCATCGTGCGATTCGCGCCGCGCTTCGACTATGGCGAGCCGATGATTCGACTGCAGCCGCGATGGAACGGCGTACTGGCGACCGACGCCCAGGATGACGTGTTGACCCTTGCGGGGCCGCGTGACCTCTGGTGGCGATTCGACGGTGGGGTTGCCGTGGCGGCGATCAAGCTACGCGAAGGCGAGCAGGCATGGTTCGTCGCACGCTACGACGACGACGAAGTTCGTCCGATCGACCACTATCAGTCGGAGGCGAAGCTCAAGGAGACTATTGCGTTCTGGGACGGATGGACCGCGCGAATTCAATACACAGGCAGGTACCGTGAGGTGGTCGAGCGGTCGGCGCTCGCGCTCAAGCTGATGTGCTTTCAGCCAACCGGCGCGATCGTCGCGGCGCCGACGACCTCGCTGCCGGAACAGATCGGCGGCATCCGCAACTGGGACTATCGCTTTTCCTGGCTCCGCGATTCGGCCTTCGTGCTCTATTCGCTCAACATACTCGGGCACGTCGAGGAGGCGGATCGGTTCATGCGCTTCCTCAAGCGGGTTTGTCGGAAGACCGATGATACGCACCTGCAGATCATGTATGGCATCGATGGCGCGCGGGACCTCGGGGAGCGAACGCTCGACCACCTCGAAGGCTACCAAGGTTCGCGTCCGGTGCGCGTTGGGAACGGTGCCTACGACCAACTGCAATTGGATGTCTACGGTGAAGTCCTGGAGACCGCGTACCTCTGGAGCCGCCGTCACGAGGTAACGGAGGGCACGTGGCTGACACTCCAGCGCCTCGTGGATTGGGTGGCCGACAACTGGCGACGACCCGACAGCGGCATCTGGGAGGTGCGGGCCGGGCTCCAACACTACGTCTTCAGCAAAGTGATGTGCTGGGTGGCGCTGGACCGTGGGATCCGTCTCGCGCGCCGCTTCGGTCTGCCCGCGGACCTAACGCGATGGAACGCCGAGCGTGTGGCCGTTCATGCGGAGGTGATGGAGAAGGGTTGGAGCGAGCGAAAGCAAAGCTTTGTCCAGTATTACGGGACCGAGGCGCTGGACGCGTCCAATCTCGTGATCCCGATGGTGCATTTCCTCCCGGCCGATCACCCTCGCGTTCGCGGTACGGTGATGGCTGCCCTGCGCGAGCTCACGAGCGAGGACAAGGAGCTGGTCTACCGGTACCGGAACGATGACGGGCTCCCTGGCGAGGAGGGAGTGTTTTCGATTTGCACGTTCTGGCTCGCGGAAGCGCTCGCGTTATGCGGAGAGGTCGAGCGCGGTGAGCGGATCTTCCAGCGGATGCTGAAGCACGCCAATCACGTGGGTCTCTACAGCGAGGAGCTGAACCCGGCGACCGGCGAGTTTCTCGGAAACCATCCGCAAGCGTTCACCCACATCGCGTTGATCAACTGCGCGCACGTGCTCGAAACGTTGAAGCGGCGCAAGACCCGCTCGTAAGCCGGATCCCGCGCCGCTTCAGCTGCCCGAACGTATCGCCTATTTCTTCTTGGTAGGCTTGGCGCTGGCCTTGGCGACCGCCGGCCGCTTTACCGCACCCTTTGCTGGTGCGGCCTTTTTCGCGGCGGTGGCCGGCCTCTTCGGGCTGGCGGCGGCTTTGTGCGTCGCCGGCTTGGCGGGCGCCGGAGCGGCCTTCGGTGTCGGTGAGGTTGTCACCGGCTTAACGGGGACGATCGTCGGTGCCTTCTCGACGGCTTTCACGGCCGGTCGAGTGGCCACGCGGTCCGGGCTGGGCGCCGATTTCGGCGCGACAGCCCCGGGATTGCGTTTGCCGTGCGCTTCTTCCGCCTCGCGGATCAGCTTGTCCGCTTCGTCCTGCGTCATCTGGCCGCGGCGGACCATGTACTGAACGAGGTCACGCGCGCTTTCCACGGCGAATCCAGTCAGACCGGCAGCGGCATTGATGACGTCTTTCATCGCTGCTGCCATCTTGCTGCCGGCTTCGAGGCTGATCTCGTGCGCGCGGGCAGCCATTTCCGCGACGGTGTCGCGGACATCCTGACCGCGGTGTCCGGGGCTACGACGAGGGGGGGTGGGTGTCGCGGAGGCTTCTGCCGCGGCGGGCTTCGACTCGGGAAGGGGTGCTTTTTCCGACATAGGGGAGTGACCGCGCTCCCGCGGGAGGGGCCGTCGTGATGATTGAGGAGGAACCGGCCGAGTGGTACCGTTTGCGGGCGGACGTTGGAATTCTAACCGCGGGACGGCGGTAAGTATATGATTTTTCGCAAGCTATGCAAGTGACTCGACAGTATCGTACGTCTACACAAGTCGCGTAATCATATGAACCATCTGGACTCTATTTTTCCATTATAGCGCCATTATGGCGACGTTACCGCTCGCAGGATTTAGAATAATCGATCTGTCCAGAGTCCTGGCCGGTCCGCTCGCGGCCATGACACTTGGAGACCTCGGCGCTGACGTCATCAAGGTCGAGCGGCCGAGGACCGGAGACGAAACGCGCGGGTGGGGTCCTCCGTTCGACGACCGCGGCGAGAGCGCTTATTACCTCAGTGTCAACCGAAACAAGCTCAGCGTTGCGCTCGACCTCGATTCGCCAGAAGACGTCCGCATACTCGATCGACTGATTCGCGGCGCCGATGTCGTTCTCGATAACTTCCGCCCCGGGACGCTCGAACGGCGGGGCATCGATGTCGCCGCGCTCCTTGCCCGTCACACGGAGCTGCTCTGGTGCACGCTGACCGGATTCGGGCCGGCGAGCCCACGGCCGGGATACGACTTCGTCGTTCAGGCCGAGAGCGGATGGATGGCCATCACCGGCGAGCCAAGCGGGACGCCAATGAAGGTTGGAGTGGCCCTGGCCGATGTGCTCGCCGGCAAAGACGCTACCGTCTCCGTTCTCGCGGGACTGGCGGGTCGTGGCCGCGGGCGCACGGCAGAGGAGCGCCGCACGTTCGTCTCGCTCGCTGCGAGCGCCGTTTCCGCGCTCGTAAACGTTGCCCAAAACACGCTCGTTTCGGGCAAGGACGCGACTCGCTGGGGCAACGCCCACGCTAACCTCGTTCCGTATCAGTTGTTCGATACGGCTGATCGAGCGATCGTAATCGCTGTTGGCAGCGACGCTCAGTGGAGGAGCTGCGCGCGAGCCCTCGGCCTCGACGGGCTGGCTTCGGATGCACGCTTCGCGACCAACGCGGGCCGACTTGCGAACCGAGATACGATCGTCGCTGCGATGGCGGAGCGTGTCGCAACGCGGCCCGCCGCGGACTGGCTCGCAGCATTGGCCAAAGTCGGCGTGCCCAGCGGCGTCGTACGTTCTGTTCCCGAGGCACTCGCTGAGGTCGATGCCTCGCCTCTCTCTGGCGTTGCGCCTAACGCGCCCGGTACCGTTCGCCTTCCTCCGCCATTGCTCGATGAGCACGGCACGTTGGTTCGGAGGTACGGGTGGCGGGCATTCACGCGCCTAACGCCGCCGGCTCCAACGTGACCTTACGGATGCGACGAGGCGCCTCGCCGGTGCGGGCGGGCGCCTCGCTGACCATGCTCGATACGCGGCTGCGGAATCGCTAGACCGTCGTGATCGTGCTGGTGCGCGCCTCGAACCAGCTCTTGATGCTGCTCCCGAAGATCGTCACGACCCCAATAAGAAGCACCGCGATCAAGGCTACAAGCAGCCCATACTCCGTAACGGCGATTCCTTCATCGTCGCGGATGAACCGTCCCACAACCGCGCTCACACGTTCCATGTACCCCCCGTTGTCGTTTAGCCAGCCAGACCAAGTGCGCACGCAAGACAACGTGCAGAACCCGTTGTTGATAACCCAGCGGCGAGACTGCGTGCGCACTCTGCGTTCCAGACCATGCTCGGAGGAAGATGGCCTGATTTGGAGATTAACGCCGCGTCTAACCAGTATTTACGCTGAGCAGGTGCAACAGGCGTAGGTTCCGCGCGACATTACGAAAATGGACGTGGTCACCTAAATGGACGCGGTCAGCGCAATCTCAGCCACCGGAAAACCGCGAAGTAGATCGCTCCGGCGAGAACTGGTATCCAAACCCACGATGCAGATTTTGCTCCGCACTGCTGCTGCCACGAGGACAATCGCGACAACCGCGATTACCGCAGTCCATGGACCGGGCCGTGTAAACGCATTCGTCACCATCGCGATGAACTCTTGCAGAGACGATTCGATGACGTCGCCCACGTTCGCGATCGCTGTTGAGGTCCTGTCGACTCTACATCGCTGTCGCTACCGTGTCCAGCGACACAGTAGCAGCGCAGAAGGCCACTGAGCCAAGGCATCGACATAACGAAATGCGATACATCGGCAACAAGACGAAGTTGCTACCGTTCCTCAGGTCCGCGATTGCGAGGCTCGGTATACCTCCGGGGGTCGCGCACGACGCGTTCGCCGGGACAGCCGCCGTGGGGCGGGCACTCAAGGCCGCTGGCTGGTGTGTTCACTCCAGCGACCTTATGACCTACTCCTACGTCATGCAGCGCGCGTACGTCGTTGCTTCGCGCGTCGAACAGTTCGACCAACTGGCGAAGACTGATCCAGACGTTCGCGCGCTCTTCGCCGAGCGCGGGCTCAGCCCGGCGCGCCGATCGATCGCTGGGGCCGGCGGCGGTGATGCTTTGAGTCCCACGGATGTCTCCGTCGCGCGAATGCGCGCCGTCGGCGACTATCTGACAACGGGACTGGCTCCAATCGAGGGGTTCTTTGCACGGAATTTCGGCCCGGCCGGGGGCCGCATGTACTTCACGGATGAAAATGCCCGCCGGATCGACGCGGCGCGGACCGCCCTCCACGAGTGGCGTCAGCGCGGACTCCTCGCCGATGACACGTTCTATATCCTGCTCGCCGCGGTCATTGAGGGTGCGGATCGCGTTGCCAACACCGCGGGCGTCTACGCGGCGTTCATCAAGCAATGGCAGCCGAACGCGCTGCGCCCGCTCACGATCGTAGCCGAAACTCCCATACCGTCGCGTGACCGATGCATCGCCCATCAGGCAGATGCCGCGCAGGTTGCGGAGACACTGGGTGAGATCGATCTCCTGTACGTCGATCCACCGTACAACACTCGGCAGTATGCCGGCTATTACCACGTACCGGAGCTCATCGCGCGGGGCTGGTTCGATGACCAGGTAGACCTCCGAGGAAAAACCGGCCTCATAGCTGACGAGGAGCAGCGGAGCGCTTGGTGCTCACGCCGGGATGCACCGAGCGCGCTGCGAAGCCTGCTCGCCGCGAGCGGCGCCTGCCACGTTCTCGTCAGCTACAACAGCGAGGGCGTCATCGGGGATAAGGATCTGCGGGCGATTCTCGCCGGCGCGGCAATCGATGGACGCGTCAGGCGTTTCACCCGACGGTACAAGCGCTACCGGGCAGACAGCGATCGAGAAGGCCGACGCTACAAGGGCGACGAGGTGCGAGAGCTGCTCTACTACGCGCGGCTTCGATAGGCAGTCGGGGACAAAAACCGAAGGAATCGTGACCCGCTGTTACCACCGCCTAACTCGTTCGTCAGATCCATGTGACCAACAACACAACTCCCAGGCCGGCGGCGAGGCGCGCCTCCTCTGCACTATCGACGGCGCGAGAATCGGGTTACACTAGCACCGTGAAGACGACGGTGCCGGCCTCTCCGACCGACCAACTGGAAGTAGATCAGGACATCATCTCGCGAGTCCTCGCGGGCAACCGAGACGCTTTTTCGGTTCTGATCAACCGGTACAGCGACCCACTGTACCGCCACGCGTTGGGCATGACCGGCAGCCCGGATGTTGCGGAAGACATTCTCCAGATGTCTTTCATTAAGGCGTACCAACACCTCGCCGAGGTGCGCGGACGTTTCGACGCCTGGGTATTCCGGATCGTAGCGAACGGGTGCAAGGACTGGCTGAAGAACATTCGGCGGACGCACCTGAGCTACGATGAAGACGACCAGCCTTCCGGTTATTCGACTCCCGATGAGGAGCTGGACCGGACCGAGCTCCGCTCGGACCTCGACAAGGCACTTATGACTCTCGCGCCGTCATTGCGAGAGGCGTTTGTGATGAAGCACGTCGAAGGGCGGTCGTACGAGGAGATGGCCGATTTGTTGGGTACCACCGTTGGGGCCCTGAAGATGCGCGTTCACCGCGCTCGTGAGGCGCTCCAGGCTCTTCTAGAGGAGAAATACGCATAATGCTTGACAACCTTAACGCACGCGACGGCAGCGGCGACGCTGGGCGCGAGCGCCCTCGCCGAGCCTCGGAGCATGCGCAGCCGCTCAGCGATAAAGAAGTTCCGCTTGGCGGGACAGCGACGTCCGAGATGATCAACCGCTGGCTCGACGGCGAGGCGCCCGAGCCGGTCGCACTCAATGCAGAATCGGCCCGCCAGGTCGACCTGTGGCGCCGTATCGAGGAGGATTCTGAGCGTCGCCGCCACATGGTGACGCCAGCCCACGTGAAGGCGCAGATCATGGCTGCGCTGCCTGCCGATGTTCCGCAGATTGCGCTGCCGTGGTGGAAGAAGTCGATTCAGGTTTCTCCTGTCGTGGCGCTTGCTGCGGCTGCGGGCCTGGTCGCCCTCGGCGCCGCGATCGGTAACAGCATGCGACTGCGCTGATACCGACACATTCCTCATTGACTGAAAAGAGGCCGGTCCATCGTCGGACCGGCCTTTTTTTTCGTTAACGATGCCCTGCGCCTCGGCGTCTGACTTTGGCGACCCCGCCGGCCGAAAGGGAGTCTCTTGATCCGCCTCCCGGCCCGGCGTCATCGTAGTCCGAGGGACACACCATCCGAAGGAGAGCCGTTATGCGAGCTCGGTTCGTGGTGCTGCTGGGAGCGATGGCCATTCTTGGTGCGTGCGACAGGTCCACGACCCCGGTCTCGCCAGCCACCACTGCTGACGATGTCGTCGATCTGATTCCCGACTATGCGGTGAGCCCGGCGGCGTCGATGGACGCTGCAGGAGTCGGTGCATCCCTGCTGCCGGACGCACTGAGACTGACCGCCGAGCAGAAGGCCGCGATCGCCGCGCTGCACGAGGCGTTCATGAAGGCGACCGCCGCCGATATCGCCGCACTGCAGGCCATCGAGAGGGAAGCGAAGGCGGCGATCCGTGCAGGCAAGTCCCGCGACGAAGTGCGGGCGATTCTCGCCAAGGCTGCCCCGATTGTCGTTAGGCTGGACGCGGCATTCAAGAAACTCCAGGCGGAGATCTGGGCAGTGTATACGCCGGAGCAGCAAGCGTGGATCGAGGCACATCGCCTTCATGACTGCAAGCGCGGCTCACTCCAGCTGACCGACGATCAGGTCACGGCGATTCGCGATCTCGAGCAACGGTTCTACGCCGCCGTCAAGCCGGACCTCGACCTCATTCGATCGATCGCTGCCGAAGCGAGGCAGGCAAGGGAGGCCGGCAAGTCGCGCGAGGAGGTTACCGCGATCCTCGCCCGAGCGATCGAGCCGCAGCGGCGAGTCGTGGATGCCGAGCGCAAGCTGCAAGCGGCCATTCTCGACGTGCTCACGCCGGAGCAACGGATTCTATGGGCGTGCCGTCGCGGATAGCTGTCGCACCGGCACAGCGTGGGGACGCCGGCGGGCCGAACAGCGCCCGCCGGCGTCTTTCTACGTGGCCCGCTGGATGCCGCGCAGCAACACGACGAGGTCTGTGCCCTCGCGAAAGTAGTCGGGTACGCGTGCGTTCTCCGCGAAACCGCAACGAGCCAGCAGTGCACGACCGGGCAACAGCAACGGCTCGTCGGGAATTTCCGCAACGACGAGACGAGCGCCTTTCGAAACGAGGTCGGCCACGGCAGCCTCACAGAGACCGATGCCGATCGCGTGCAACCGCGCACTGGCGGTCACGCTGACGAAGTGCATGCGCGCCGTACCAATCGCTCCGGCTACCTCACCGAACAGGGCGAATCCCAGGACCTCGCCGTCGCCCTCCGCTACGATCGCGCGCGATTCGGCTGTGGCACCCTCGACCGCAAGGCGAAGAAAATACTCCACTGCCGTGCAGTACGGCGTTCCGGCCAGGTCGTGTTCCACGAGCCAGCGCATCGCCGCGCGATCCGCGTCGACCGCAGGGCGATAGGATGCGGACGCCCACCGCTGCTGGCTCATCGCTGTCGCGTCCGCGGTTAGCCGCGATCCAGCCGGACCTGGCGGACGCTGCGCACCTCGGGTAGCGCGCCTAACGCGTCGACAATCGACGGGTCGACGCGTACGTCCACGTTGACCACCGCGAGCGCGTCACCGCCTGCGTCGAGTCGAGACTGATGATACCCGGCGATATTGATGCCCGCGTTGCCCAGGAGCGACCCTACTCGGCCGATCACTCCGGGAACGTCCTGGTTTCGGAGGATGAGCAGGGTTCCGTGGGGCGCCATGTCGACGTGGAAGTCATCGATGCGCACGATTCGTGGGTGCGCATCGCCTAACAACGCGCCCGCGACGCGAGTTTCTCCCGCGTCCGTCGTGGCACGAACTTCCAATTGTTCGGCGAACCCGTCGTGCTGATCGAGCTGGACCTGGTCAACGCGAATTCCGTGAGCGTGCGCTACATGGAGCGCATTCACCGTGTTCACAGCGCCGTCGCCCACGACTCGCGAGAGCGCCCCGGCAACCGCCGTTGCCGTGAGCAGCCGCAGGCCGCTCGTCGCGGCACCGGCGTACTGAACCTCCAGCCGAGCGATGCCACCTTCGGTGAGCGCCGCAGCAAGGACGCCGAGCCGCTCCGCGAGGTCGAGCAATGGTCGGAGGCGACGCATCTCGTCCCCGCCAAGTCCGGGCGCGTTCACCGCCCGGGACAGATCTCCATCGACCAGCGCGGCACGCACGGCTTCCGCGATCTCGAGCGCAACGTTCTGCTGTGCCTCAGCGGTGGAGGCGCCGAGGTGCGGAGTCAAAACGACGTTGTCGAGCGAACGCAGCGGATGGTCCGCGGGCAGCGGCTCCTGCTCGAACACGTCGAGTGCCGCGCCGGCGATCCGCTTCTCCTTCAGTGCGCGAACGAGCGAGTCCTCGCGCACGACTCCGCCGCGTGCCGCATTCACGATCACCGCGGTCGGTTTCAGGAGCGCCAGCTCGCGGTCGCCGAGGAGGCCGCTGGTTGCTTCCGTGAGCGGGACGTGTAGGGAGACCACATCTGCACGGCGCAGCACCTCATCGAGCTCGGCACGCTCGATGCCTAACGCCAGCGCGCGCTCTGCATTGAGGAACGGGTCGAAAACGACCACCTGCATGCCGAACGCACGCGCGCGCTTGGCGACCTCGCCGCCAATCCGACCCGCGCCGACCAGGCCTAACGTCTTCCCGTACAGTTCCGTGCCGCTGAAGCTCTTCCGATCCCACTGACCGGCTTTCATGGATCGGTCCGCCGCGCTCACGCGACGAGCGAGCGACAGCGTGAGCGCCAGCGTCAGCTCGGCCGCCGAAATGGTATTCCCGGCGGGCGCCGTGAGCACCGCGATCCCGCGCTCGGTCGCGGCGTCCACGTCGATCGTGTCCACGCCGACGCCCGCGCGCCCGATTACTTTGAGCCCGTTGGCACGGGCGAGTGATTCGCGCGTGATCTGAGTCGCGCTGCGGACGAGCACCGCGTCCGCCGACGCGATAGCATCAGCGAGCTCGGCGCCCTTGAGGCCCGGCTTGACGATCAGCTCGAAGCGTGAGTCGTCGCGAAGTGGAGCGAGACCGTCGAGCGCAATCTGGTCGGCAACCAGTACCCGGTACTGCGGGGTCATGCGGTAAGCACCTCACGCAAGGTGTCGAGCACCTCGTTCAACTCTTCAAGTGTGTGATCGCCCATATGGCCGATGCGGATGCCGGTGTCCTTCAAGGAACCGTAGCCTGTAGAGATCACGAATCCTCGAGCCTTCATCGCCGACGTCACGGCGCTGCCCGTGTGCGTCGATGGAAGTGAGATGCACGACACGGTCGGCGACCGACTTCCCTCCGGTGCCAGAATGGAGATCGGAATTCCTGCGTCGCGAATCTCGTCGACCCATTCCCACGTGCGCTGGGCCATCGCAGCATGACGCTGCCACCTGCCTTCGATAGTCTCGCGACGAATGTCGGCGAGTTGCGCAGCCAACGCATAGCACAACGAGAGCGCTGGGGTGTTTGGCGTCTGGTTCTTTCGAATCGATTCGTCGTATTCGATCAGATCGAAATAGATGCCGCGGTCTGGCTTCGCCTTGGCACGCTCGATCACGTTGTCGCGCGCCGCCGCGAACGCAAGACCTGCCGGAATCGCGAATGACTTCTGCGAGCCGGTCAGGACGAAATCGAGGTCCCACTCGTCGGTCTCGACCGGCGCGCCCGCCATCCCACTCACGCTGTCCACGAGCATCGCGACGTCACCGGCAGCGTGCGCGACGCGGGTCAGCTCGGCGATGGGGTTGAGCGCGCCAGTCGAGGTTTCAGAATGAACGACGGTAACCGCATCGAACTTTCCGCCCTTGAGCGCTGCCTCGAGCATTTCAGGGGTGTGTGCATGACCGAGCGGAACTGTCAGCGGTTCAGCCTCGACGCCACAGGCACGAGCGATCTTGAAGAAGCGCTCGCTGAAGGCACCGTTGACGAGGCACAGAACGCGCGAGCGCACGCCGTTTCGGATCGCGCCCTCCATGAGCCCCGTCGCTGACGAGGTCGCGATGTATACGGGGCGTTTCGTACGGAACACGTACTGGAGATCAGGCTTGATGCGCGCAATGAGATCCTCCATTCCCTTACCGCGATGCCCGATCATTGGCTGCAGCATCGCCTGGAGGATGCTCGGTCGTACCTCGGTTGGTCCGGGCAAGAAGAAACGACCGAACCCACGATCGTTATTGGTGGAGGCGGGGCTGGCCGCTACGCTGGCGCTCGGTTTTGCCGTCATGAAGTGCGATTGATTCAGGTTAGCGAGTCGAGACGGCCGCGTTCAGCGCGGCGCCACGCTCGTAAAGCGAGTAATGGGGAGTACGAAGAAGCTCATCCGCGTGCAGCGCGAGAGGAAGCACCGGCGCAAGAGAATTCGCCCGCACCACCGCGTCTGCTGCACTGACGACGTTCGGGCGCTCGACGACACCAGCAAACGCAACGAAGAGATCGACGACGGGCCTAGCCTCGAGGTCGGTCGTGCCGTCGCCCACCATCATCGCTGGCCGGTCGACATCCCATCGCTCGATCGCCGCGCGCTTGCCGCCCGACATCGTCATCGGCGATGAGGTGTCGAAACCGGCGTACGAGCCGTCGTCGTTGAACGTGATATCCACCGCGGCGACGCGAGTTGCATCGACCCCCACAGCCCGTGCGACTGCCAGCACGGCAGGGAGGAGACCTCCAGACACGATCCGGACGTCGACGCCGGCTGCGAGCAACGCTGCAACGGTTTCGGCGGCGTCAGGCACGAGACGCGCGACATACTCCCGTCCCAGCGCGTCCACGGCCGCGCGCGTTGGCTGTACGAGCCGCAACCGGCGCCCGTAGACCTCCTCGAGGGGTACGCGCCCGCGCATCGCAGCATCGGTGAGCTGTTCGACGTCGTCTCGACAGTGGACGGCCAGCTCGTCGATACCCTCGATTGCCGACAGCGTCGAATCGCAATCGAACAGGATGGTGCGAAACCTGGGCATCCCTCTAGTCGCGTCTACAGGTGAATCGAGCGACCGAGCACACCCAGCGCGGCTTCCTTCACAGCTTCGGACAGCGTGGGGTGGGAGTGAACCGTAACACCGAGATCCTCCGACGAACCACGGTACTCGAACGCCAGCACGACTTCCGCGCAAACCTCCGACACGTTAGGCCCGATGAGGTGCGCACCGAGCAGTTCGTCTGTTTTTGCGTCGGCGATGAACTTCACGAAGCCGTTGGTCTCGCCCATAGTGCGCGCGCGGCCATTCGCGGAGAACGGAAACTTGCCGACCTTGTATTCGCGACCGCTCTCCTTTACCTCGTGCTCCGCGAGGCCGACGCTCGCGATCTCGGGCCACGTGTAGACGATGGACGGCATCGACCGGTAGTGCATTTCGGATGGCTTTCCGGCGATCACTTCCGCCGCGACAACACCCTCGTCTTCCGCCTTGTGTGCGAGCAGCTTGCCTCCGACGACGTCGCCGATGGCGAAAACGCCCGGCAAGTTGGTGCGCATGGCGTGATCGACGAGAACTTCGCCGCGCTTGCCGATGTTCAGGCCGAGTGCCGCGGCGTCTACACCGGTGAGCGATGGACGGCGGCCGATGGACAACAGCACGTAATCGGCTTCGAGCGTTTCCGCGGCGCCGTCCTTCTCTGTCTGCACGAGCACTCGATCCTGCTCGACCGTCGCGCCGACCACTTTCGTCCCTGCACGAATCTCGAGGCCCTGCTTACGGAACACCTTGTCTGCTTCCTTCACGATGTCCGCATCCATCCCGGGCAGAATAGTCGGCATGAGCTCGACGACCGTGACCTTCGCGCCGAGGCGCCGCCACACCGATCCGAGCTCCAGTCCGATGACGCCACCTCCAACGACGATGAGGTGCTTCGGCACTTCACCGATCGACAAGGCGCCGATGTTCGATAGCACCCGTTGTTCGTCGACCTTGAGAAATGGCAGCTCGATCGGCACGGAGCCAGTTGCGATGATGACGTTCCCGGCTTGATATGTCGTGACCGATCCGTCGCTCCCGGCCACTTCCACGGTGTTTTTCGCGCGCAGAGTGCCACGCCCTTTGGCCCATGTCACCTTGTTCTTCTTGAACAGAAACTCGACGCCGCGGGTGTTCTGGGCTACGACGTCGACCTTGCGTCTCATCATCGTCGCGAGATCGACGCTGACGCCATCGATGTTAATGCCGTGGTCGCGGGCGTGAAGCCGCGCAAACTCGAAGTGCTCGGAGGACTGCAGCAGCGCCTTCGATGGGATGCAGCCAACGTTCACGCACGTTCCGCCCAGCGTCTTGTCCATTTCGACGCAGACGGTTTTCAGGCCGAGCTGCGCGGCACGGATCGCGGCGACGTAGCCGCCAGGGCCGCCGCCGATCACGACGACGTCGGCCGTTTCACTCGCGTTTGCCATGTTTCAGCGGAACCAGAGGGGAGTGCAAAAAAAGTAGCGGGTACGGCAACCGAAGGCGACCGTACCCGCTGCTCCCCCTCAGGGAGCCACCGTGAAACCATTGTATACCGGCAGAGGCGTACTCGAACAACATCGTCTTCGCGCAGGCCCCGGCGTCGTTGTCAGAGCGTCCGCGATGCCGCGGTTAGCCGCGGCCAAATCTCATCAACCGTGTGATTGCGAGTCTTCGCGCACCGCCACGAACTTTCCAGCGCGGACTGGACGGTAGCCTCGAACGAGTCGCGTGTTGAACTTGCCCGAGATCTTTCCTTCGACGCGACGTCCCTCGAACACCGTGACCACATCGCCGTTCTCTCGCGGATCGAAGTACGGGCCGATCATCGCGACGAAGGTGCTCTGGCTTGCCTCGAGCAGCTTCACCCCTGTCGGCGGAACATCCTTCGTCATGAAGAACAGGAATCGTCCTACCACAGAGGCGTCTACCGACGCGTCACGGATCAACGTGAAGGGAACGCTGACATCCTCGTCAGCCGCCATCAGGTGACCACGCCAGACTCCCGCGAGTGCCGACATGATCGGCGGCCTGAAGCTACCGCGCGCGGGCGGAATCGGCGTGAATGCAAATGAAGTTGAAGACTTGCCCATCTCGGTACTCCTGTCACCGCTCACTACGGGCATCTCACTCAAAAGTGTCGGCGTTCGGTGAGACTGTTCGGCCGAGGCCGTCCGGACAGCTCGCAGCTGGGCCGCGCGCCTGTCGCTCGATCTCTGTCCAATTTGATGCACTCACACGCGAAAGGGTTTGCCATTCACGAGAAACTGACAGATCCGAGACTGCGCCTCACAAAACCAACACACAAAAAAGGCCCGAGCTCGCGCGAGCTCGGGCCATGAAGCATGGACCGCGACCGTCAGCTGATCAGCATCGTCGCCGGATCTTCCATCAGCTCCTTGATGCGCACGAGGAACAACACCGCCTGTTGGCCATCGATGATCCGGTGATCGTACGAGAGCGCCACGTACATCATCGGCCGAATTTCGACCTTGCCGCTCACCGCGACCGGACGGTCCTGAATCTTGTGCAGCCCGAGTATGCCGACTTGCGGATAGTTGATGATCGGCGTCGAGACGAGTGATCCAAAGACTCCGCCGTTGGTGATCGTGAACGTGCCGCCGGTCAGATCATCCATCGCGAGCTTGCCATCGCGCGCGCGCTTCGCAAGCGCCGTAATGTCGCTCGAGACTTCGATCATCCCCTTGCGATCGGCGTCCTTGATGTTCGGAACCACCAGGCCCGCGTCGGACGCGACGGCGATCCCCATGTTCACGTAATGCTTGTACACGATCGAGTCGCCGTCGATCTGCGCATTGACGACCGGATAGGCCTCGAGCGCGAGGCAAGCGGCCTTCACGAAGAAAGGCATGAAGCTCAGCTTCACGCCGCGCTCCTTTTCGACGCGCTCCTTGATTCGCTCGCGCAGCGCGCTCACCGCCGACATGTCGATCTCGTTGAACGTCGTGAGGTGAGCCGTTGAGTGTTGCGCCTCGAGGAGATGCTCCGCGATGCGCTTCCGCCGCGTCGACATCTTCTCACGTGTCTCGCGCGTTCCGGGTGGCGCAGCGGGTGGTCTAGGCGGCGTCGCCGGCGCGCGGGGTGACGCCTCGACAGGGCGAGCAGGGGGAGCGGAGGCCGCGGCACCATCCCCACGTGCTGCGCCGCTCGCAGGCACCCCGGCCTGCTCGATCACGTCGGGCTTGCTGACGACACCGCCTCGTCCCGTGCCGGTGATGGCCGCAAGGTCGACGCCGCCTTCGGCGGCAACGCGCTTCGCGGCAGGCGATGCCCGAACCTCCGGGGCGGCAGGCGGGGCGGCAGGCGGCGCGGCAGGCGGCGCGGCAGGCGGGGGGCTCGAGACAGAGCGCTGTGCCGACGATGCCTCCGCGGGCGCCGACGGCCGGGCCGGCGCTTGCGCCGCGGCGCTTGCTGACTCGTCGATCTCACCGAGAGCGTCATCGACCGCGACCACATCGCCTTCGTGCTTCACCTGGCGCGCCAACACACC
>JBKOYV010000300.1:0-3420 GCA_046725585.1 Gemmatimonadota bacterium | reverse complement strand
GGCTTGGTCGGCGGGCGACGGCTGGCCCGTCGTGGCCGCGATTGCACCCTCTGCCTCAGGGTTGAATCGTGCAGCGCGCAGTTCACGGAAGCGGTTGGTCGCTTCAGCCTTAGCACGCCGGACGTCGTCGGCCAAGTTCTTTGAACTCAGTTTGGGCGTCGGTTCGACTCGAGCCACGACGGCCTCCTGCTACCATGGCTTCTGCGCTTTGATGATGAAGGTGGTCGGCACCATGCGCGCTCGCGCGACTGAGTACCACCGCGCGGGGTCGGCGTGAGCCGCGGTCGCGAGATCCGCGTTGAGCTCACCCTCCACGAGCGCCTCGATTTGGAGTCCTGCTCGAGCGACCTCGGTAATGAACGTGCCCAGCGTGCGGTGCTGGATGACGATGGGTACGCCCTTCCATGAGCTGTGCTCGAAGCCACCTTCGGCGCTGTACGGTTCCGCCATGATGTACTGCTTCCCGTCCCACGCGAGGCAGCTGTACGCCGGATGCTCGCCACTCAGGACGAACACGCCGCCGGGACGCAGATAGTCGGCGACGAGCGCGAGTGTTCCGGGCAGGTCGGTCGTCCATCCGAGCCCGTAGATCGAGAACACCAGGTCGAACCTGCCTAACGGGATGCCTGGGTTCACCTCCATCGGCGACTCGACAAGCCTAACGCGCTCGGCGAACGGACGGAGCGTTTCCTTGGCGAAGGCGATCTGCACCGGCGATAGATCGAGCCCCCAGAGCTCGCGCGCGCCACGTTCGGCGAGGTAGCGCAGCGAGCGGCCGCTGCCACATCCCAGCTCCAGGGCGCGGAGGTCGGGGGTGAGCTCGAGCAGGCGGAGTGTGTCTTCGGTCGGTGCGAGCGGGCCGTACTCGGGCAGCGCAGTGCCGCCGTGGAAGACGGGCGCGACGCGATCCCACCCCGCACGGTTGATCGCGAGCGGGTTACTCGGCGTCGTCGTCATCCCAGCCATCCTCGTCCCATTCCTCGCCTTCCTTCACGGCGAGCGGCGGCAGCGAAAGGTCCTCGTACAGCTCGGCGATCCTAACCCGCGTTTCGAGCAACGGGATCGCGATGTCACCATCGCCCTCGATCTCATCCCGAAGCCAGTCGCCGTCCTCGTGACGATCGTAGGACAGCACGTGCTTCCGGCGCTGATCGATGATCAGGTATTGCCGCAGCGACGGGATTTGGAGGTATGCATTGAGCTTTTCCCGCCGATCGACCGCGTGCGTGCCCGGCGACGCAATTTCGGCGATGAGCGCTTCGACGATCAGCTCCACGTCGGCGGCCTTGCCACACGCGACCATGACGTAGGGGTAGTAGATGCGGTTTATGACGTGAACCTTCACGTCGGTCGCGAGCACGCTGCAACGTCGCGCGCGCGGGTCCGTGCAGTCGCCTGACCAGGTTGAGCGTGATGAGGTTGTGACGCAGCGTGACGCCCGATATCGCGTACACTTTGCCGGCGACGAACTCGTGTTTGACCGGGCTCGCCTCCTCCATCGCGAGATACTCGTCGAGCGACCGGCGGCGACGCGGGAATCGTGTCTTGCGCATGTGCCGAGCGTACGCTCGGCGTCGCCGAGGGCGCAAGTGTCAGGCGATTGCGTGTCAGCGACTGGCAGTGCTTCACTCCTTGCGAGCGCCGGCGGGGCGAGTAAGCGCCGCGTTCGACAGATAGATTCGGGCGACGCCTTGGGCGATCTCGCCGGGACGCGCGCCATCGGCGTTCGTCAACACGACCACGGTGAGGCTGTCATTGGGGAAGCGCGCCAGCTCGGCGCGGAACCCGGGCAGTGAGCCCCCATGGTGCACCTGCCAGTGTCCGTCCAGCGAGTCGAGCTCCCAGCCGAAGCCATAGCCGAACGAACTGCCTCCCGTTAGGCGCACAGGCGTCCACATCACGTCGCGGCTGGATTTCGTCAGCACGCGATCCTGGTACAGCGCCGCGTCCCACTTCGCCAGATCGACCACGGTCGACAGAAATGCCCCGCTCGGGCGCAGCGCGAGAAACTCGGGCGCGTTGACGTACCCGCTGTCGCGCCACGTATACCCGCGTGCCCGGTGTGCGACGAGCGCGGTCGTAGTCGTCGTTCGCGTCGCCGTCATTCGCAGCGGGCGGAACACGCGCTCGGCGAGGAAGGCATCCCAGGGCTTCCCCGACACGCGCGCGATGATGTCGGCGAGCGTGAAGTAGCAGACGTTGCAGTACTGGTACTTCGATCCCGTGGGAAACTCTAGCGGCCTTGCGAACGCCGAGCGGATCACGATGCTGTCGGGTTGGATCTTCAGGGGGTCGAATGCCGGCCCCTCGCGCACCACTCCCGATGTGTGCGTGAGGAAGTGGCGCAGGGTGATGCCGCCCCACGAGTCGGGCGCGTCCGGGAAGTGCTTGGCGACCGGATCATCGACAGTCAGCCGGCCGTCCTGAGCGAGGAGCATGATGCCGGTCGCGAGAAACTGTTTGCTCACCGACCCGATCTTGAAGACGGTCTGCGGTGTCACAGGGATTCCGTTCTCGAGATCGGCCATGCCGTATCCCTCGGTCTTCATCACCTTCCCGGCGCGTACTACGGCGAGTGACAGGCCGGGGATGTGCATGCGCGCCATCTCGGCGGCGACGAAGCGGTCGATCGTGTCGCGTGCAGCCGCGGCCGAGCGGGTGCTTTGGGCGTGGAGCGTCGCGACTTGCGCGGCGATGGCAAAGACCAGCAATACGATGCGGGACACGGGAGTCTCTCGGCGTTTGTCCGGGACGAAAGTACCAGCCATCGATGTGGGTGTCACGCCGGCTGAACATTACCTTCGTGCCATGCGACTGCGGCTCCGATCCGTTCGCGGTGCGATCGCCGCGCTCGCGCTGTCCGGCTTGGCCAGCGTCGACGCCGGCGCCCAGCGTCTCGAGGCGCTGTGGTATCTGCGCGGCGAGCAGAGCATCCAAGCGTTTCTCAGGCACGCCGACCAGATCTCGATCGTCGCCCCGCAGGACTACACGATGGATTCGACGGGCATCATTGGCGGGCAGGTCGACCCACGCGTGATCGAGACCGCGAGAAAGAAGGGTGTGAAGCTCATGCCGCTCGTGATGAATCCGGGCTTCGACCAGCCGACCATTCACCGCGTGCTCACCAATCCGACCGCGCGTGCGCAGGCGCTCCGTTCGCTCGCCGCGCTCTGTCGCGACAACCAGTTCGATGGAATCCAGTTCGACTTCGAGAACTTCCATGTGAGCGACAAGGATGCGTTCACGTCGTTCACTCGTGAGGCGGTCGACTCCGTGCATCGCGCCGGCTGCCAACTCTCCGCGGCGGTGGTGCCGAGACTGGGTGATGCTCCGGGCACGAACAGCTACGATCGGTGGATCTACGACAACTGGCGCGCCGCGTTCGATTACAAGGCGCTCGCGGACACACTCGACTTCATC